>NZ_KB902921.1:0-5985 GCF_000379565.1 Cupriavidus sp. UYPR2.512 | reverse complement strand
GGGCGCAGGCCAACGGCAACCAGCGACATGATCTCAACCGTCGTCGAGAACAATAGCTCCCGCGTGTACTGCGTTTCACGCTCCTGCTCGAACAACTCGTCGATCCAGGCCGCATCGAGGGCGCGTTGCAAGCCCAGACGCGCCATCACACTGATCGGGCTGTGTTCGATAAAGCGTTCCACCACTGCATCCAGTACCACGCTACTCACTCCGGCTTTCGTTCGAGAACACGGAGGGTGCCCTATTTCTCGTCACCTTGAAAGGGGTGCGTTTAAGAGTCTGTTCCTTCCTCCCTGTGCCTCACGATTTAAGTTGTCTATTGCGGATCGCGGGGCAACGAGCCGCCAGGAAAATGGAAGGCCCGCCGCATGGACGCGCACCCCATCCGCCAGGGGCGTGCGCAGCGCCGGATCCAGCGTGCGGATCGTCGGATGGCCCGCGACGCGGGGTGGCGCCGAACTGGCGCACGGGCGTGGCGGAAGGACACGCTGCGACGATGGCCGTCGTCGTCGGACGCACGCTCGGCTGAGGGTCGGATCACCGGCCCGCGTCCATCCTGCGCGCGCATGCTGGCCACGGCCTGCTCCAACCGCGTGCGCCGGCGCTCAGCCTCGGGTTGAACTGACGGTCTCCGGTCGGACACCAACAGAAGGTCGCGTTCGACTGACCCCCGCGTTTGGTTCAGGGCCGGTGTGCGAGAATACGCCGCGGCCAAAAGCGGAACTCGCTCCGGTCGCGACAACACAACGCGGAGACGAGATTGGCCAAGAATCTACTGGTCGGCCTGGCAACGATAATACTGGCAGCCTCGGCGTTTGCCGGCGAGCGCTACATAGAAGTCTGGAACCCGCCGGAGGCGCTCAGTTCGGCCGCGAAACCCCCAAAGCCATCGGCACACAAACCGAAGAAAAGTCGTGTGGGTGCTCCTGCAATCAGCCGGGCGCGTCGTGTGGCGGCGGTATCCACGTTACGGCCTGCCACAACGGCAAGGCCGAGCCGACCGACATTCAACGACCTTCCGCGGCAGATGACGCCAGAGGGCAACGTGCTTCGTGTGGCAGGCGGCCCGTCTCGAATTGACGTTGAGCGCTGATGCCGGCCAAGCGCGACAAGGGGTGATTGTCTTAGTGCTGCAATTGGATACGGTCGCGCCTCCAAATTCTTTGTGAGTCAATGACCCGAGGAAAGGGGCGACATTTGCGAGAGAAGGGACCTCGGAAGCCTTGGTGCGAGCGGCGGGCCGGCCACCGTATCAATCTGCAGCCAAAAGACCCGAGTACGAGACGGCCAATGACGTGGTCGGGGATGCTCCATGAACTATTCGTGACCTTACTTCCGCCAACGCTCAAAGTGGCTGCCAGGGTAGCTGATGTAAGATGGCTTGAGCTCGATTCTTAGTTCTGTCGCGGCATCAATTATGGCTTGACGTTGGGTTTTCCCGCTGTTTCTAATCGCAATCGCGCGCATCTTGATTTCGCCTGAATCAGTGCCGAGTTCTGATGGTCGACTACGTTCGCCTCCGAGCGCTGGCGGAAGCTGGTGCGCGATGCCGCGCGCGCGGAGACGGCAATGGCGCGCGAGGACGCGTTGGCGCTGTCCGCGCAGCTGGGCGAGGCCCGGCAGGCGCACGACGCCGTGCAGGCCGAACTGGCGGCCGAGCGCCAGGCGCACGCCGCGACGCGGGCGCGATGGGAAGCGGGGCGGGGGGAGCTGGAGGCTGCGGGGCGCTAGCTGGCGGAACTGCGCACCCAATTCTCGACCGAACTCGAGCGCGCGCGAGCAGGTGGTCATCGCCCAGGAACGGGCCGAGGCGAGCGAGCGGCGCGCGCTGCGCGAACTCGACCAGGAGCGCACCGCACGGCAGAAGAGCGAGCGCACCGCCGAGGAGTTGCGCGGCGAACTGGCTGCGGCGCGCAGCGAGGCGCGTGACGCCGCGGTGGCGCAGGCCGAGGTCCGCGCCCGGCTCGAGGCCCGGGCCGGAGCGCTTGTGGACCGGCTCGCGGCCGCCGAGCAGGCCCAAGGGCGGCGCGCGCTCGAGCTCGAGCGCGTGGGCACCGAGCTGGCTTCGGCGCAACGACGCGCCGAGCGCGCCGAAGCCGAGGCGGCGCTCGCGCGTCAGCTGCTGGCAGAATTGCGCGGGGCGAAGCGCAGGGCGAAGAACAGCTCGGATCGGCCCCGACCCTCTCCCCAGAAGACGGCCGCAGCAACAGCGACAGTACCAATAGCAGCGATGACCACGAACACTGAGCGGGCGGCGGCGATCCGCTGGATCCAGGACCAGATGGCCGACTATGGCCTGACCATGGAGGAGCTGCACGCGGCGGAGTGCTTTGATCCGCCACCACCCCCGCCGCCACCGCCACCTCCTCCTCCTGCGCTCTCCTACCGCAACGCCGAGGGGCTGACCTGGGATGGCCAGGGGGAGATGCCGACCTGGCTGCGGCGGGCGGTCAATGCGGGGCAGAGTGTGGAATTTTATCGGGTCGGATAACGCCAGTGCTCCCGGCTTCAACAGCGGATCGGTCTGGCAACGCATCGCTTGTGATAGCGGTTGGCGCGGGTGTCAGATCTCAATGCCACTCTTCAGCGGCATCAACCTACTGGGGCACAATATTGCAATTGCCAGTGCCGGGGCCTCGAGCCACCGCGCGACTTCGTTCTAGATCTAAGTGATTACGCCAAATGACCGAACCAACGACTTGCTCTCTGTGCACGACGAACTCTTACCGCACCACACTGCGAGGCGGCAATGGCTACCTTTACGACTGCACCGCCTGTGGCGGGATGTATGAAATCGGCACTGGTGCCCAGGCGCGCGCCGATCGGGGCGAGATGCACCCCGATGTCATCCAAACTGTGCGCAAACTGCTTACCGAGGGTCGACGCCCTCGGGTCGAATGGGACGGACCGAACGGCAACTTTGTGGTTCGGGCGGTCTGAGAAATCATCCGGGCTCGAAACATTCAAGCTCCGTGCGAAGCCGTTGCGGGGCCAACCCTTTTTTTGATATGGCGCTTCCTACCACACCATTTTTTGAAAGTGATCTTCGCGCGGTCTATGAGGTGCTGTGCGCGTCGTCGATGGCGCAAGAATTCCTTAGCGGTGCCTTTCGCTGGGATGGCGTGGAGGTTGAAGAGGGCGATCTTCTCTCGCTCGACGGTCGTGAGCTGGAGAGCCGTGAAATGGCCCAACTGATGATGATCTTCAACGGCTCCCGCGTACACGAGCAAGCCGAACGTGGGCATGGGCCAGACGACAGGCCACCCGGCACTTACTACACAACGATCAACCCTGTCGTCGTGCATGAGGGTCACAAGAATCGGGTGGGCATCTACCTCGAGGAGGATGGTCCCTCGCTGTATATTGAGGATGCCGCGAACGATGAAGGGCCGGGCGATGGCGATCCGGTCGCCGCTGCCGTTCACGTCGATCACTTCTATCTGAAAAAAGGTGCTCCTGATGGACTGGGCACGATCGCCTTCGCGTTGTGCGCGATGATGGCTCACCGGATGGGCTACAGGCACATTTCTTTGATCGCCGGTGGGGGAGTGGGGCACGATCCGAAGATGATCGGATTTAAATTCTGGCCTAAGGTTGGTTTCGATGCCGAACTTGAACCGGGTGAGACGCAGGCTGCACCCCATCTTGCTTTGTGCCGGACCGTCCAGGACGTGGTTGGGCTCGATCAAGCGTGGTGGGAGCGATGTGGCTCCCAACGACTGATGGAGTTCGATCTCGCTGCCGAAAGCCCGTCCTGGCGAAAGCTGTTAGACTACTTACACGGCAAGGAGATGATATGACTCAAGCGCTCAAGACGAATCAAGCTCGTATGACACAAAAGTCACCGAAAGTGGTCGTGCGCGCCGTCACGGCTGCGAAGACCGTTGTCGTCACTTCTGCCATGAAGACGAAGCTGAAGGAAGCAGCCAAGCGCTCTACGCGAAGTAACTTCCCTGAGTTGCCCGAGTGGCGGTCGGGTACGACGCGATGAAGAACGGGCCGGCTGGCCCGTTTTCTTATTGGTCCGGGCCGAAAGAGAAGGGGTTAGTCTGTGAAGCCGCCGCAGCTTCGGCTTCGGCGCGCAATTTCAGCTATGCCACGGCCTGACGGATCGCCATAGCTCGACATTGGCCCGGGTCGATGTTCTGCATGAAATAGTAGCCATACTCCATCATCAGGCGTGCACCCGCAGGGCGAGACCATGTTGCGGCATGTGTCCATCGCCGCGAAATCTGTTTTGGCGCTCGACCGCGATCACGGCAGTTCATAATGCTTTGGACTTGTCCTCGTTGCCCACGAGCGGCGACGAGAAGAGGATCTTGCAATTGTCGGCAATCCCCTCAGCGAACGACCACCCGTAGCTGCTGTGTTCCGCCATCTCCCGATACCGGTCGAGGAACTGCGACAACAACCCAGGTTGCAGCGGAACGGCCACGAAAGCTTCGAAGACTTCCTTTCTTAGATCCAGGCAGATCGTTTCCCAGCGACGACATTGAGCGCCTGGATGAAGGCGCCAATTTCTGTCGGATCTGCGTGGTGTGACGCCGTCCATCGATCGACGATGCGCTGCTTAAGTTCAAGCGCACCGGATGTCCCATGGAACCGGCTCAAGATGACATCGAACGCTGACTTCAGGCTGTACCGCGAGGTCTGCGGCCTGCTGTTCTTCCGTTACGGCGTCACGCCCACCGCCAACAAGCTCTACAGCCTGGTGCGCAAGGGAAGCATGGGGACGCCCGCCGAAGGCCGAGGTCCGCGCCCGGCTCGAGGCCCAGGCTGCGGCATTGACGGACCGGCTCGCGGCCGCCGAACAGGCGCAAGGCCGGCATGCTTGAGCTGGAGCGGGTGAATGGCCGAGCTAGCGGCGGCGCAGCGACGCGCCGAGCGCGCCGAAGCCGAGGCGGCGCTCGCACGTCAGCTGCTGGCAGAATTGCGCGTGGCACTGTACGAGCGGGACGGCAGCAGTCGACGGCGGGGCAAGGCCCGCCCGGCGCCAGCGGGGAACGAGGCCCGCACCCACAGCAGTCAGCGCCGGGCGCCCCGGTCGCGTCCCGCGATCCGGATGACGGCCACGACAGCAGTAACAGTACCGACAGCAGCGATGACCAAGAACATTGAGCAGGCGGCGATCCGCTGGATCCAGGAGCAGATGGCCGACTACGGGCTGACGGTGGACGAGCTCAAGGCGGCGGGATGTTTTGATACGCCGCCACCCCCACCGCCACCATCGGTGGTCTGCTACCGCAATACCGAGGCGCTGACCTGGGACGGGCAGGGGAGATGCGCGCCTGGCTGCGGCGGGCGGTCAATGCGGGGCAATCGGTGGAGTTTTTTCAGGTCGGATAAGCGCCTTCAACCACAAGGTTGGGTACCGGAGTACCGAATATTCCAGCTAAATCAGAGGCTTGCCGGGGGATGTGGCGGATTTTGCGAATCCCGGTCGACCCTTGGTACCGGCGATAATGGGGCACGTCCATCGATCGAGCCCTCCGCGTGAAAGCCCCATTCCTTGCCGTCCGTGAGCGGTTGCAGCGCTATTCGCTGCGCCACTGCCTGCCACAGCTCGGGCGCATTGCCTTGCACGTGCACGGCGATGCCCCATCGCCCTATCCGGGGCGGTGGCTCAAGGACAAAATCCCGGCGTTTCATCTACCACTACTCGCGCGCGAGCTCGTTCTCCATGCGCAGCCCGAACGAGGCCGCAGCTTCGCGAAGCTAGTGCAATGTTCCATTCTGTTTGGAACTTAAGCGGCGGTTGGCACGAATGACCTTCTGTAGGATGTCGCGAGCGCTCTTGGTCCAGATGAACGGCTTGGGGTTGGTGTTGTGGTGAGCGATGTACTCGTTGATGGCGTCGACCAGTTCCGGCACNCTGGTGAATACGCCGCGGCGAAGTCGCTCGGTTGTGATGTCACGAAAGAACCGCTCGACCATGTTCAGCCATGATGCGGAGGTGGGCGTGAAGTGCATGTTGAATCGCGGATG
>NZ_KB902920.1:0-107989 GCF_000379565.1 Cupriavidus sp. UYPR2.512 | reverse complement strand
CGTAGTCTTCAGCAGCGTTAGTCTGGTTCGTGAACTGATCGAAAAAGCCTGCACAAAAACCGGACTGAAAGTTACTGCTGACATTCTTGACGGAGTCTATGAAGCCGGACGGACAGTCACTCGTTGCGTCCGTGCTTCACTGAACATCGAGTACGACTCAACCTTGCCTGCGTGGAACTACAGCATCCGCTCACGGAACGCCGCATAGCGGGAAGTTATTTCGAGCACGTTCCTAAGGGCGCTCACCATGGCCGCCTTCGCTGAATCTGCCTCGCAGACAAATGGCAACGCCACGCGGCCTGGCAGGCCGGTGACGGAAATTTCCCGGATCACTTTCGGAAATCGCCCAATTGAGTCTGTACCCAGCGCCTAGTCCCATGTCTCAGGTGGCACCTTTTATCCGCCGGCGCGGCCAGGCTTGGGTTAAGTGACGTGCCTATCCGTTCGCCATGGGGCCGGCCTCGGCCCCTGGCGGCGCAGTGACTGACAAGCTGAAACGGCTTTCCTATAGGAATGGTTTGGCCACCAGTAAAGTGGTATAGCCGCTTTGTGTCGCGCACAGCAGAATCAGCGGAATCCTGGCCGTCATGCAAAGGCTGGTCGCACCAAATGACATCGCCCGCCCGGATGACCGGGCATCGCGAGTGGCGGGGGCGGCCGGCGGGGGAAACATTGCGAACAGCAGCGGCACCGCGAGCAGAGGTATGCAGAACGCTGCAAACATTGCGCGCCACCCCCACGCAGCAGCGAGCCATCCGGCAGCCAACGGAGCAACGATGCTGGTTGCTTCCAATGCAGCTTGGCCATAGGCAAACAGTTTCTTGTATCGCTCATGGGTCAAGAGGTCACGCATTAGGGCCCGGTTTCCGACGGAGCCTATAGCATTTACCGCGAACATTGCCAGCAAGACTACGGCATAGGCCAGGTAGCTTTGGGCAGTCGCACTTAGTAAGCCCAGCAAGCAAGCCGCCGCGGCGCTCACGGTTACGGCGCGCAGCCTGCCAATATGATCGACCAGCCATGGCGCACCGAGAAAAACGGCGGCGCCCACCATCAAGGTTGCCGAGAAGAAGGCCTGAAATCTCGCCTGGCTGACGCCAAGGTCGGCGCCGATCAGAGGGAGGACGGGGCTGAGCACATCGAATAGCGTCGCCACCAGTATTGTTCGGAAGACGAGGCACACATAGACGATTGTTGATACTGATCTCAGGCGGTCTATCATTTGCGCTTGGGGGATGCCATCGCTGTTGCCAACGACATCGTTCTCATTTTGTCTCATATTGCAAAATGAGCAACACCATGGCATGCAGAATCGTCTCGGCGTGCCATGGCTGACGCCGTATTTCAAGCAGCTAGAGCTTCATACTGGTCGAGGCGACAGAGTTTCCGCCCGCAAGAACTTCGTTCTGCGCTGCCGGCGCCACCAAATCTCAATGATGCCCTTGTGCTGGCGCTGGGAGAAATAATCGAAAAATTCCGGTGTTGCGTAACTAAACGCGCATAGTCATGTTCGCGCCCTTTGCCCTATTTTCAGCAAGCGGAAGTTTCTAGCGCCATTTTCGGACTTGCCCGATTGATTCCGTACCGGGCACCTTGTTCCATGACTCCAGTGGCGACTTGCCATGCTCACCGGAGTCGGATATGGCCTCAATCAGAAGCGCAATTCTCCCTAGATTAACCTACCTAAACCTTTGCGCTACGTCAGCAATCTCTGACGTACACGTGCGTGCGGAGGTTTCGCCATGGTGACCCGGACCTATCTCATCAGAGGCGATAAGGCCAACAACGGCGCCACCATTTCCGGCGGCAGCGACTCGTACTTCTGGCACAACGTTCCCGTCGCCCGGGAAGGCGATGCCGTGTACTGCCCCGTATGCAAGCGCGCGGGGACAATTGTCTGCGTCGGGCCACGCGTGCCTTGTACGGACATGGGCAAGGAAGTCGCACTCAGCGGAGATATCTGTGCCTGCGGCTGCCAACCGGCACCGGTCTTCTATGCCTCGCGGCCGTTCACAATGACCATCGCTTCCGAGGAAGCTGCCCAACGGCAAAGCGCCAAGCCCAATGGATTTGCAGCGACCGTGCGAGCGCAGCAATCCGGCGGCGCCACCAGTCATGATCAACGGGTCCAGCTGCTTGATGAGGCTAGCGGACAGCCGTTGGCAAACTGGCGGTATTGCCTTACGGGCGAGAACGGCACGCACGAGGGCCGCACCGACAGCAATGGCTTCACCACACGGGTGTTTGCGGATCAGGCCATGACTGTCAGGCTTGAGGTCTTTGGGGAGGAGGCGTAATCATGCAACCGCTCAAGACTCTCAATATACGGTTGACGCCAACTTCCGACACGGAGCACGTCAAGGTGTATCTGCTGCGGCCTCGGGGGACTTTGTATTGGGGTGGCGCAGGGTTGGACGGCAGCTATATTCCGCTAACTACCAAGGCCTTTCAGGCGGCCGGCATTGGATCGTTCAATCTCGGCCTCACCAACTCGGCAACACGGACGGCTCTCGGCGATCGTGGAATGCTTGTTGATGCCATCCGGGCTGGACTTACTATCCGCTATGAGGATGATGCGGAATGGGTCATTACCTCTGGCATGTCGGCCGAAGCACCGCAATTCAACCTGATCGGCTATTCCTACGGGTCATTGCTTGCGGCCCAGACAGCCAACTACTACGCAAACCAGGGACATACTGTGGACCATCTGGTGTTGATCGGCTCTCCAATCGACGGAACATTTCTGGACAAGTTGCGCAAGCATCGACACATTCGCAAGGTGGTTGTGGTGGACCTGACGGAACACGGAGATCCTATCCACGCGGGCATGTCTCAGCTCTCGTTGGTTTCGGCGGCGCCGAAGCTCGCCAGTCAAATGGCGGCTGGAAATGGTGAAGGTCATTTCTACTATGCGCACATGGTTCCAGATTTGCCACGCAGGCTGCAGAAATTGGCGGCTCGGGTAGCGGATGAGGGAGTCAGATGATGGTCTTGCGTTGGTTGTTCCTGCTGCCATCCGTATTGCTGCCCGCATCACTCATTGCCCTCAGCCTGTTTCACATCGTCGCAGCGCCAACGCGAGACGACATGTTCGTCGGATATGCAGGCGTTGTATCCGCCGCCGTACTCCTGCTTGACCTCGTCCTCGCACTGGTATGGCTCGGCGCATTTGGCTACCTGCTCTACGTCAGCCCCGGACAGCGACGGCTATTGCTGATAATTGCGGGAATGACCATTCTGGCGTTTGTCGCCTGCTACGTGCTGGACAGCAAGCTGATTCGGGCACTTCCGGGATGAGCGAGCGCTGCATCTGTAGCATGGACGGCGCGAACACGCGGGTGGCATCCGGCGCGTCGTCCCTACCCCACCAGCGCCCGCAACTCCCGCGCTTGGCAGGCGCCACCTGACTGGCGCAACGGGCAAGGTTGACTTGCATGGCCGTGGCGGCGACATCCAACAGGATCGGGTCAATGCTGTAATCGCGCTGATCCAGCCATACAAGCACATCCAGCAAGTGCCAGAGTGTGGTGCCGCCTTCATGCACCGGCGCCGGGAAAGACTCCGGATAGCCGATCATCAACTTGCGCATGTTCTGGCGGGACATGCCGACGGCATCGGCAATATCGGTGAGTCCCACCAGATCGGGAACCGCTTCGATCAGCGTGGCGGACGGCATGGCGCGCCGGGCATCGGCAAGGGCGCTCACCATGGCCGCCTTCGCTGAATCTGCCTCGCGGACAAATGACAACGCCACGCGTCCTGGCAGGCTGGTACCCACGAGTGCGTCTTCACAGCCTGCCTCGCCCAGGCGTTCGACCAGTGCTTCGATGTCGTGGTCGGCCTGCGACAGCCCGTCTCGACGTTTGCGGGAAAGATACTTCCTGCGGTCGATGGACTAGATAACTGCGAACAGCAGGTGTCGGGACGTGGGTTGCGGCGACACAATGCAGAGCTGTCTCATTGGCGGCAGTATCTACAACTCTTAGCCTTGCCGTTGGTGCTGAACACACCACTCGTAACGGCCTCACCGCACCCGACAGACTGCGGTGTTTTTTCGTCCATAGCTTCCGCTAAGGCCGGGTAGCGCGCATCGATACAAGACCCGAAAGGGGAAACATGCGGGCCGTTTGCGAGCGGTGTTCACGTACCTGGCCGCCCTTTGAACAGGGGCGAACTTCACAATCTTCGCAAGGATTGCCATGACGAAACGAAGCTCGCCGTTGCCCATTCGCACTGTCAAGATTAGCCGCACCTACTTTCCCGTTGTCCCTGACGGCACCAATGGCTTTACTGGCCTACGGGAAATTCCGTGGATTCGACTGCGTGGTGTCTGGTTAGAAAAGGCAGGGTTCAACGGGCAATCGCTGAAGGTCAAAGTGCAACGAAAACGCATTGTGATCTGCGTGGCCTAGCGTCAAGGGCTAGCCGCCTTGCATGTGCAAACGGGCGTCTGCGACTGCGGATTCAACCGGTCGATGCAACAGCTTGATGGAATCGTTCAGCCGGTGTATCGAAGTTTAGTGTCTTGCGCGTCCGAAGCCGCGCGGGGCTAGCGATGCTGCGGATGTGCTAGGAAGAACCGCACCATTTCGGCACTGGCATCCGGTCCCTTGGCATCGGTGAACGAGCCGCGGCTGCTGCCTCCTGCCCAGGCATGGGGTGCGCCGTGGATGAGCCAGTATTCGGCATCGACGCCGTTTGCCGCCGTCACGAACTGGCGGGTATATGCGTGTCCACCCCCGTCGCTGCTTCGTTCAGTTCGCTTTAGCGCCTCGCCGACCTCGAAAGGCGCGATCATGCGACTACCGTTGGAAGGATGCACGGTGTGGCCCGTATCGCCGTGAAACACGATAACTGGCCGTTTCGGCTGGGCCATGGACGCTTGGGCGTCGACGCGCGATGCGTCCTTGCGCTTGCCACCTTTCATTGCCGCTAGCGCGGAGGGCAGGTCATGCGCACAGCCCTGCGGCAGGCCGGAGTGAATCCCCGCGGCGGCATACAGTTCGGGATAGCGATGGATCATCACTGCCGCCATGGCGCCGCCAGCGGACAGGCCCGCGATATACACGCGATCTGCATCGACATTGTGGGAGGCCATGACCTCGCGGGTGATGCCAGCGATCAGCGAAGGCTCGCCACGCCCGCTTTGCTGGTCGCCAGGCCGGAACCAGTTCCAGCACTTGGAAGGGTTCGCCTCGGTCGGCTGGATCGGGTAGAGGACCAAGAAGCCATGTAGCTCGGCGAGCGCGTTCATGCGGGTACCCGCCGCAAAATCGTCCGCGTCTTGGGTGCAACCGTGCAGCATCACGATGAGCGGCACCGGCTCGTTCCGGTAACTGGAGGGCACGTAGAGCTTGTAGGCGCGCTGGCCCGCGTGGTTGGCGAACGTCTTCAGGCTGAAATGGCCGCGGACCTCCACATCGGATGGCGAAGGAACCTTCCGCGCCTGGCCGGGCAGGGGAGAGGCAAATGGCGTCTTTGCGAACGGCACGTCGTTCCTGAACGGTGAGCTGTCCGCTGGCAGCAACGCTTCGACAACTTGCGCCGGCGCAGGGCTCCCCTCTTTACTGCCCCAAGGCGAGCTGGTCCGGAGGGCTCGCTGGATCGCCTCCGTTGCCTCCAGCGGGCCGGCGGTGCGCAGGAACTCCATGGCCTCGCGCATGGAGGCGAGGAACGCGTCGTTCATTTTCATGATGGGTTTCCGGATGGGGCAGGTGTTGCGTGAAATTGCGTGAATTACCTGATGCGCCCGGCCAGAGCGGCCTTGACGGCGGCGGAGGCGTGGAAGGCGCCCAGCACCACGACTGACTGAATCGTGGCAAGAGCGAGCTCTGGACTGACGTCGGATGCAATGCTGGCAAGACCCAGCACATGGATATCGAGAAGCTGGTTGGCCGCCTGCGCGGCCTCCAGGTCCTGCCTGGAAAAGTGCTGCAGCCCAAGAACGAGCGCGCGACGGGTCACGGTCTCATTGACCGCCCGCGCATGCACTGCCAGTTGATTGCGAATGGCCGTACGAATCAGATCCGTGCGATTCGAATAAAAACCCTCTTCCACCAGGAGATCGATCTGGCCCAGGTCGACAGGGCCCAGATTGATCGTGATTTTTTCGGTGTCGCCGCCTTTCGATCGGGGCACCAGCATAAGTGCGCCTTTTCCGACTTTCATATGTTTGCCATCCTCATATCATCTCTACACCATCCATGTGGATGGTTATAGAATGTTGCGGTGCAGCAGTCAAGGAACCCTTTTAGCGGTTTCCACTGGCGTTGCGCTATGGGTACGGAATTCAGCGGCGACATCGAGAGCAGCCTGGGACAGGAACCGCAATCCGACCAACAACAGCCGGAACAGGGCCAGGCGAGAAACAGGTGTAGGGCACGGACGAAAGTATTAAGCAGGCCGGCCACCAGGACGCTTGACAGCAGCAAGGCCAGCAATGTCAAATTTCGGCGCTCTATAGAAAACAGGATTTACACGCCGCCGATGCGCGAGCGCCACGCAGATACCGTTTTGGCGGCGTCGACCGCGACGGCCTTCACGGCCCCTTCACGGCCCATAGCAAGGGCCAACAACGGCCGTTAGAATGGGCCAGTTATGGTCTCGCTGTCACTCGTTCGTTTCTCATCCCACGAGTGCTCGAAAATATGCGCGGCCACGAGGTCGACACACCCATACAACGCGTAGTCAATATGCATCAGCTTGCGCTGGATGACATCGGGCTCGTCGAAAGGCGTGATGTGGAAAACCAGATCCGCCTCCCGACGCGCAAGGTTGTAACGGCGTGAATTGGTGACGAGCTCCACCTCTCCCTGCTTCAGCTTCCTACATTCGTTCGAGGAGGGCGAAGCTCCGCGCGATGTATGGCTTGACCCCCAGGTCATTAGCGACAGCAAGACGGTCATCGACTTTGGGCTACTGTTCCTTGCCGAATGGCATGACCATCGATGAGCTGCATGGCAGCATCCAACGAAGAGCCGCTGTCAGCGGTAAAGACGACGTTCGAATGTCCGGGCGTGGGCCTGAACGAACGTCCGTCGGTGGCCGATAGCAGCCACTTTAGCCAAGAAAAATGGGAGCCTTCGGCTCCCATTTTTATCGTTGATTAACTAACACTCAATCCCAGCTCAACGCCCCACCCGTCTGATACTCAATAACCCGAGTCTCAAAGAAATTCCGCTCCTTCTTCAAGTCAATCATCTCGGACATCCACGGGAACGGGTTCTCCTCATTCGGGAACAGCTGATCCAACCCAATCTGCTGGCACCGACGATTGCAGATAAACCGCAGATACGACTTAAACATCGGCGCATTCAGACCCAACACCCCACGCGGCATCGTGTCCTCAGCATAGCGGTACTCCAGATCAACAGCCTTCTTGAACAACTCCGTGATCTCAGCCTTGAACTCCGCCGTCCAAAGATGCGGATTCTCCAGCTTGATCTGATTAATCAGGTCGATACCAAAATTGCAGTGCAGCGACTCATCCCGCAGGATGTACTGATACTGCTCTGCCGCCCCAGTCATCTTGTTCTGCCGCCCCATCGCCAGGATCTGCGTGAAGCCCACATAGAAGAACAGCCCTTCCATGATGCAGGCGAACACGATCAGCGACTTCAGCAGCTTCTGGTCGTTTTCCGGCGTGCCGGTCTTGAACGACGGGTCGGTCAGCGTGTCGATGAACGGGATCAGGAACTCGTCCTTGTCGCGGATCGACTGCACTTCGTGGTACGCGTTGAAGATCTCGGCTTCGTTCAGGCCCAGCGATTCAACGATGTACTGGTAGGCGTGCGTGTGGATGGCCTCTTCAAAGGCCTGGCGCAGCAGGTACTGGCGGCATTCCGGCGCGGTGATCTGGCGGTAGGTGCCCAGCACGATGTTGTTGGCGGCCAGCGAGTCGGCGGTGACGAAGAAGCCAAGGTTGCGCTTGATGATGCGGCGCTCGTCTTCGGTCAGGCCGTTGGGGTCTTTCCACGTCGCGATGTCGCGCGACATGTTGATTTCCTGCGGCATCCAGTGGTTGGCGCAGCCGGCCAGGTACTTTTCCCACGCCCACTTGTACTTGAACGGGACGAGCTGGTTGACGTCGGTCGAGCCGTTGATGACGCGCTTGTCGGCAGCGTTGACGCGGCGGTTGCTTTGCGCGGCGGCGGCGTTGGGGTTGTTGCCCAGGATGCCGCCTTGCGTGGCGCTCGGCGGCAGGACGCCTTGCTGGTCAGCGGTGGCAGCCGATGCAGCGGGTTGCAGGGCAGGCTGCGGTGCGGCCTGCGGGGTGGCTTGAACGTCGTCGTCCCAGCTCAGCATGATGTGATTCTCCGTGATTCGATTGGGGGGCGCGGTGGTCAAAGATGACGGCTCACGTTGTGGTGGCGCCGGCCCTCTCCCCCGGCCCCTCTCCCGCAGGCGGGAGAGGGGAGCAAACCCCGGGGGTGGTTGATTACTTCGCTACTGCGTGATTACTGGCAGGCTTCGCACTCTTCGAAGCCAGGATCGCCCGGGCGCATCGTGCAGACCGCGCCTTCCGCTTCCGGCATGGCCGGGGCCGATGCGGCCGCTGCGTCCATGGCCGAGCCACCATCGCTACCCGACGACACCGCATTCAGCGAGCCGCGCGACACGGTCGACTTCTCCACGTGCGTGGCAGCCATGGTGCGCAGGTAGTACGTGGTCTTCAGGCCGCGCAGCCAGGCCAGCTTGTAGGTGTCGTCCAGCTTCTTGCCCGAGGCGCCGGCCATGTAGATGTTCAGGGACTGGGCCTGGTCGATCCACTTCTGGCGGCGGCTGGCGGCTTCGACCAGCCAGGTCGGCTCGACTTCGAACGCGGTGGCGTAGATGTCGCGCAGGTCTTGCGGGATGCGGTCGATGCGGGCCAGCGAGCCGTCGAAGTACTTCAGGTCGGCAACCATCACTTCGTCCCACAGGCCGCGTTCCTTCAGGTCGCGCACCAGGTAGTCATTGACCACGGTGAACTCGCCCGACAGGTTGGACTTGACGTACAGGTTCTGGAACGTCGGCTCGATGCACGCGGACACGCCGATGATGTTCGAGATCGTGGCGGTCGGCGCAATCGCGATGCAGTTCGAGTTGCGCATGCCGTGCTGCTTGATGCGGGCGCGCAGCGCGTCCCAGTCCATGGTGCTGGACAGGTCCACTTCCAGGTAGCCGCCGCGCTCTTCGGCCAGCAGCTTGAGCGAGTCTTGCGGCAGGATGCCGCGGTCCCACAGCGAGCCTTCATAGGTGCTGTAGCGGCCGCGCTCTTCGGCCAGTTCGGTCGAAGCCTGGTAGGCGTAGTAGCACACCGCTTCCATCGAGGTGTCGGCAAACTTGACGGCGGCGTCGCTGGAGTACGGCGTACGCAGCACGTGCAGGCAATCCTGGAAGCCCATGATGCCCATGCCGACCGGACGGTGGCGCAGGTTGGAATTGCGGGCCTTGTCGACAGCGTAGTAGTTGATGTCGATCACGTTGTCGAGCATGCGCATGGCGGTGCGCACGGTCTTCTGCAGCTTGGCGTGATCCAGCGCGTAGGTGCCGTCGGCTTGCTTGGTCATGTGGGCGACCAGGTTGACCGAGCCCAGGTTGCACACGGCGATCTCGCTCTCATTGGTATTGAGCGTGATTTCCGTGCACAGGTTGGAGCTGTGCACCACGCCCACGTGCTGCTGCGGGCTGCGGATGTTGCACGGATCCTTGAAGGTGATCCACGGGTGGCCGGTCTCGAACAGCATGCCCAGCATCTTGCGCCACAGTTGCAGCGCGGGCAGCTTCTTGAACAGCTTCAGTTCACCGCTGGCGGCCTTGGCTTCATAGCCGAGGTAGGCCTTCTCGAATTCCTTGCCAACCTTGTCGTGCAGGTCCGGGCAGGTGGCGGGCGAGAACAGGGTCCACTCGCCGGCTTCCATCACGCGCTTCATGAACAGGTCCGGAATCCAGTTGGCCGTGTTCATGTCGTGGGTGCGGCGGCGGTCGTCACCGGTGTTCTTGCGCAGTTCCAGGAATTCTTCGATGTCCAGGTGCCACGTTTCCAGGTAGGCGCAGACCGCGCCCTTGCGCTTGCCGCCCTGGTTCACGGCCACGGCGGTGTCGTTCACTACCTTCAGGAACGGGACCACGCCTTGCGACTTGCCATTGGTGCCCTTGATGTGCGAGCCCAGTGCGCGCACATTGGTCCAGTCATTGCCCAGGCCGCCGGCAAACTTGGACAGCAGCGCGTTTTCCTTCAGCGCTTCGTAGATGCCTTCCAGGTCGTCCGACACGGTGGTCAGGTAGCACGACGACAACTGCGAGCGGCGGGTGCCCGAGTTGAACAGGGTCGGCGTGGACGACATGAAGTCGAACGACGACAGCAGCTGGTAGAACTCGATGGCGCGCGCTTCGCGGTCTTTCTCGTTCAGCGCCAGGCCCATGGCCACGCGCATGAAGAAGGCCTGCGGCATTTCGATGCGGGTTTCATCGATATGCAGGAAGTAGCGGTCGTACAGGGTCTGCAGGCCCAGGTAGTTGAACTGGAAGTCGCGGCCGGCGTCCAGCGCCGCGCCCAGGCGGGCCAGGTCGTAGGTGGCCAGTTGCTCGTCCAGCAGCTCGGCTTGAATGCCGCGCGCGATGAACTTGGGGAAGTACTCGGCGTAGCGCGTGGCCATTTCGCTCTGGGTCACTTCCGCGCCCAGGATTTCCTTGCGGATGGTGTGCAGCAGGATACGGGCGGTGACCTGGCTGTAGTCCGGGTCCTTTTCGATCAGGGTACGCGCGGCCAGGATGGCGGAGTCGTACACCTGGGTCATCGGCACGCCTTCGTACAGATTCTTCAGGGTTTCCTTCAGGATCGGCTCGGCGCTGACGGCATTGCCCAGGCCGGAGCAGGCGTTGTCGATCAGGGCGTGCAGCGCGGCGATGTCCAGCGGATGGCTCACGCCGCCGTCGGTCACGTTGACGCTGATGCCGCCTTCCTGCACGCGGGCCACGGCCTCGGCGCTGGCGCTGGCGCGTTCTGCCTTGCGCTTCTCGCGGTACAGCACGTAGGCGCGGGCCACTTCATGCTCGCCCGAGCGCATCAGCGCCAGTTCCACGTGGTCCTGCACGTCTTCAATATGGATGGCGCCGCCGTTGGGGCGGCTGCGCACCAGCGCGCGCACCACGTTGTCAGTCAGTTGCTCAACGATCTCGCGCACGCGCGCGGAAGCGGCGCCCTGCCCGCCGTTCACGGCGAGGAAGGCCTTGGTCATGGCAACGGCGATCTTGGACGGCTCGAAAGCCACCACAGCGCCGTTGCGACGAATGATCTTGTGATCCGGGTAATTCGTATTGGCGGCGTTGGCGGGGGTCTGCTGCGCGGTCGGTGCGATACCGGCGGCGGCGCCACCCGTGGTGATTTCGTTCTGGGCCGTTTGCATGAGAACTCCTGTTTTTACCCTGGAAATAAGAGACAAAAGAGTCCCTGGCGAAATGCGGCGAAAAGAACGTCCCTCCCGGCTGGAAAGCGGGTTCGGACAGACTGCCTTTACGTGAACATTTCGCCAGGGACTCTTGTGATTCGCTGGCCTTAGAGGGAGGTTCGGGACGATGCACGAACTTCGTGATCCCCAACTGACCCCTGGGCCGGCTCCCCGGTTTGACTACTAGATATAGTGGGTGCTGCCTGAAACTGGGCTAAGTATAGTGAAACGAATGCGAATGACCAGTCTTGACAAGCGCTTTTTGGAGGGCGCAGGCGTCAGTGCGGCAGCGCCACATGCCCGCAAGCCTAGGACTCGCAAGGGTTTTCGCCAGACCGTTCGCAACTGCACATTTCACAAAAATTTTTTTGATTGTTGCGACGGTGCGATAGCCCCACACGGACGTGGGGCATCAGCGCCAGGACTGGGCGCCCTGGCGTGGGGAAAGACGTTATGAATCAGTCACCCGAGGGAGGGGCCGATCCGCAGCGATACGGCAGCATACCCGGCGGCAATGACGCTTCTGTGGCAAAGCGCTTCCAGTCGAAATGCGGGCCGGGATCGGTCTTGCGCCCCGGGGCGATGTCGCTGTGGCCGGCAATCGCGCGCACCGGGTAGGCGGCCAGCAGCGCAGGCACCAGCGCGGCCACGGTGTCGTACTGGGCCAGGGTGAACGGCAGGTCATCGCAGCCCTCGATCTCGATGCCGATGGAAAAATCATTGCAACGGGCGCGGCCGAAGAAATCGGACTGCCCGGCATGCCAGGCCCGCTGTGTGCACGGCACGAACTGCACCAGTTCACCCTCGCGGGTGACCAGGAAGTGCGCGGACACCTGCACCTGGTGGATGGTGGCAAAGAACGGGTGCTTGCCGGGATCGAGCCGGTTCTGGAAGAAGGCCTCGATGTCGCCGCTGCCGAACTGGCCCGGCGGCAGGCTGATGTTATGCAGCACCACCAGGTCCACCGGCATGCCGGCCGGGCGCGCGTCGAAGTTGGGCGACGGCACGCGGCGCGCGGCGGGGACCCAGCCGTCGGCATCGGGTAGGTAGCGGTGCGCGGGCCTGGTCATGGCGTGCCCTCGCCTTCCACGGCGCTGCGGTCGGCGGCGTCCATGGCTTCGCGGATGCCCAGCTGCTGGATGCGGTAGCGCAGCTGGCGCAGGTTCAGGCCCAGCAGCGGCGCGGCCGCGGTGCGGTTGAAGTTGGTCTGCGCCAGCGCCTGCAGGATCAGCTCGCGCTCCACGGCTTCCAGCCTGGCCGGCAGGTCGATCGGGAAGACGATGCCGCGGCAGGCACGTTCGGCGGGGTCGCCGGCAGGCTCAGCTTCGGGCGCGCTGGCCGGGGCCGGTGCCACGGGTGGCGGCTCTGCCAGGGCCGGCGCAGGCGCGGCGGCCGGCCGCACCGGCGCCCACATGCCTGTGGCGCCCCAGGGGGCGTAATAGTTTGGCGCCGTTGCCGGCGCGGGGGCATGCATCAGCCCGGCGCGCTCGGCGCCGGCGTCCAGCGGGCCCAGGTCGGCCAGCTCGATCTCTTCGCTTTCGGCAAAGGCGTAGGCGCGCTCCAGCAGGTTCTCCAGCTCGCGCACATTGCCCGGGAAGGGGTAGGCCACCAGCCGTTGCAGCGCCGGCGGTGACAGCCGCTTGGGGTGCGGGTCGCCGTAGCGCACCGCCAGGTGGTCCAGGATGGCGCGTGCCAGCACCGGGATGTCTTCCCCGCGCTCGCGCAGCGTGGGCATGCGCAGCGCCAGCACGTTCAGCCGGTAATACAAGTCCTGCCGGAACTGCCCGGCCGCCACCATCGCGGCCAGGTCCTTGTGGCTGGCGCACATCACGCGCACGTCGACGGCGTCTTCGCGGCTGGCGCCGATCTTGCGCACGCGGCGCTCCTGCAGCGCGCGCAGCAGCTTGACCTGCATCGGCAGCGGCAGGTCGGCCACCTCGTCCAGCAGCAGCGTGCCGCCGTTAGCGGCCTGGAAGAAGCCGCCGCGCTCCCCGTCGGCACCGGTGAAGGCGCCTTTGACATGGCCGAAGAACTCGGACTCCATCAGGTTCTCGGGGATGGCGCCGCAGTTGACGGCGATAAAGGGATGCGCTGCCCGCCCGCTGGTGGCATGGATGGCGCGCGCGGCGCGCTCCTTGCCGCTGCCGGATTCGCCGCTGATCACCACCGGGGCCATGCTGCGCGCCAGCCGCGACAGCGAGCGGCGCACCTCTTGCATGGCGGCGGAATGGCCGGGCAGCAGCGCCGCGGCGCGGTCGGCGGCCCGCTCGGCCGCGGCGGCTTCGGCATCGGTGCTGTCGCGCTGCTGGCGGCCCAGCGCGTTCAGCACCAGGCTGCGCAGCTGTTCCAGCGAGACCGGCTTGGCGATGTAGTCGAAGGCGCCGGCCTTGAGCGCCTCTACGGCGTTGTCGGCGCTGCCGTAGGCGGTGATGACCGCCACCGGGATGCGCTCCGGCGCGGCCGACAGCTGGCGCACGATCTCGATGCCCAGGCCGTCGCCCAGGCGCATGTCGGTCAGCACCAGGCTGTAGCGGCCCTGGGCCAGCTTCTCGCGCGCCTCGGCCAGGGAGCCGGCTAGCACCACATCATGGCCCATGCGGCGAATCGAGATGTCCAGCAGCTCGCGCAGGTCGGCCTCGTCGTCGATGACCAGGATGGGATCGGGCGCTCGGGACATTCGCGGTGGCATGGAGTGGTAGCTGGGTTGGGACAGGTCAGGCGGCGGCCGCGTCGGCGTTTTCAATGCGCAGCGTCAGCACGAAGGCCTTGGCCGGCAGTGTATCGCGCGCGGCGGGGGCCAGCATGCCGGTGCGCTCGAGCAGCGCCGGCAATGCGATGGCGCCGTAGCGCACCTGGGCGTCATTGGCGCCGCACAGCTCGCGCGCCATGAACAGCCCCAGCCCGGTGCCCTGGGCATTGCTGGTGAAGAACGGTTCGAACAGGCTGCGCTGGTGCTCGCGCGCGACTTCGGCGCCGTCGTTCCAGACGATCAGCTCGGCATGGTGCTGGTCCAGCGCATGCGCCAGCAGCCGGATCGAGCCCGGCAGCCGGCTGCAGTAGCGCCAGGCGTTGTCCAGCAGGTTGCCCAGCACCTGCTGCAGCTGCGAGGCGTCGAACACCACCGGCTGGGCCACGTCCACGGTCAGCCGGATGGCATTGGCGTTGATGTCGGCCCGGCCTGCCGGGCGGGTCTCGCCGGCCTGCGGGCGGCGC
Source organism: Cupriavidus sp. UYPR2.512 (assembly GCF_000379565.1). Lineage (NCBI taxonomy): Bacteria > Pseudomonadati > Pseudomonadota > Betaproteobacteria > Burkholderiales > Burkholderiaceae > Cupriavidus > Cupriavidus sp. UYPR2.512. The sequence goes on along the minus strand of NZ_KB902920.1, from coordinate 93,344 downwards.
GAGCGCATTTCGGCGCGCCAGCGCTCGACGATCTCGGGCAGCGCCTGCGCCAGGTGCACGGTGCTGCGGCCGGTGCGCGGGCGGCGCGACATCTGCAGCACGTCTGAGACGACCTGGTCCAGCCGGCGCACGTTGTCGTTGATGATGCGCAGCAGGCGGGGGTCGATATCGACATCGGCGCCGCCATGGTCCTGCGCGGCGGGATCGTGCCGGCCGGAATCGCCCAGCAGCTCGCTGGCCTGGCTGATCGCCGCCAGCGGGTTGCGAATCTGGTGCGCGATGCTGGCCACCAGCCGGCCCATGGCGGCCAGCTTTTCCTGCTGCACCTGCTCGGCGATGCGTTCCCAGCTTTCGATATGGACCAGCACGGTGTCGCGCATCTCGCTGCGCAACAGCGCCTCATCCTCCTGCGACCAGGCCATGGCCTCGTTCTGGGCGATGGCCAGGCGCAGGCGCCCGGCGGCTTCGGGCGACAGTTCGCTCCAGGCGGCCGTATCCAGCGTGGCCGGCACGGTGCGGCCATGCGCCATGGTCGACCGCAATCCTGCCAGCCCCGGCAGCACAAAGCGCAGCCGCAGCCGGGTGTGCTGCATGGTGCCGTCGGCCAGCGCGGTGCCGGACGCCATCGGCAGCAGCTGCAGGATGCGCGGCACATCGTCCTTGCTGTGCAGCCAGTCGCGCAGCATCTCCATCAGCGGCTGCAGGCGCGGGATGCGGCGCAGGTCGAACAGCACAGCTTCGCCGCCCTGCCCTGCCGTACCACCGAGCCGGCGTGAGTAGATGCGCTCATGCGACTGCACGCCCAGCAGCACTACCGCCGCCGGGTTGGCCGCCACCACCGCGCCGTTGGCGCGCATCAGCATCACGCCGTCCTGCATGTCGTTGACCATCAGCCGGTTGACCAGCTGCTGCAGGCGCAGCTCCTGCTCGCGCGCCAGCGCCAGGCGCTCCTGCGCGATCTGGCGGTTGGCCAGCATATACATCAGCAGCGCCGCGATCATGAACACCAGGCCGAACAGGCCCGAGCCCAGCAGCCCGGCATCGGCCTGGCGCAGCAGGATGGTGTGCATGAAGGGCCCGCTCATCACCACCAGCGCGGAGATCGACGCGGCAAACAGCGCGAACAGCAGGCTGGTGAGCGCGCCGGCTTCCAGCGCCGGCAGCAGGAAGATCATGGCCAGGCCCTCGGCCTGCCCGCCCCGCCCCAGCACGCTGAAGACCAGCGCCAGCAGGGCGAGGTCGGCCAGCACCTGCACCCGCACGCGCAGATGGAAGTGCCGGCGCCACAGCGTGCCGGCCAGCATCGCCAGGGCAATGCCAAGATAGGGCACGGCAATGGTCATGGCCGCCGCGTGTTCGATGCCGCCCAGGCGCCAAAGGTCGAACGGCACGGGCGGGATCGCATTCGTGACGGCGGTGACGGGTGCCGGCTCGCCGCGCTGCATCAGCGCAAAGCCGACCAGCAGCAGGCCCACCGCCACGCGGGTCCAGCAGAAATAGCGCAGCAGGCGCCAGTGGAAGTCAGGCGGCTCGGGCTGGCGCCACAACTGCGCCAGGCCGCGCCAGGCGTTCAGCCGGTGCCAGCCCGACGACGCCGGCTCTGTCATGGGTGCGGGCCGCCGCTGCCGTCGCCGCCCTCGGCCCGGCTTTCGTCAGGCAGGTGGCTGCGGCGGCAGTAATGCAGGCCGCGCCAGGCAATGGCCTCGCCCTGCGGCAGGTGCACGCCGCACTGGGCGCACTGGACCATGGGTTCGGCGGTGGCATCGGCCGGGCCGGCGGCGCCAGTGCGCTGGCTGGCCTCGCGGGCCTGGCGCGCGCGGTGTTCAGCGAGCCGGGCCTCGGCCCGGGCGCGCAGCCACCAGAAGACGCCCAGCACCACGGCCAGCAGGATCAGGATACGTGCCATGGAAGATCAGAGACGATGCAGGACGACTTCAATCACGAAACGGCTGCCGACATAGGCCAGCAGCAGGATGCCGAACGAGGCGATGACCCAGCGCAGCGCCACCTTGCCGCGCCAGCCGCGGAAGATGCGCCCGGCCAGGATGCCGCCGAACATGGCCCATGAGATCAGCGCGAACACCGTCTTGTGGTCCAGCCGGAAGGCGCGGCCGAACAGCTCTTCAGAGAACAGCAGGCCCGAGCCGATGGTCAGCGTCAGCAGCACAAAGCCGGCGCCGATCAGCCGGAACAGCAGCTTCTCCAGCGTCAGCAGCGGTGGCAGCAGGTCAAGCCAGCGGCCCAGCCATTCGCTGGGTTGCTGCTCCGGCGGCCGCGCCGGCGCGTGCCGGAAGCCGTGCAGGCGCCGTTCAGCCAGCAGCATCAGGAAGGCGTGGAACGCCGCCAGCGTGAACAGCCCGTAGGCCACGTTGGCGATGATGAAATGCAGCTTGAACAGCGGCCGCGCCGCGTAGCCCAGGATCTGCGAACCGGGGAAGGCCAGCGGCATCAGGCTGGCCACCAGCGCCACCGGGATCACGATCAGGCCCAGCCCCGCCAGCGAGAAGAAGAAGCTCTCTATCCAGTAGATGCCCACGCCCAGCCACAGCATGGCCGACAGCGCAAAGGCAAAGCCGAACATCATGCGCTCGGCCGGGAAGATGGTTTCATGCAGCAGCAAGCCGTGGCTGGCCAGCGCCGCCAGCATCAGCACGTGCCACCAGGCCGGGCGCCCTTCGCCGTGCGCGCCGCCCGCCGGGGGAATGGGGCCGCCGCCGGCCACCAGCACGGCCGAGGTCGCCCCCCCTGCCTGGCCGGCAGCGGTGGCAACGCGTGGATGGCGCGTGGCCCAGCCGTGATAGGCCAGGCCGCAATAGAGAAGTGCCGTCAGGGCATACAGTACAATGACCATTTACGCAGTTTACCTTAGTGCCCACGGACGGTGGCGGCCGGTTGAACCGGTGCTCCAGGCCCGCCCCGTGTGCCGGACTGCCTCCGATTTCAGCCCCGAGCCCTGCTCCGACTTCTCCCCCGATTCCTGCCATGCTGGACAATCTCACTCAACGCCTGGCGCGTGTGGTCAAGACCATGCGCGGCGAGGCGCGCCTGACCGAGGCCAACACCGCCGAGATGCTGCGCGAAGTGCGCCTTGCCATGCTCGAAGCCGACGTGGCGCTGCCGGTCGTGCGCGAATTCGTTGCCCGCGTGAAGGAAAAGGCCATGGGCGAGGAGGTTGTCAGCAGCCTCACCCCGGGCCAGGCCCTGGTCGGCGTGGTCCAGCGCGAGCTGACCGCGGTGATCGGCGGCGCCGACGCTGCCAGCGGCAACAACAAGGAAGCCGAGCTGAACCTGGCCGTGCAGCCGCCCGCCATCATCCTGATGGCCGGCCTGCAGGGTGCCGGCAAGACCACCACCGTGGGCAAGCTGGCCAAGTGGCTCAAGGAAAACAAAAAGAAGAAGGTGCTGACGGTCTCCTGCGACGTCTACCGTCCCGCCGCTATTGCCCAGCTCAAGACCGTCTCCGAGCAGGTCGGCGCCGACTTCTTCCCGTCGCAGCCGGACCAGAAGCCCGTGGACATCGCCCGCGCGGCGGTGGACTGGGCGCGCAAGCACTACCACGACGTGCTGATCGTCGACACGGCCGGCCGGCTCGGTATCGACGAGTTGATGATGCAGGAAATCGCCGCCCTGCACGCCGAGCTGAAACCCGCCGAAACCCTGTTCGTGGTCGACGCCATGCTGGGCCAGGACGCCGTCAACACCGCCAAGGCCTTTAACGACACCCTTCCCTTGACCGGCGTGGTGCTGACCAAGCTGGACGGCGACGCGCGCGGCGGCGCGGCACTGTCGGTGCGCCATATCACCGGCCGCCCGATCAAGTTTGTCGGCGTCGGCGAGAAGCTGGACGGCCTGGAGCCCTTCTACCCCGACCGCATGGCCCAGCGCATCCTGGGCATGGGCGACATCCTCGCGCTGGTCGAGGAAGCCCAGCGCGGCGTGGACATGGAAGCGGCCGAGAAGCTGGCCAAGAAGATCAAGAAGACCGGTGACTTCGACCTGGAAGACTTCAAGGCGCAGATCGGCCAGATGAAGAAGATGGGCGGCCTGGGCAGCCTGGTCGACAAACTGCCGGCGCAGTTCGCCCAGCAGGCGCAGGGCGCCAACATGGACCAGGCCGAGAAGCAGGTGGCCCGCATGGAAGGCATCATCAACAGCATGACGCCCACCGAGCGCGCCAAGCCCGAGCTGATCAAGGCCAGCCGCAAGCGCCGCATTGCCGCGGGCGCCGGCGTGCCGGTGCAGGAAGTGAACCGCCTGCTCAACCAGTTCGACCAGATGCAGTCCATGATGAAGAAGCTCAAGGGCGGCGGCATGATGAAGATGATGCGCCAGATGGGCGCGATGAAGGGCGGCATGAAGGGCCTCTTCAACCGCTAGAATCCGTCGCCGCAACCCGACTTGCCTCCCCCGCAAAAGAACAGGACAAACATCATGATGAGCGCCGTACAGGCCCGCGAGCTGTGGGCCAACTCCGAAGAAATCGTCTCCGCCGCGGAAGTCCAGGCATCGCTGGACCGCATGGCCACGGACATCACCGCCAAGATGGGCGATGCCTTCCCGCTGGTGCTGTCGGTGATGGGCGGCGCGGTGGTCTTCACCGGCATGCTGCTGCCCAAGCTGGCCTTCCCGCTGGAGTTCGACTACATCCACCTCTCGCGCTACAACAACAAGACCGTGGGCGGCGAAATGCAGTGGCGCGTGGCCCCGCGTGAATCGGTCAAGGATCGCGTGGTGCTGGTGCTGGACGATATCCTGGATGAAGGCGAGACCATGGCCGCCATCCGCGAGCGCATCATGGATATGGGCGCCAAGGAATTCCACGCCGCCGTGCTGTGCGAGAAGACCCTCAGCAAGGCCAAGCCCATGCACCCGGACTTCTGCGGCTTTGCCGTGCCCGACCGCTATGTCTTTGGCTGCGGCATGGATGCCAAGGGGTACTGGCGCAACCTGGACGCGATCCGCGCGTTGGTGTGAATAATCTGAAGGACTGATGGTTTGCTCCCCTCTCCCGCAGGCGGGAGAGGGGAGCAAGCACGTCACGCCTGGTGCGACCCCAGGATCGGCCAGAGCGAGGCCAGCAGCAGCACCGCCATGCCGATATTGAAAGCGCGCAGCACCTTTGGCCGCGCCAGCCAGCGCCGCAGCGCCGAGCCGCACAACGCCCACATTGCTACGCTGGGCAGGTTGACCACCCCGAAGATCCCCGCCAGCAGCAGCACGTTGAGCCACAGGTTGCCGTGCAGCACGTAGGTGCTGCACGCGCCCACCGCCATCACCCACGCCTTGGGATTGACCCACTGGAACGCCGCCGCGGCCCAGAAGCCCATCGGCCGCTTGACCTGCTGGTCCTGCACGCCGCCGGCCGTGGCCAGCTTCCACGCCAGCCATATCAGGTAGACCGTCGCCACCACGCGCAGCACCTGCCAGGTCCACGGGAAGGCTTGGAACAGCGATCCCAGCCCCAGCCCGACCAGTCCCACCATCAGCGCAAAGCCAATGCTGACGCCGAGCAGGTGCGGCACCGTGCGCATGAAGCCGAAGTTCACGCCCGAGGCGAGCAGCATCGTGTTATTGGGACCGGGGGTGATCGACGACACCAGCGCAAAGCCGGCAAACGCGGCAAAGACACCGGTTCCGGCGGCGAGTTGGGACACTTCCATGACTGACTCCAGGGCGCATTCAGGGAGTCAGTCTACGGTCAGTGAGCGGTACAGTACCGGTACAATTTTGGGAATTAATACCGATACGGGACAGATATGCCGACTGGTTCAGTGCAGGGCGCGCCCGGCCCGTTCTATGGGTTCACCACGGGCAGGCTTACGCCTCGCTGCGGTACGGCCGTTCGCGCAGCCATTTGGTGGCGATCCATTTCTCGCCGGATGCCACCGGCAGGCCGGCGTGCAGCGTACGTTCATCCAGCGTGCCGTCGGGCAGCCGGTAGCTGAAGTAGACCGCGTTGCCCTTGACCGGCGCCACCTCCAGCCCCACGCGCGGGAACGCGGTGGCGCCGCCCGCCTCAGGCGTGTTCAGGTAGATCACCAGGGTGGCGATGCGCTGCCCGCCAACGGAAAGCTGCCGCGCCTCGCCCGGGCGCTGCGGGTTGAAGTAGTCGAAGTGCGGCTGGTACTCGCCGCCGGGCTTGTAGTTGAGGATCTGCAGCCCTTCGCCGTGCTCGGCGGGCACGCCGGTGACGGCGGCGATGCGCGCCTCGATGCGCGCGATCAGGGCGTGCTCGGCCACCTGGAACATCGCGCCCATGCTGGTGCGGGCATCGATCAGGTTCTCGTCGCCGGTATCGGGGTTGACCACCGGCGAGCGCGCCAGGCGGCCGCGCGACAGCGCCACCAGGGCGTCGCACTCGTCGTCGGTCAGCAGTTGCTGGAACAGCTGGACCTGCGGCGACGCCAGCCGGAACAGGATCGGAACCTGGCGGTCGCCGCCATCGGCCGCATAGACCGCGGGCGTGCCGGCGGCGGCGGCGGAGCGGGCCGGGGCGGGCCTGGCCGGCGCGGCACCATCGGCGTCTTGTGCAAAGGCCGCGGCCACGGCCCGGCGCGCAAAGGCGTCGTCATAGCCCGAGCGCAGCATCGACAGCACCAGCGCATCGGCGGCAAAGCCCTGGGCGATATGCCGGGCCAGCCATTGTTCAAGTTCGGGCGAGGATTCGGTGTAGCCGGTCTTGCCGCCGGCAACGGATGCTTCGCGGATCATGACGGATTGGCGGCGACGCGTTGCGACGAGAACGGATTGCGGGCAGGCGGCTCAGACACCGGCGCGCGCGGGCGCGACGGCGCGATCTCGGGATCGCCGGCCACGGTGACCGTGGCTTCGGAATACTGCCAGCGCTTCCACGCCGCCAGCACCGCATTGGGGTACTCGGGGCGGCCGCGGCTGCCGTTGTAGCGGCCCAGCGCCAGGTACAGGTCGCCCTGCTCGCGGTCCAGGTAGTAGCGCAGGATGGTGCAGCCGTAACGCAGGTTGCTCTGCAGGTGAAACAGCTTGCGCGAGTCGCTGTCGCCGATGGCGCGCACCCAGAACGGCATCACCTGCATCAGCCCGCGCGCACCGGCCGAGCTGATCGCGTACTTGCGGAAGTTGCTCTCGACCTGGACCAGGCCCAGCACCAGCGCGGGCTCCAGCCCGGCGCGCTTGGCCTCGTAGTAGGCCACTTCGATCAGTTCCACGCGCACCTGCGGCTCGGGGATGCGCGAGGCCAGGCGGGCGGACATCTCGCCCAGCCATTTCAGGTAGGCCAGGCGCTCGCCACCGGACGCAAACACCGGCCGCGTGGGCCGGTCATCCGCGATGGCGGCGGCCAGCGCGCCACGCACGGAATCGGCCAGGTCTTCTTCCTTTTGCGCGCCGGCGTGGGCTGCCATGGCCGCCAGGGCCAGCAGCAGCCCGCCCGCGCAACGGCGGGCGGCGTCGGTCATGCCGCGGGCGGCGCGCATGGGGCTCAGTTCGCCAGCTGGCTGCGCACGTGGCCGACCACATCGGCCACGCTGACGGCGGTGGCCTGCGCGTCGCGCCGGCCCTGGTATTCGACCTTGCCTTCCTTCAGGCCGCGGTCGCCCACCACCACGCGGTGCGGCACGCCGATCAGCTCCCAGTCGGCAAACATCACGCCCGGGCGCTCGCCGCGGTCGTCCAGGATGACGTCCACGCCGGCGGCCAGCAGCTCGGCATGGATGCGGTCGGCCTCGGCCCTGACGGCTTCGGAGCGGTCGTAGCCCACCGGGCAGATCACCACCGCGAACGGCGCGATCGCGGCCGGCCAGATGATGCCGCGCTCATCGAAGTTCTGCTCGATCGCCGCGCCCAGGATACGGGTGACGCCGATGCCATAACAGCCCATCTGCATCGGCTGGGTCTTGCCGTTCTCGTCCAGGAAGGTGGCGTTCATGGACTCGGAATAGCGCGTGCCGAGCATGAACACGTGGCCCACCTCGATGCCGCGGCAGATTTCCAGCGTGCCCTGGCCGTCCGGCGAGGCGTCGCCGGCGACCACGTTGCGCAGGTCGGCCACGACCGGCTCGGGCAGGTCGCGGCCCCAGTTGACGCCGGTGTAGTGGTAGTCGCGGTAGTTGGCGCCGCAGACGAAGTCGCTCATGTTGGCGACGGTGCGGTCGGCCACCACCTTGACCGGCTTCTTCATGCCGATCGGGCCCAGGTAGCCCGGCGGCGAGCCGAAGGCGTCGACGATCTCGTTCTCGGTGGCAAAGCGGAAGTCGGCCAGGCCCGGCACCTTGGAGGCCTTGACCTCGTTCAGCTCATGGTCGGCACGGATCAGCAGCAGCCAGATCTCGGCGCCGGCTTCGGTATCCTTGGCCAGCACGATCGACTTTACATTGCGCTCCAGCGGAACGTTCAGGAATTCGGCCACCTGCTCGCATTTGACCTTTTCCGGGGTGAAGGTCTTGACCAGATCCTCCTTGGGCGCGGCGCGCTCGGCCAGCAGCGGCAGCGCCTCGGCGGCCTCCATGTTGGCGGCGTAGTCCGAGGTCGGGCAGTAGACGATGGCGTCTTCGCCGGTCTCGGCGATCACATGGAACTCATGCGAGCCCGAGCCGCCGATGGCGCCGTTGTCGGCCGCCACGGCGCGGAATTCCAGGCCAAAGCGGCGAAAGATACGCACGTAGGTGTCGTACATGTTCTCGTACGACTTGCGCAGGCCGTCCGCGTCGCGGTCGAAGGAATAGGCATCCTTCATGGTGAACTCGCGGCCGCGCATGATGCCGAAGCGCGGCCGGCGCTCGTCGCGGAACTTGATCTGGATCTGGTAGAAATTGACCGGCAGCTGCTTGTAGCTGCGGATTTCCGAGCGGGCGATGTCGGTCACCACCTCTTCCGAGGTCGGCTGGACCGCGAAGTCGCGCTCATGGCGGTCCTTCAGGCGCAGCAGTTCGGGGCCCATCTTGTCCCAGCGGCCGGTTTCCTGCCACAGTTCGGCCGGCTGGATCACCGGCATGGACAGCTCCACCGCGCCAGCGCGGTTCATTTCCTCGCGGACGATGTTCTCCACCTTGCGGATCACGCGCAGCCCGATCGGCATGTAGTTGTAGATGCCGGCGCCCAGCTTCTTGATCATGCCGGCGCGCATCATCAGCTTGTGCGAAACGATTTCCGCGTCGGCGGGCGCTTCCTTGAGGGTGGAAATGAAGAATTGCGAGGCTTTCATCCGTAATTTCTCTCTGGGCCGCCGGGTTCGGGAAAATCCGTCCCGGCAAAATCCGGGGGCCGGCGGCACTGAATTGTGTGCACGCGCCTGAAACTGCCCTTCCGCTCGGGGAAAACCAGCATCCCCCGGTCCGGGCCCGGCTGCGCGCTTCCTTTATAATCAGCGTAATTCTAAAGGATTCGAGGTGCAGTCATGCTCGATCGTGAAGGCTTTCGCCCGAACGTCGGCATCATCCTCCTCAACGCACGAAACGAGGTTTTCTGGGGCAAGCGAATCGGCGAACACTCCTGGCAGTTCCCGCAAGGTGGCATCAAGTACGGCGAAACGCCGGAACAGGCCATGTACCGCGAACTGCATGAGGAAATCGGCCTGCTTCCGGAGCACGTCAGGATCGTCGGTCGCACGCGCGACTGGCTGCGTTACGAGGTGCCGGACAAGTTCATCCGCCGCGAGATCCGCGGCCACTACAAGGGCCAGAAACAAATCTGGTTCCTGCTACGCATGGCCGGCAGGGACTGTGATATCCATCTGCGTGCCACCGAGCACCCTGAGTTCGACGCCTGGCGCTGGAGTCATTACTGGGTGCCGCTGGAGGCGGTGATCGAGTTCAAGCGCGATGTCTACCAGTTGGCGCTGACGGAGCTGTCCCGCTTCCTGAACCGGCACGCGCGTGTGCCGCTGAGTCCCTATGGCACACACGGGACGCATGGCCCCCACGGCATGCATGGCCGCCACGGCGGACCGCGCAGCCAGGCGCTCAGCCGCGCCCAGCAGGCGCAGCAGGCCGACGCCGACTGCAATGCCGAGGCCGAGCACGCGACCGAGCACGATTCACCGGCAACGCCGGTTTCCACCTCACGGAGCACTGATGACTAGTTTCACCGGCCTGGGCCGCCGCCGCGGCCTGACCGCTGCCGGAATGCTGATTGCCGCGGCCAGCCTTGCGCTGGCCGGCTGCAAGACCACCGGCAAGGAGATGGCGGAGGAAGAAAGCACCTGGCTCAACCCGTTCGCGCCCAAGACCTTTGAAGAGGCCAAGGCCATGCTGCCGGCACCGCCGCAGGACGCCAACCTGATCCCGTTCTCGGTGGCGGGCACCGGCTCGCTGTCGTTCGCGGTCGACGGCAAGTCGGTCTCGGTCGGCAAGGACAATGTGGTGCGCTACACGGTCGTCACCACCAGCCAGAGCGGCGCGCGCAACGTGACCTTCGAAGGCCTGCGCTGCGATGCGTTCGAGCGCAAGCTCTACGCCACGCTGCCCAAGGGCGCGACGGAATGGGTGGCCAACAGCAGCGACTACGGCGAGACCTGGCACCGCATGGAGACTGGCGTGCGCAATGCCTACGCCGCCACGCTGGCGATCGATTTCTTCTGCGAGGGCCGTACCGTGGCCGGCACTGCCGACGCCATGGTGCGCGACCTGCAGTCGCGCGCGCCGCACAAGCGCTGAAGCGCGCAGGGTCCACATAAAAAACGGCGGGACTGCCTGGCAGCCCCGCCGTTTTTATTTGCGCCTGGCCTTTGCGCCGGGATGCCGGGTCAGACCAGCACCAGGTTGTCGCGATGGATCAGTTCGGGCTCATTCAGGTGCCCCAGCACGGACTCGATCTCGGACGAGGGCTTGCGCGCAATCAGCCGCGCCTCGGCGCTGGAATAGTTGGTGATGCCGCGCGCCACCTCATGCCCCTGCGCATTGACGCAGGCGATCACCTCACCGCGCGCAAACTCGCCCTGCACTTCCACCACGCCGATCGGCAGCAGCGACTTGCCGCCACTGGTGAGCTTCTCGACCGCGCCGTTGTCGATCACGACCCGGCCGCGCAGTTGCAGGTGGTCGGCCATCCATTGCTTGCGCGCCGTGAGCCGCCCGGTCGGCGCCAGCAGCTGGGTGCCGATGGCCTCGCCCGCGGCCAGTCGCTCCAGCACGTTGGCCTCGCGCCCGGAGGCGATGGTGGTGTGGGCACCGGACTTGGCCGCGCGCTTGGCCGCCAGAATCTTGGTCAGCATGCCGCCGCGGCCAATCGACGTGCCGGCGCCGCCGGCCATGGCTTCCAGCTCGGGGGTGCCGGCCAGGGCCTCGTCCACGAACTGCGCGGCCGGGTCCTTGCGCGGATCGGCGGTGTACAGGCCGCGCTGGTCGGTCAGGATCACCAGCGCGTCGCCTTCGATCAGGTTGGTCACCAGCGCGCCCAGCGTGTCGTTGTCGCCGAACTTGATTTCGTCGGTGACCACGGTGTCGTTCTCGTTGATGATCGGCACCACGCCCAGGGACAGCAGCGTGAGCAGGGTCGAGCGGGCGTTGAGGTAGCGTTCGCGGTCGGCCAGGTCGGCGTGGGTCAGCAGCACCTGCGCGGTGCGGATGCCGTAGCGGCCGAACTGGCTTTCATAGACCTGCGCCAGGCCCATCTGGCCGACGGCGGCGGCAGCCTGGAGCTCATGGATTTCCTTCGGGCGGCGCACCCAGCCCAGGCGCTGCATGCCTTCGGCGATGGCGCCGGAGCTGACCAGCACCACTTCCTTGCCGGCTACGCGCAGCTTGGCGATCTGGGCCGCCCAGCGGGCGATGGCGTCGTGATCCAGCCCCTTGCCGTCGTTGGTGACCAGGCTGGAGCCGACTTTGACGACGATGCGCTTTGCCTGCGCGATGACCGATTGCATGGCGGGAATCCTGTCTCCCGGGCAGCCGGCGGCGGGCGCCGCGCCCGAATTGTCCGTGGGTATTCTTCTGTGGTGGGGCGCGCCGGCGGCGGCCCCTTGCTTATGCCTCGCGCTCGCCCTGGTCGACGTTGTGCAGGCGCTCGTCCAGGCGGATGTCCGGCTCGGCCAGCGCCGCAGCCTCTGCGGCCTTGATCGCCTGCAAATGGTCCTTGATCGCGTAGATCAGGTCGCGACAGTTTTCACCAGTCAGCGCCGAAATCTGGAACACCGGTCCCTTCCACTTGTAGCGCTTGAGGAAGTCCTTCACCTTCGCGGCGCGCTCTTCCTCCGGAACCATGTCGAGCTTGTTCAGCACCAGCCAGCGCGGCTTGTCATGCAGCGTTTCGTCGTACTTCTTCAGCTCGTTGACGATGGCCTTGGCTTCGGCGACCGGATCGACCGCCTCGTCGAACGGGGCCAGGTCGACAATATGCAGCAGCAGGCCGGTGCGCTGCAGGTGGCGCAGGAACTGGTGGCCCAGGCCCGCGCCTTCGGCCGCGCCTTCAATCAGGCCGGGGATGTCCGCGACCACGAACGATTGCTCATGGTCCACGCGCACCACGCCCAGGTTAGGGTGGAGCGTGGTGAACGGGTAGTCCGCGACCTTTGGGCGCGCATTGGAAATATGCGAGATAAAGGTCGACTTGCCGGCGTTGGGCATGCCCAGCAGGCCGACATCGGCCAGCACCTTCAGCTCGAGCTTGAGCATGCGCCGCTCGCCCGGCTTGCCGTCCACTTGCTGGCGCGGCGCGCGGTTGGTACTGGACTTGAAATGCAGGTTGCCCCAGCCGCCCATGCCGCCTTCAGCGAGGCACACGCGCTGGCCGTGCTCAGTCAGGTCGGCGATCACTTCGCCGGTGTCCATGTCGGCAATCAGCGTGCCCACCGGCATGCGCAGCGTGACGTCTTCGCCAGCCGCGCCATAGCAGTCGGAGCCACGGCCGTTCTCGCCGTTGCGCGCCACGTGCTTCTTGGCGTAGCGGAAGTCGATCAGCGTATTGATATTGCGGTCCGCCACCGCGAACACGCTGCCGCCGCGGCCGCCATCGCCTCCATCCGGGCCGCCGAAGGGCACAAACTTCTCGCGCCGGAACGAGGCGCTGCCATTGCCGCCGTTGCCGGCGATGGCTTCGATTCGGGCTTCGTCTATGAACTTCATGATGATGGGTTTCCGTGATGGATCGGCGGATCAGCGGCTGGAAGCCACCAACCGGGCTGGCGAACTGACATTGTCGCCAGAAAAGAAAAGGCCCCGCAAGCGTTGCGGGGCCTTCATCCTGCAAAGGCTGTTATCAGGCCGCCGGAACGACGCTGACTTGCTGCTTCTTGGCAGGGCCCTTGACGGCGAACTGCACGTGGCCGTCCACCAGGGCAAACAGCGTGTGGTCCTTGCCCACGCCGACGTTGTCGCCGGCATGCACGCGGGTACCGCGTTGGCGGATGATGATGCCGCCGGCGTTGATGGCCTGGCCACCAAACACCTTCACGCCCAGACGCTTCGATTCGGAATCACGGCCGTTCCGCGTGGAACCGCCGCCTTTTTTCTGTGCCATGTCTTACTCCTGTCGCTTTACCTGGTTACGCTCGATCGATCAGGCAACGATCGCTTCGATGCGCAGTTCGGTGTAATTCTGACGATGGCCTTGACGCTTCTGGTAGTGCTTGCGACGGCGCATCTTGAAGATCTTCACTTTGTCGTGACGACCTTGGGAGATAACGGTAGCCTTGACGGAAGCCCCGCTAACCAGCGGCGTACCAAACTTGATTTGGTCGCCGGCGCCCACTGCGAGCACCTGGTCGAGCGTGATTTCTGCGCCAATGTCTGCCGGTATCTGTTCTACTTTCAGTTTTTCGCCAGCAGCAACCTTGTATTGCTTGCCGCCGGTTTTTACGACCGCGTACATTGTCGAACCTCTCGGATGTGAATAAAACGCCGTATGCCGGCACTGGCGCACCCTGCGCGGCCGGTCAACTGCACGGCCTGGCGCCTGGATGGGCTCAATGCGGCCCGGTTATCTCCCGCCGGCCAGAACCCGCAAAGCGAGCGCAGCTACCGGAGGAAACCTGGAATTGTAAACGAGATCGGGGAAAAGCGCAAAGAAAACAGGCACATAGCCTGTGTGCGGCGGCATCGCCACAATGAGACCACGCCCTGGCTCAGGTCAGGTCGGCGAGCAGGAACCCTGCCAGTGCCGCAAACGCCACCCAAAGGGCGGTGCGGCGCAGGTGGCGGCGAGGCGCGAACTTGTTCATGGCTGCATTATAGATGCGCGCCTTGCGAACCCCCTGAGCCCATACCTGAGCGCGAATCTTTAGAAGCGCGCCATACGTAGAACGCCACGCGCATCGCATATAATCGTCCGGTTTTGCGTAACGGTGATCATCTTGCCCCAGCCTTCCGCCACTGCCTTGCTTGCCCCGGTCGCTGCAGACATGCGCGCGGTCGATGCTGTTATCCGCCAGCGGCTGTCTTCTGAAGTCCCCCTGATCGAGCAGATCGGCGAATACATCATCGGTGCCGGCGGCAAGCGCCTGCGCCCGGTGATCCTGCTGCTGACAGCGCGCGCGATGGGCTACGACGGCAATCGCCACCATGAGCTGGCCGCCGTCGTGGAGTTCATCCACACCGCCACCCTGCTGCACGACGACGTGGTCGACGAGTCCGAGCTGCGGCGCGGGCGCGATACCGCCAATGCCGTGTTCGGCAACGCCGCCAGCGTGCTGGTGGGCGACTTTCTCTATTCGCGCGCGTTCCAGATGATGGTCGATGCCGGCAGCATGCGCATCATGGAGATCCTGTCCAACGCGACCAACGTGATCGCCGAGGGCGAGGTCCTGCAGCTGCTGAACATGCACGACCCCGACGTCACCGTCGAGCGCTACCTGCAGGTGATCCGCTACAAGACCGCCAAGCTGTTCGAGGCCGCGGCCCAGCTCGGCGCCGTGCTGGCCGGCGCCGACGCCCGGATGGAAGAAGCCGCGGCCGAATACGGCCGCCGCATCGGCACCGCCTTCCAGCTGATCGACGACATGCTCGACTACACCGCCAGCGCGGAGCAGATGGGCAAGAATGCCGGCGACGATCTGCGTGAAGGCAAACCCACGCTGCCGCTGCTGCACCTGCTCGAGCACGGCACCGCCGAGCAACGCCAGCTGGCGCGCGATGCCATCGTCCAGGGCGGGACCGAGCACTTCGACGCCGTGTTCGCGGCCATCCACGCCAGCGGCGCGCTGGACGTCACCTTCGAAGCCGCACGGCGCGAGGCTGAAGCCGCCGAACAAGCGGCACGGCAGTTCCCGCCGTCGGAACTGAAGGAAACCCTGATCCAGCTCTGCGCGTTCTCATTGCAACGGCAGTCCTGACGCAACTGCGGGGAAGGCAGCGGAAGCGGGCTGAACGGCGATTTTCCTCGCCCTCTTCCATTCCCCAAAAAACACTGCTAAACTTACTTTCTTTGCTGCAGACGGTCAAACGGCTGCCAGCAAACCAAATCGGGGTGTAGCTTAGCCTGGTAGAGCGCTACGTTCGGGACGTAGAGGCCGGAGGTTCGAATCCTCTCACCCCGACCAAACAAAAAATGGAAAAGCCTAGGTGAATCAAGCACTTAGGCTTTTTTACTTTGGATCGTCATTCATGTCGGTTCAAAGCAAATTCTCCTCCTCGTTGTCCCAAGGTTGTCCCAAGCGCTCGATGTCGTTATGACTCGGTGGCCCGGCTTACGCCTTGACCAGCGCTGTGCATTTATCCATACTGTTGTTCATGGGTGAGAACAACACAGCGGCCCTGCCGGACACCCATGTTGCCGCTGTGTGAGCCGTTGGCTCGGGGCAGGTGAGGTTCGGGGAACGAGAGATAGCCGAACCAAGAGAGCCATCTACGCTCGGCGTGTACCCGCCAGGGTGGAGATGTTCGGGTTGCATGCGCAATGGCCCCTACATCCAGCCTCAGTGAACAAAGGCACCGTGAGGTGCGGCAGCGAACGGTCGTGTGAGCCTGGCAACCCCATAAGCACGATCTGCCGTATCAACAGCACCGGCTCTCACAAGCGCGTTCGCTTGTGAGAGCCGTATGCCTACGACATCGCCTGTGGTCGCCACTGCCAGCGACCTGCCCAAAATTCTGTTCATCGAGCAGTTGTCTGCCCTGATCGGGAAGACAGCAACCACGATCCGCACTTGCGCGACCAATGCCAAGTACGCGCACCTGATCCCTCGCCCCTTCAAGCTGCCGAACAGCCGTCGCCTCTGCTGGTACGAGCACGACGTGCTGGCTTGGATCAACTCCACGCGTCCCGCCGAGCCGCCGCCGAAGAAGCGGCCACGCGGCAGGCCCACCAAGGTCGAACAACTCGCACGGCAGCGCTGGGCGGAAACAGCAGCATCCCAATCGACTGCTTGAGGGTGAGGCATGGACTCACCGTTCAAGGGGGTTGCAGCGACCGCAGGCGAGCTGCTGAGGCCGCCGACCGGGCACGCCGCGTCGGCTCGACAGACAGCTCACATCACCGACAGCCGCGAATGGAGAGAGGGCTACCGCCGCCACCTAATCGCCAGGTCGGTGCCGCCGCATCAGGCCGCCGACATGGCCGCGAAGGTGGCATTCCGGCCTGATCTGTACCCGCTTGGACACGGCGTACCGCTTCAACCGCCAGTTCAATCGGCGTCGATCATCAGGGTCAGACACCCAGTCGACACGACCGTCGCGTATCCCAAGCGCTCGGGCAAGTTGCTTGACGCTGGGCACGAGATCGCCACCACGCCGCCGACTGGCAACGACATGGCATTCACCCACGCCGTACTCTGCCAAGTCGGCCTTCCACGAAGCAAGGTCGAAGGCCGCGAGTTCCATCGACAGTCGGGCGATATGTGGATCAACGTGCAAGCTGGGTGGCTTGATGAAGGGCGGGGACCGGTGGCCCAGCCCGTTCCCTATGGCGCGATGCCACGCCTTGCGCTCGCCATGATTTCCACGCTCGCCAAACGGCACAAGACGCGCGAGATTCCGATAGGCGAGAGCGCAGCCCAGTTCCTCAAGCTCATGGGCATGGACGACCAGAAGAACCGCTACGTGAAGCTGCGTGAGCAGATGCACGCACTGGCAGCGTGTCGTCTTCAGATTGGCTACCGAGGCCGCACCTTCAGCGGTCAGCCCGTTGACCAGTTCGATGCGTGGATAGGGAACGCGGATACGGGGCAGAAGGCGCTATGGCCGGGCGTTCTGGTGCTTTCCCAGCACTATTACAACGAACTGGTTGAGCACGGCGTTCCTCTCGACAAGCGCGCGCTCGTTGCCCTCAAAGGTTCCGCGTTCGCGCTCGATGTCTATACATGGCTTGCGCATCGCCTGCATCGCATCGAAGGTCGGCCCGTCACGCTTCACTGGAAGCCGTTGAGGCAGCAATTCGCGCAGGAGTCACAAAGCAAGGACGCGGATCGCGACTTCAAGAAGGCCTTTCTTCCGGCGCTGCGACAAGCGCTCGCGGTGTACCCAGAAGCGAAGGTGAAGCCGGTCAAGGGCGGCCTGCTGCTGATGGCCTCCCCGCCGCCGATTCCGTACAAAGGTGCAGCATGAAGCCGCCCACCGGGGCGGCGTGCGAGAGGGATTGAAGCCGAATGGCCAGGACGCGAACGCGGCTCGGGGCGAAGCCCGAAAAGCCCGGCCCGCAGGGACTCGCGCAAGGCGTTCAGCAGCTGACGCTCTTGAGCTTGGCGCGGATCGCGGCCAGATGTCTCAGCGCTTCCTCGCGCGTTGAACGATCCATGCCTTCCGGGACGATCAACCCGAGCACCTTGGCGACATTCGAGACGAATGGCCGTCTGGCCCCGGCCAATTGCTCCACGGCCACAGCGATGGCTTCATCGCTCACCTGACTGCGCAACCAAGCCAACGTGCGACGGTCGCGGTCATTAAGCAAAAGGATGCAGTCCTCCGGGCTGCTGCCCTCCGAACTGCCCTTGCCGGCCTGCTGACCGGCTGCGGACGGCGACTCGCCTGCTGGCTCGCTCGCCGACGTGTCGAAGCTGTTGCACGCAATGCCCACGTCCATGGTCGAAAGCGTAGCACGGAGGCGTGATCTTGCGTATAGTTTTACACATACGCAGATCACTAGAAAACGACGATGCAATTCAAGACGGTTCGCCATCGCGACCAAGACGGCAACTACCACAACGGAAGTACCGTGCAGTGCCTCCGCCGCGTGCGGGAGGTGACGCCGGATTATCCGGAAGGCAAGAACGTCCAACGTGTAGTGGCGAAGTTTGACCGTTCAGTTCGCGAGTTGCCTGCGGATGTGGCGGCCGTCCTCACCCCAGCCGAACGTGAGGAGTGGAATGACTGGCGCGCCAAGCAGGACGAAGAGCACTTGAAGTCTGTGTCCCAGTACGAACTTGACACGCTGGCAGACCGCTTGAAGCTCATTCGTGCCGGTATCGCCAAGGGGTACGCCTGCACGACAAGCGAGAACGCTGTGGCGATCCGCACGGGAGCAAGGGCCGTGCTTCGTGAGCTGGCCGACCTGATGCCCGAGCCGGTGCGTGGACGCCCAGTGATCGAAGACGAGGCCGAGATTCCGCTGCTACCCAACTTCGCCACTCCGGGGACCGCAGAGTTCGACGCCTACCAGCGCCTGCTCGAAGAGCACGAGCGCCGAAAAGCTAAAGACCAAGGAGGCTGACATGCGCTTTTGGACGTTTGATCCCAACACGTGCCGCTTCGAGCGATCGAACCGGCAAGCAGCACTGCATACCGCCGATGTGGCCGTGGTCAACGACAACGCAGACGTGCACGTCATCCACGCAGGCCAACTGCCTTCGCCCTGGCCCAGCGGCGAGCCGCTTGTCGTGGCCGGCGTGGAGTTTGAGCGTGAGCTGTTCGAGTAGGCATATGCGAACCTCACGCGCGATCGTCTTTGATGCCTTCGGGACACTGATCCGGTACACGGCCCGCCCTGCCCCTTATGAACGCCTCTTACGTTTAGATGGGCAGCCGGTGGATCGGAACTCGTGCCTCACGCGCAACGTGCCAATGGCGACGTTAGCTATCGAGTTGGGCGCTTCGGACGCCTTGGACGCGTTGGAGGTCGATCTGGCCGATGAGCTGAGTGGCCTGCGCCTTTTTCCCGAGGTCCCCGACGTGCTCGCAAGGGCACGCGCCGCCGGGCTACGCATGGCGGTCTGCTCGAACCTCGCGCAGGAATATGGGCCAACCGTGCGCGGCCTCCTCCCGGGCTTCGATGCCTACATCTTTTCGTACGAAGTCGGCGTTGCCAAGCCGCACCCGACGATGTATCGGATCGCGCGCGCTGAACTGGGCTGCGCGCCGGCCGAAATGGTGTTTGTGGGCGACAGCAAACGGTGCGACTTAGACGGGCCATTAGCGTTCGGAATGCAAGCCCGCTGGCTGGACCGCAGAGCTGGACGGACACTGCTCGATGCACTCGCGGGCTTTCTGTGAAGCCGATCTTGGTCATCGACTTAGAGGCGACTTGCGCAGACGATGGAAGCATCACTCCGGAGCAAATGGAGGTCATCGAACTCGGCGCAGTCTGGGCCACCCCTGCCGGTGAAGTCATCGACACCTTGCAGCGCTTCGTCAGGCCGACCGAGCGCCCGACCCTTACGCCCTTCTGCCGTTCGCTGACCCACATCGAGCAGGCCAGCCTCGACACTGCGCCGAGCTGGCCCACGGTTGCCGCCGAGCTGGCCGGGTTCGCCTGCCTGCATGCCGGGCAATGCTGGGCGAGCTGGGGAGCCTACGACCGACGCCAGATCGAGCGCGAGAGCGCCCGGCATGGCCTCGCTGACCCTCTGCCAGGGCTTTCCCACCTGAACCTCAAGGCGACCTTCGCCAAGGCCCGCAAGATCAAGCAGACGGGGATGGCTACGGCCCTGCGGATCGCCGGACTCGCATTGGAAGGTGAACATCACCGCGCCCTCAGCGATGCCCGCAACATTGCTCGCTTGCTGCCCTTCGCTTTGTGAGCGTTTCAGCGTGCGGGTCAGGGCAAGGCCTCCAAAGTTCACCACATTGCACCACTCTGGTGTAAAATGGTGCAATTGAACTGAGGCAGGCATGGCACCCATGGCACTCTCCACGAAACAGCATCCTTCGGCGAAAGAAGGAACCCGTGCGTCAGTCACGTTCCCTGCCGATCTCTATGCCGAGCTTGAGCGGATCGCGGAAGAAAAGAAGGTTTCTGTCGCCTGGGTCGTTCGCGATGCAGTCGAAAAATATGTTGAGGCGCAGTACCCCCTCTTTCGCAGCGCGCAGTGAAAGCCCATGCCAAGCAAAACAAGAGGAAGCGGTGACATCGTGAAAACCAATACCCGTGCTATCAAGCAAAAGATTGCTCGCCTGAAGGCTGGCGGAAATCCGCGTGTGCTTGACCTTTTTGCCGGCTGCGGCGGCATTTCGCTCGGCTTCTCTGCTGCCGGATTTACCATCGCGGGCGCTGTTGAATTCGACCCGGATGCGGCGGCCTCACATGGGCGGAACTTCCACGGCGGACACGCAGCGCATTCGCAGGCACGCGACATCACACAGACGAGCCCGGATCAGCTTGCGAAGGACCTTGAGGTAGGTTCGACCGCTGAGGCGTTCGACGTGCTCGTCGGTGGCCCGCCCTGCCAGGCGTTCGCCCGCGTTGGGCGGCCCAAGCTGCGCGAGGTGGACAACCACGCGGAGGCCTTCAAGCATGACCCGCGCGCCCAGCTCTATATCGACTACCTGCGCTACGTGGAAGCCTTTGCGCCCCTCGCCGTCGTGGTCGAAAACGTCCCCGACGTGCTAAACCATGGCGGGCAGAACATCGCTGAAGAAATCGCTGAAGTTCTGGAGAGCAAGGGGTATGTCTGCCGCTACACGCTGCTGAACGCCGCTTTCTATGGGGTGCCGCAGATGCGCGAGCGGATGATCCTCATTGCCTACCGGCGCGAGATCGCCGCCGCCGTGACATTTCCTGAGCCGACGCACTTCATCGACCTGCCGCCGGGATATGAAGGCACCCGCTCGGTCGCACTCAAGTTCCTCGACAACGAGATAGCCGACGACGCGCACCACTACATCCACGCGCCGAAGGCGGCACGCTCTCTGCCACCCGCCATCACTGCGGAAGATGCGCTCGGCGATCTGCCGACCATCGACGCGCGCGAGCTGCTGAAGAGCGGTGAACTGCGTCGCGGCGCCCGCCGCTTTGACGTGCCCATGCCGTATGGCCAGCAGCCTCATACGTCCTACGCTCGGCTCATGCGGACATGGCCGGGCTTCGAGGCGCCGGAGGCGCTGACCGATCACGTCATCCGCTATCTGCCGCGCGACTACCCTCTGTTCGCCCGCATGAACCCAGGCGATCAATATCCCCAGGCGTACGAACACGCCATGGCGATGTTCGAGCAGCACCTCGCCGACTTGGCGAAGCAAGGCGTCAAGGTCAAACCCGGCTCGCAGAAGTACGAGGACATCAAGGCTTCGATTGTGCCGCCCTACGACGTGGGCAAGTTCCCGAACAAATGGCGCAAGATGTGGCGCGATCAGCCAGCGCGCACGCTGATGGCGCACCTTGGGAAGGACAGCTACAGCCACATTCACTACGACAGCAAGCAGGCCCGCACGATCTCCGTGCGCGAGGCCGCCCGTCTTCATTCGTTCCCCGATGGCTTCGCCTTCTGCGGCACGATGAACCCAGCCTTCCGGCAGATCGGCAATGCCGTCCCGCCGCTGCTGGCGAAGGCCGTCGCGACCCAGATCATGAAGACACTCAAACAATCGGACAGGGAGACGTCGGATGAACCTCGTCGAGCGGCAGCAGCGGTTTCTTGACGCTGCGCAGAAGCATTTCAAGACCTCGAAGGCAGTCCGCCCGCGCGAGCTGTTCGGCGTTTCCAACAGCGCCAAGATCGTCGAAGGCGGCATCCAGCTTGGCGTCGTCAATCTGGACAACGTCAAGGACGACACCGAAGCGCTGATCTTCGGCTGCGTCATGCGCTTCCCGCCTGAGGATGAGGTTTACTTCGCGGTCCTGGTGCGTAAGGACAAGGCCAGCTTCCTGGCACGCCTCGCCGAGATGAAGAAGCTCGGTGCGGCCGCGAAGGCAGCCGGCGCCGAACCTGCCGACCTGCTGTCCGAAGGTACCGACGAAGAAGCCCCCGAGGCCCCTGGCGCAACCATCAAGTACAGCGCTCGCAACAACCTCGTTCCGATCTACCTCGCCCGCGACGGGCGGCTCTGGCTGCGCAACGCCAAGTTCTGGGACAGCCTTGCCTTCGACATGACGCCCTTTGGCCCGGCGACAGAGCCGGACGAGATCGTCGTCGCGCTCTACCCGCCTACCGCCTCGGCGCGGCGCAGCTTGCTGGCGCGCGAATTCATCGGCTGGCTTGGCAGTCTGGTCGGCTCGCAGAAGATTCACGAGCTGCCGGTCTGGACCGACACCGCCACGCTGAGCCCGGAAATGCGTCGCATGCCGGCAAGCATTCCGGTCGGCGACATCGAAGCTGCCGTCAAGGCGCTCGGCGGGCATTACCCCAACGGCGAGGTGAAGCGTTTCCACGCGGCGCTAAATTTCCTGCCGCACAAACACTTCGTGATCCTGTCCGGCCTGTCCGGAACGGGCAAGACGCAGCTCGCGCTGAAATACGCCAGGGCTGTGCATGGGCTCACCTCGAACACCGACGACGATCCGCTGATCTTCGAATGCCCGGTGCGGCCGGAGTGGACGGACCCGACCGGACTGACCGGCTATTTCGACGTGCTGACGAACCGCTACGTCGTGCCGACATTCCTGGAGGCCGTGCTGGTGGCGACGGCGCACCGCGAGTCGCCGGTCTTCGTCATCCTCGACGAGATGAACCTAGCGCGAGTCGAGTACTACCTGTCCGACGTGCTGTCCTGCATGGAGACCCAGGGCCGCCTGCAGCTGCACTCGAACAGCGTGCCGCTCGAAGGCACGACGGGGGCCAGCATCCGCGCCGAGCTGCCGCTGCCTGCCAACCTGTTCATCATCGGCACCATCAACGTCGATGAAACGACGAATCCGGTCAGCGACAAAGTCCTCGACCGCGCATCGGTGATCGACATGTCGGCGGTCGATGTGCCGGGCTTCCTAGCTTCGCTCGAAGGCCGCTATCCCGAGCTGAAGGACGCGCGCGCCGCGTCCGAAGCAAGGCTGACCGAAATCCATGGCCTGATGCAGCAGTACGGGCTCGGCTTCGGCTACCGGCTGATCGAAGAGTTCGTGCGCTATCACGCCTTCGATGCGGCCAGCCTCAAGAGCCCGGCCGCCGATGTCACCGACCAGCTGCTCGTGCAAAAGGTACTGGTGAAGCTGCGCGGCGCCGAACGGCAGCGCCCGCTGCTGACCAGCCTCGACAAGGCCTGCGAGGGCCTGCCGCGTGCGAAGGCCTTCGTGCAGAAGCTGCTGGCCGATCTCGATGATTTCGGCTCCTTCCAGGCGATGCGGTGAACCGTGACGGCGCTCTACATCCAGGCCGAGAGCGGCGGACCGGCATGGCAGGTCTGGCCCATGCCGGATGTAGTACCGCCCGGCGCGGTGCGGGAAGGGGCGTCCTACCTCTTTGAACTGCGCGACAGTGACGACGCGCTTTCGGCCGACCTGTTGATCGACGATGTGCTGGTCGAGGCGCTGCGGTCGCGCGAGCCGCGCAAGGCCCGCTGGCGCTGGCAGCCTGGTTTTCATGCCGGCATGGTGGAGGCTGTGCTGCGCGTGCCGGGCATAGGAACCCGGCGCTTCGAGGTTACGACGGACCCCGACCTGCGCAAGCTGACGCGCGACGACTTCGACGCGATGGTGCGCGAAGTTCTTGAAGACACGTTCGCCCTGTTCTCGTTGAGCGCATTCCGCAAGGGCATCGCGCGCCAGCCTGGCAACCGCCCACCACCGCTCGCCCGCCTTGAATTCCTGCGGTCGCGGGCCGGTGCAATCGTGGCGGCAGTCGAAGCCATCGCCCGTGCGCCGCGGCACTTTCTGCGTGCCGAAGACATCACGGTGCCGGCGCACCGTGCCACACGCGCGACCGGGCCCGAGATCATCAAGTCCTTCAGGTCGGGCGCGGTCCGCACCGAGACCGTCACCCCGTCACGGCTGCCGACGGCGCTCAAAGGGCGTCTGCCCGCGCAGATCACGGTGCGGCAGCGCCGGAACAGCGTAGACATCCCGGAACATCGGCAGATCAAAGCCTGCCTGCGCTCCTGGTCTGCGTGGCTCGGCGGCGTCGCCGAGGTGCTGGCCAAAGCAGGTGGCACAAACGATGCAGAGGTCGTCAGCACAGCTGGCAGTTGGGCCGTGCGCGCGCGGCGTATCGCGCGACTCCTGAACGATGCCGCGTCGGCCGGCTTCATGACCGAAGTCGGTGAGGGGCCAGCACTCCTGCGCATGTCCTCGCTATTCCGCAACGACCCGGTCTATCAGCGCTTCTACCGGCTCTGGCAAGACATGAATCTCGGGCTCGCCGCGCTGTTCGGCGACTTCCTGCAGATGCCACTGGCCCGGACCTATGAGCTGTACGAGCTGTGGTGCTTTCTGCGCCTGCTGCGCGCGGCCGTTGAGGAATATGGCGCCTCAGATGTTGACCTGAGTAACCTGTTCCTTAGCGAAACGGGTGGCGGCGTGACGATCGCGGCCGGCGCCATCACGGTGCCGATCGGCGGCGACCGCGTGCTGTGCTTTCAGCGGCAGTACCGCGAATACTGGGTGGAGGACAGCCGCGAAGGCAGCTTCAGCCGGACGATGGTGCCCGATGTCGTGCTGGCGGGCAGCGACCTGGGCGGCCCGGAGCGGCGCGTCATCGTGCTCGATGCCAAGTACCGGATCAATGACGGCCTCAATGACGCCCTGAATTCGATCCACACCTACCGCGACGCACTCGTGCAGGAGGTGACAAGCGGTCGGACCGAAGGGATCGTCACTGCCGCCTATCTGCTGACCCCACATGTGCCGGCGGGCCTGCAGGCGGATTTCAAAGCCACACCCGTGCCAGGCCGGCTCTTCCATCCGGAGTACCGCGAGAAATTCCACTTCGGCGCTGTGACGCTTCGTCCCGGCATGTCGGGCGAAGAGCTGCGCAGCTGTCTGCGCACCATCGTTGCAGACGCTGGGGCGTGAATGGCCGACGTGCTGACACCCGAGCAGCGCAAGCTGAACATGAGCCGCATCCGGGGCAAGGACACAAAGCCCGAGATGCTGATCCGTCGCGGCCTGCACGCACGGGGGCTGCGCTATCGGTTGCATGACCGGTCGCTGCCCGGCCGGCCCGATCTGGTGTTTCCAAAGTACCGCACTGCTGTTTTCATTCATGGCTGCTTCTGGCACGCGCACGGCTGCGCGCTGTCAAAGCTGCCGGCAACACGACAAGACTTCTGGCAGGCCAAGTTAGGGGCCAACGCCGCACGCGACCAAAAGGCGGTCGATGCGCTGCGGGCCGGCGGTTGGCGCGTGCTGGTGATCTGGGAATGCGCGCTGCGCGGGGCAGCGCGACAGAATGAATCGGTTGTGCTTGAACGGGCCGCCGGCTTCATTGAAGGTACCGACATGGGCCTTCTCGAAATCGCAGCCGTGGGCGCCGTCAACGCTGGATCGGAGGCGCACGATGCATGAACTTTCAGGCTTGCTCGGCACCGCCGCAGCGGGGGTGGCACCTGAATATTTCCTGCTGCCGATTCATGGTGCGGACCCGGTCTACCGCGAGCGCGTCTATTGCTACGAGCTTTATCACCAGATGCGGCGGCTGTGGCCGGCGGACAGCCACTATCGACTCAATGGTGAGATCGACAAACGGTCGCACCCGTACTTTGCCGACGGCGCGGCCCCGAAGCCGGACTTTCTGGTGCATGAGCCCGGCACGGGGAACAATCATGCGATCTTCGAGGTGAAATCCGCTTTGGGGTCCGAGGACGGAACGATCAAGGATTTCAAGACGCTTCTGCACTTCAGGCATCAGCTCGGATACGTGCGTGCGATCTACCTGATCTACGGCGCCTCGCCCGCCGAAGCGCTCGCAAAGTTGCAACGCCTCGGTCTGATGGACCAGCTGGCTGCCGTTGAACTGTGGGTGCACCCGGAAGCGGGCATGCCGGCGGAACGCGTCGCACCGGCCGGTTGAAGAGCGACAGCAAGACAGGGAAGGGACAAAAATGCAAAAGCCCACCATGCCGCAAAAGACGGTCTTGGAAACGATTCTGGAATGGTCACAGGGTCGCCCGCTCTGGCAGCGTGACGCCTTACGGCGCATCATCGGGCAGGGCCGCGTGACCCAAGAGGATGTGGCCGAGCTGGTCGAGCTGTGCAAGGTGGGCCACGGTGCCCCTGCAGGCCAGCTCGTCGCCGTGCCGCTGGCAAAGGAGCATCTTCCCGCTACACCGGGCGAAGGTGCCGCGCTTACGTTGGTATCGGTGGCCGGTGTGCGCGGCGCAAACAACCTCGCGCCCGGTCAGACGCTGAATTTCGAGCCGAAGGGCATCACGATCGTCTATGGCGATAACGGCGCGGGCAAGTCGGGCTATGCGCGCATCCTGAAGCGTGCCTGCCGTGCGCGCCACGCCGGGAAGATCGAGGCCAACGTCTACGACAACCAGGCCCCGACGGTCGCAAGCGCTGACATGACCTACGGCGTCGGTGGTGTTGTGCAGCCGGTCGAGCGCTGGCAGGACAGCCCCCAGCCGCATGCCGTTCTTTCGGCGGCCAGTGTCTTCGACAGCGACTGTGCGGCCGTGCACATCCGCGAGAAGAACGAAGTCGCCTTCCGTCCGTTTGGCCTCGATGTACCGGACGAACTGGCTGCCGCCTGTCAGGCTGTCAAGGACGCTCTGGCGGCCGAGCAAAAGCAGCTTGAGAAAGCACGCAGTCCGATCTTCGCGACGCCGACCTGGAAGGCAACCACGGCTGTGGGCAAGACCCTCGCCGCGCTGAACGCCACTACCGACGCAAAGAAGGTTGAAGCCTTGGCAACCCTTACGGCTGAAGAGGCAGCCCGGCTTGAGCGCCTGCGGGAAGACTTGTCGAAGAATCCGACGAAGGCGGCAGCTGAGCAAACCGTCAAGGCCGACAACGTCAAGCGGCTCATGGAAGCGGCGAACGGTGTCGCAGCCAAGACCACCGACCAAGCACTGCTTTCAGTCTTCACAGCGGCTAAAGAAGCTCTGCTGAAGCGCGAGGCCGCGCGTCTGGCTGCCGACAAGGCGTTTGCCGGTGAGCCGCTGGCCGGCGTTGGTGGCGAAGTGTGGCGAGCGCTGTGGGACAGCGCCCGCCGTTACTCGACCGAAGTCGCATATCCCGGACAGCCGTTTCCACCGTCAGCCGGCGATGCGCATTGCATGCTCTGCCAGCAGCCGCTGGGAGATGAGGCACGGACGCGCATGACCCGCTTCGATGACTTCATCAGGAAGGATACGGAACGGCTGGCAGGCGAGGCCGAACGGGCCGCGCTGACTGCACGTCAGGCCGTGGCAGCCGGGACCATCGGCACGCGGGCCGTCAAGGCCAGTCTGGACGAACTTGGAATTCAGAACCCAGCGTTGCAAAAGCAGACACGCCGCTTCATCGCAGCAGCAAGACTGCGGCGTCACGCTCTTCTGAAGGGGCTAGGCGGCGACGAGCTGACGCTTCCACCCGTCCCGCCGTCACCAGCCGCCGACCTCGGCCAGCTCGAAACCACGCTTCGCGACTACGCCGCCGAGCTGCGCAAGTCGGCGGGTGCGGACGAACGAAAAAAGCTCGAGGCGGACTTTGCCGAGCTGAGCGACCGCGCTCTGCTTGCCGGCATGCTTCCGGTCGTCACAGATGAACTCCAGCGGTTGAAGACCATTCGCTTCCTGACCGAGTGCGCGGGCGATACGGCGACAAACACCATCACGAAGATGGGCAACGATATCGCCGACACCGCGATCACGCCGAAGCTGCGAGACAGGTTTCAGGAGGAGATCACCAAGCTGGCCGCTGAAAAGGTCAGGGTCGAAATCGTGCGCTCGGGCGGTAAGTACGGGTCACCGCAATATCAGGTGCGCCTCTTCGCCAACCCGGACGCAAAGGTCCATGAGGTTTTAAGCGAGGGCGAGAAGACCTGCGTTGCACTCGCAGCGTTCTTGACCGAACTCGCTACCGCCGCGCACCGCTCGGCTCTGGTCTTCGATGACCCCGTGTCATCGCTGGATCACCGCTGGCGCGGGCAAGTGGCCAAGCGACTTGTTGAAGAAGCTGGGAACCGCCAAGTCATCGTCTTCACGCACGACTTGGTGTTCGTCAACGATCTGAACGATCTCGCGACGAAGGCGGGCAGGCCGCTCCGTCTCTCAACGCTGAGCCGTGGTGCCGCAGGCGCCGGCATGGTCTCTGATGGCTTGCCATGGAAGGCCCAGGGAGTCGAGGACCGCATCGACAAGCTTGAGAAGGCGGCTCGGGCAGCCAAGGTGCTCCACGACAACAATCAGGACGACGAATACGCCATCGAAGTGGCGAAGCTCTACAA
This sequence comes from Cupriavidus sp. UYPR2.512, assembly GCF_000379565.1. Lineage (NCBI taxonomy): Bacteria > Pseudomonadati > Pseudomonadota > Betaproteobacteria > Burkholderiales > Burkholderiaceae > Cupriavidus > Cupriavidus sp. UYPR2.512. Next base: position 64,993 of record NZ_KB902920.1, on the reverse strand, counting down.
CGCACTTCGTGCGTCCTGGGAGCGCGGCCTGGAGGACATCGCCTTCTTCCGGGTTGTGCAGAGACATCGTGACTACATCAATGCCAAAGACCTCAAGAAGGTGAGCGTTCTCACAGAGGCCGACTGTGACGCATTCGCAGTTGGATACAAGAAGTGTTGCGACATTGTCGATGCGCACGACCCTTCGGCTGGCCGGAATGCTTCCCCACCCCCACCTGCGGATGTACTGCTCGACCTTCAGGCCCTCAAGGACTGGGCTGCTTCGTTACGAGCGCGGCAGAAACAGGTAGCCTAAGGGCCTATGCCTGCCCGCCTCGCTCATTCGCTGCGATCAATTGAACGCGAGTCGCGGCAAGCACAGTGGCTCGGACCTCCTCGGCGTAGACGATGACCTGCGCGCCGTCATTTGCTTCGACCCGGACCATGTCGCGGTTGGACGCCAAAAACTCTGTCCGCAGCGACCGTCCGATGTCGGCTAACGCAACGGAGTCGATCTCGCCTTGCAGATCATCCTGCTTACCCACCCGGCGGTACTCAGGCGGGATATAGACCAGTTCAAGGCCCGAATCGGACAGGAGGCCCTGTAGACATACCACTCCGTGCGCTCGGGTCAAGATCGACTGCAAGGCAGCAAAGGTGCTTGCAATTCGTGCAAGGCTGGAATTCGGGTGACAACGAGCAGCGATCCAGCGCGCACCGACGGCAAGCTCAATGGCCGAAAACCCAACTGGCAGTTGAGGTGTGAGTGTTTCAGCGCGCGCCATCAAACACTGATCTCCGGCCCTTCGTTGACCGAGTCTTGCCCCTCAAGTCGGAGGAAATGGTCGCGGTAGCGCTCAATCTTGGCCAGCGCCCGCGAGCCGTCCGGGCCAAAGGCGTAGCGCGCTGTCCGCTGGGCATAGTCATGCCAGTTCCGGCCCTCGTCTGCGGTGCGAATCGACGGCGCGCAGGCCTCAAGGACGGTGGCTATCTCATCCTGTCCGTGCCCGGTGGCCCGCAGCCGCACGGCGATCATGGAGTCCACGCGCGACAGGTCGATCCCGTCGCCCTTGTGGCGCGCAGCGATGTCGCGGTAGTGAGCCTCGTAGGCATGAGCGGGGGCCGCAGTGCGCGCCGCAGCAGGGGTAGCAGACCTCCGCACTTGTGCCACCCGGACTTCCTCGTCGAGCTGGCGAGCGACGACACAGCTCAGTGCGTATGCCTTGTCGCAGTTGCAGGCCACGGCGTGCCGCAGCTCAACCACCGGAAAGGTGCCATCAGGTCGCTGGTACTTCGGCGCAGGCGCACCCGGCTCCCACTTCCGGTTCTCGAAGCCCGGCGCGCGGTGTGGATGGATGCAGGCTTGCAGCTTCGGGTCGCCATATTGCTTGTTGAGGGCGACGATGAGGCGATTGCCTACGTCCTGATCGTCCGCACGACCGAGCTTGGGGACGTTCAGGACGGCTTGCAACTTGCCCGGACTGGACTCCATCACCACGGCAGGCCGGTAGCCATCGGCGAGCATCCGGCGCAGGCTGGTATCGCTCAGGTCATCGACTAGTACATGGTGCATCCGCTCGCTGCGCGGGGTGTAGTACAGGTTCTCGCCGCGTGCATGGAGGCGCAGCAGCTCTCGCATCCGTCGCTCCACCACCGTTGCCTCCACGCCGTCCTTGCCGCCCAAGACAAAGGCCTTGCGATGGTCGGCTGACATCTTGATCGCCGTCAGCGTGTACCTCTCCGCGCCGATTGCTTCGTGGTACTGGGCGAAGAGCCTCATTTGCGGTGCGCGCATTGCTTCCTCCCGTGCTGCCCGGCGTGCTTCCTTGGCCGCCTCGACTTGTTCTTGCAATTCAGGGTTGGCGATGCGGATGCCATGCTCCACAGCAAGCCGAACGCATGTGGCCTTGTAGGCGTCCGAGCCGTACACGCTGACCTTGCCCCACTTGGCGGCCCCAAGCTGTAGGGCGGCCAAGGTCGCAGCTTCGTCGTGCGCCTCCTGAACGTCGATGCGACGGCCGTGGTCGGTGAATGACACTTCCTCAGACACACCCCCCGCCGCCCCTTGGCGGCGGTATTCCACCGCTCCGCAGACGATCTCGCCAGTGAAGGCACGAAGGTCGCGCGGGAGGGCTTCGTTGTCACCATCGCCTTCGAGGCGCAGCGGCTCGTGCCGGTGGTAGCGGTAGTCGCCAGCGTCCTCGGGGCTAAACCACTTGGCCAGCCAGTCGTGGTACTCCGGCCATGCGTCTCGGGCATCACGCAGCGCCTTGGCTTCCCGGCGATGCCGCTCCCTGATTTCCAGTTCGACCTTCTTGGCCTCGGCAGCGGTGACGCTGCGCATGGCGTTCAACAGCTCGCCCTTCCCCTTCCACTGCTGGGCAGCGATGGCCGCGCTGCGCTCCGCCTTCTGAACACGAAGCTGGGCCATCTCGCGCTCGTAGCGCTCTTTCTCTTCGCGCTGCTTTCGCGCGAGGTGCGCCCGATGATCCGTCGCGGCGGCGATGTAGTCATCCCAGCCGGGGAGGTCTGCTCGCAGCGGCTCTGGCTTGCGCTCGACCGCCACGACAGCGGAGGCGGCAGGTTCGAACGCTCCAAGCCGCTTGGTGAGCTTGCCAAGACTGCACCAGTGGCCCGCCGTGCTGGCCTTGATGGGTTGATCGCCGACGTAGATGTGCGCCCCTCCACCGGCCTTCACGTAGCGCATACCGCGCTCGGCAAGGCCGTGGTGCAGCTCTGCCCAGCTCGCTGCCGCCCCGATCAGTTCGCCTGCCTCTTCAATCCCGATCCGCGCTGCGCTCTTCTGACCCGTGCGGCTTTCCATGTCGCCCGCACGAGTCGGCACGCTGGGCGCGCTGTCCAGCTTCCCGACGCGCGCTACGGTGCCATCTTCCAAAACGACATAGCGCCCGTTTGGCTCACGCTGCCACCCTTGCCGATGCTCAACGATTGCTACCGTTCGATGTGCCGCCTCGATGTCCCAGCCGTTCGCAGGTTTGACCACCTTGCAGGTGTCCGGGTGAACCTTGTTAATCGCTACATGCAGGTGGATGTTGTCGGTGTCCTGATGCAACGCAGCGATGACTTGGTGCTTCTCAAGCCCAAGCTGCTCAAGGAACACATCGAGCAGTTCTTCCACCTGCTCAGGGGTCGGCTGCTCGCCCTCATGCCAGCTCGAAACCCAGTGCTGAATCGGGTGCTTCGATTTTTTGCACTCCATCGCCAGCGCGACCATCTCGGCCTGCTGGCCCTTGAACGTGCTGGTGTTGAAGCCGCGCGTCGTCAGGTACAGCAGCTTTTCCGGCTGCTCACCTTTGCCGCCAAGGATGACGCCATCGTCGTCGATGTGATACCCGAGCCGGGTCAGGCGAGCCGCGTCATCCGGCACCGCGACGTAATCCGTCAGGTCACTGATGTTGGTGGCTTTGGACTTGCGCCCGGCCTTGTCCTGATCGACCGGGATTTTCTTGAGGATCATCGGTCGGCCCCTTGGTTGGCCAACTGGTCGATGTACGCATAGACCTGCCGAAGTGCCCGTGCCGTTTCAGCGGCGTAGATGCCGCCCGACTGGTTGTGAATGTGCTTGAGCAGGCCGCCGATGCGATTGAGGTGGCGAATCATCTTCTCGTCGCTGCGGGCAACGATCTTGCGGCCGAAGTAGCGCCTGCGCACCAGCTCGCTCACGCTCAGACCCGCGTCGTCGGCATCTTCCTTGAGCTGCACCTTTTCGCCAGCGGTGACGCGCACACCGATCCGCTCGGTGAGCGCTTCTTCCCCTTTGATCTCAAACGGCATGGCACTGGCTCCTTCAACTGGCCCCGTGGCGGCGGGGTGTGTCCTGTTGTCTACATCGCTGTCACCAGCCCCCGGCAGGGCAGGATGAAGTGAGCCACGGATCGAGACGCGGAGCGTCGAGGACACGGCGCCCCTTGGCGGGCACATGGCGCGGAGCGCTATGTGTTCGACAAGGGCCATCCTGTTACGCCCGCTGGACACGGTTCCGAATCTCGATGGAAACAGCCCCGTCTTCAGACGGAAGCAAAAGGGCTACGGCTGGCGATGCAGTGAGTATGCTTGAAAACACATGCACGATCAACCGCTCTCAGCACACAAAGACATGACACATCGAGCCATACAGCAGGCATTCCGACGATTTCCAGCTTGCGCAACGTCAGAAAAGTCGCAATACTAAAAGCGATTTAATTTGAAGACGGGAGCACACATGGCAATAACCGTTGAACAGGTGGAGGCCATCGCGGCGAAGCTGCGGGCACTACCTCCGGCTGACAACAAGAGCCGAGTGGTCAGCAAGCAGGAGAGCATCAAGATGCTGACCAGCGAGATCGCCGACCTGCGTGAACGGGGCTACACGCTGGAGCAGATAGCTGAACTACTCACCAGCGAAAAACTGGACATCGGCGCGCCCACGCTGAAGAGCTATTTGCAACGCAGCAAGCCGACGGGCAAGAAGGCTTTCGGAAAGCGCAAAGGTGTTCCGTCTGGCGTGCCGCCAAGCAGCGCACCCCCCGCGCCAATAGCCAGCGCGAAGCCGACCCCTGAACAGACCCTTGGGGAGCGAGCAGCAGCAGCGCTTCCCCAAAGCACCGGCAGCGCGACGAACGCAGTTGCTGCCATCACCCGACCTGACCGACAACGAATTTGAGAGGAAGCACCGATATGAACAGCACCAACACGATTTACCTGTGCGCCGGAAACAAAGGAGGGACCGGCAAAAGCATGGTTGCGACAGCGCTCATCGACGCCTTCCTGCAACGCGGTGTTGAACCGTTTGTGATCGAAACAGACGACGCCAACCCTGATGTTTTCAAGGCGCATTCGGAGCGGGTTCAGTGCGCAGCGATGAGCCTTGACGAAGCCGATGGGTGGATCGAACTGATCAACACGACCGACAAGGCGCGCGGCGTCCCCGTGATCGTGAACACAGCAGCCCGAAATAGTGCTGGCGTGGAACGCTATGGGCAGACTCTGCGAAGCACTCTCGGAGAGCTGGGCCGGAAGCTCGTCACTCTCTGGGTCATCAACCGGCAGCGCGACAGCCTGGAGCTGCTGGCCGACTACCTTGATGCGATGCCCGTGGGTACAGACCATGAAGTCCATGTCGTGCGCAACTTGTACTACGGCAGCACCGACAAGTTCCAACTCTATAGCGGCAGTGAGCTGAAGAAGCGGATCGAGGGAAGCGGCGGGAAGACGTTGGACTTTCCCGATCTGGCAGATCGTGTGGCGGACGAGTTGGCAACAAAGCGTCTGACGATTCAGGGAGCAGTCAAGGAGATGCCGCTGGGGAACCGCGCCGAGTTGCTGCGGTGGCGACGAGAAGCAGTCAAGACACTAGAACAGGTCATGTCGTGAGTACGGCAGGCCGTCCCGGAATCGTTGCAGCGTTCGAGGCGGTTTGGCAGCGCAAGGCGACACCCGAAGAAGCAGATCGTTTGCTCCACGTCCAGGCAGTCTTGGGCGTGCAGGATAACGACGCCATCATGGTCCTGATGATCGCCCTGGAGCACTACCAAGGGCTATATAGCGCGATGCCTGAACGCATCGAGGAAGCATCACGTACAGCGGTCAGGGAAGCAAGGGAGACAGCCCAGCAACTTGCAAACACTGCGGCCCAGCTCGCGCACGCTGATTTAGTGGATCGGCTTGGCAACGCAGTCAACCAAGTAGCGAACGAGGCAGCACGGAAGCAGCAGTGGAGAGCGCTGGCGATGGGAATAGGGACAGCAGCGATCACGCTAGTGATTACCGGATGCCTTGCCTTCCGCCAAGGCAAGGAAGCAGGACTCGGGGAGGGCTACGAGGTGGCTCGGCACGAAGCTGCGGCGGCAAGCTGGGCGAATACGCCGGAGGGCCAACTGGCATACCGGCTCGCACTGGTCGGGAGCTTGCAGCAGGTCGCCAAGTGCAGTGAACCGGGATGGAAGATCAGCAAGGGCGCATGTCTGCCGTACAGCGCACCGGACGGAAACCTGCACGGCTGGGTGATTCCGTGAGAGCACTGCGGGAGCAGCACTCTCAGTAGAAGACAAGCTACTTGCCGACGCCTCCCCAGTCGCAGACCGTGACCGGGACTTGCACGTAGCCATGCTGTTGCAGCCACAGGACAGCGAAAAGGACTGCCACCTGCGCGGGAAAGAACCACGGCTTGGCTATGACCGCGTTCATGCGCGAGCCAACCGCCTTCATAGACCGAAGCAGGGTAGCGCCAACAGCCCTCGGTCGGGATCGCGCACCTGCAGTCACGACTCCAAGAGATGACAGGGAAGCCGCTAGAAAACCCGCCCGTATTTGCATTTTTCTCTCCTTCATAAAAGTTGCTTTTCCACTCAAGGACCTCGAAAGCCGCACTGTGCAAAGCAAGGTGACATGCATTGTGTGAAGCAGTGTGTGCAGTTCTAGCACGCGACGTTTGATTTGCCTTTGCGGATGCTTGCACGCATATGCAGTATGCACTAATATTGGATCAACAGCCAAAGAACTGAATTGGAGTCGTGCATGGCCCAGATGCCCTTTACACCGCCGCCAGACGACGCCAGCGTCGGGATGCTCAAGGCGATGTTTGGCCCGGTAGTTGACGTGCTCCTGAACGGTGCCGACCCCAACACCGTGAGCGCGGCAAGCGGCTTGATCGCGACGCTTTTCGGGTACTTCAACAGCGGCATCCTTGTCGTGGCAGCGGTGATCGCCGGGTACGTCGCATCGATGGGCGCGATCAACACCGCGACGGACGGGGAGGCCTTCGGCAAGGCCTGGAGCGCTGTCTGGACGCCCGTGCGCTTCGTCGCAGGTGGTGCGGTACTGCTTCCATCGGCCAGCGGCTACAGCTTCATCCAGATGCTGGTGTTGTTGATCTCGCTTTGGAGCGCAGGCTTCGCCAGCAACCTCTACAAGCTCGGCATGAGCATGGGCGTGCTCAGCCCGGCAGGCATCGTCAGCAGCAGTGGCAACGTCGGCGGCGAGCTGTATGGCCTTCGCGAGTTCGCGACGCAGTACGTGGCCGTCGCCTACTGCGCGCGATCAGCCAACATGACGTTCACTGACCCCGGTGCAGGGACCGCCCCGGCAGTCTCGGCTGACGCGACTATGAGCGGCAGTCCGACCAAGTGGGACAAGCAGTCCTCCAGCGACCTCTCCACGGAGTACACGTTCTTTGTCCGCGACCGGAACGCGGTGACGAACCTCGGTGGTGGCGCACCGTTCTGTGGAACGGTATCGCTCAAGGTCTACGCAGCTGATCCCGAAGCAGCGAAGGACAGCACAGGCACCCAAGCAGCAATCGACAGCATCCGCGCCGCCGTGAGTGCGGCCAAGGTGCAAGCCGCCATCGACCTGATGAACGATATCGATGGATGGGTCGCGACCTGGCCCGCCAACATTTCGCAGCCGGGATGGGATCAGGTCGACAGCGCCACGCTCAACAGCTTCGTTGAAGCCCGCAATGCGCAGATCGTGTCCTCACTCCAGTCCTCGATGACGAGTGGGGAGTCGAACGTCAACAGCTCGGTGCAAGCCTATGCCAATGCGCTGGTGCAAGGCGGATGGGCAATGGCAGGCGGCTGGTACCAGCGCGTGGGTGCGATTCGTCGTCAGCTCAACGAGATCGCCGGAGGAAACCCCGGCACGGTGACTGCGCCGAACTTCTACGCCCTGCCCAAGAGTGCATTGGCTGACTTGGTGAGTGCCAGTGTGAACACCATCAGCGAGACCATCCAGTCGAAGTCGTCATCGGCCTCTGGCTTCGAGGCCAAGTCGTTCGGGGAGATCGGCGGTGTGGTGCCGAAGGACAGCGCCTCATCCCTGAACGTCGGTTCGATCAACGCCGAGATGAATGCCCGGTTCGACACGATCACGACCCGCATCCAGAAGTGGCTCGTGAGTGTGCTGCTCGGCTCCGGCAGCGGCGTGGATGCCGTGTCCCGGATGAAGATGAGCGGGGACGTGCTGACGTTGATTGACGCAGACATCAACGCGGGCCTCATCGCCATGAAGACCGCAGGCACCACGCTGCGCGTCGTCGCAGCGGGTGTTGACTCGCTGTCGCCCGTCAACATCAAGAGCTACGAAGCGGCCGCCAGCCTGGACGACTGGCTCGACAAGGTGCCTGGCCGCCTGCTCTCGCGCATGCTGACGTTCATCGAGCCGCTGGCGTTCTACTTCGGCTCGTTCTTGCCCGCCCTCCCGTACTCGATCTTCATGATCGTCGTGGTGGGCTGGGTTCTGGCCGTGTTCCAGACGATGCTCGCCGCCCCGCTCTGGGTCATCATGCACATGCGCCCAAGCCAGACGTTTGTCGGCTCGGAGGCCCAGGGCTATCTGCTCCTGCTGGCCCTGTTCGTGCGCCCTGCGCTAGCCGTGATCGGCCTATTCGCTGCCATGCTCGTCGCTGACCCAGTAGTGGACTACATCGTCAAGGCGTTTTTCACCACCAGCGGAGCAATCAGCAGCGGCACGACATTGAGCTGGTTCGCTGGCATCTTCCAGTTTTTCTGGACGCTGAGCATCTTCGGTCTGCTCCTGCTGCCGGTGCTGTATGCAATCTACTCGCTGCCGCAGACACTGCCGGATCACGTCCTCCGGTGGATCAACGCCGGTGTCCACGATCTGGGAGCGACGGCCGCAGCCAATGAGATGCGCGGCGGCGTAACGCAAGGCGCGCCGACGCCCCCGATCCTGGGTGGCGGAGGCGGCGGCGGCCGGGCAGGCCGTATTCCCGGCGCGGGCCGCTCTGGCGGTGGTGATGCCATTCGTGGTGATGCACCTCGGCTGGGCGGCGGCGGACAAGGCCATGTGCCGGTAAACGCTGGCGGGCAAGGCGTGGCCCCTCCTAGCGAAACGGCGGCGTTTGGCGGTGCGGCCCCCGCCAGTACAAGCCAGGTGCGATCCAGCGCGCCGGATGCCGCCCGTCCTGCACGGACGCAAGCTGCCGCAAGCGGCGACCAACCACTCTCAGGCGGCACCACCCCTCCCTCGCGCAGTCAGGAGGCCGCAGCGCGTGGCTTCGCCGACCGGGTGTCTGACACCGTAGGCGTTGGTCTTGGCAATGCGGCGCTTAGCGTCGGCCGCACTGCGGCCGGCATCGTTCGGGGCGCAGCCAACTCGGCTCGTTCATCCGAGTCCACACACGGTGCTGTGCTGGGTCTGGTGACCGGCGCAGTTGGCGGAGGCTTCGCAGCAGCCGCCAGCGCAGGGCTCACCACCGCAACGGAGGCGGTTGGGGCGTTCCGCGAGGGTGCAGACGCCCGAATCAAAGCTATGCGCGAGCCTGGCGATGCCGCCGTCAACGGCGGAGACCGAACCGCCAACGACAAACCGGAACCGGAGGACAAGGCATGAGCAACGACTTCTACGCCAGCCCGCAGGGCGCGATGGCCATGCACGGCGCTGGACGTAATCTTGGCCGGTCTGAGGGCTGGCGCGACGGATACGACGAGGGCATCGCCGAAGGCGTCGCACTCGGCCGCCGTCAGGCCCAGGAGGCGACACAGCCGCAAATCGAACAACTGCTCAGCCAGGTTCGCGCGCTCGAAGACCGCACCTGGACCGACCGGGAAAAGTATTTCGCCTTCGCGGTTGTCGGCCTGGCGGCGATTGAGTCGCTGGGTTCTGCCTCGCAGGAACAGCAGCTCGCGTTTCTGACGGCTTACAACCGCCTCCTCAGTGAGGCCAAGGCCAAGCAGCTTTTGAACATTGCTCCGCATGCGAGCGATGCGTTTGAACGCGGCAATCCTGTCGCCGCCAAGTTCCTGCGCTCGATGCTCGCCATCGCGATGCAGCCGCAGGCCGATCACTCTCCCAACCTTTGAGGACATGCATATGCCGAGTCAACCCTTGACGTTCATGCGCGCAGAGAACTTGCGTCGCGTCACCCCCAACACCATCCGGTCGGCTCGCATCGTCCGCGCTGCCGATGGGTTCCAGCTCTTGGCCGTCCTGCCCGGAAGTGCCTCGGAGTGGACTTTGACATCACCGGGCGGCATCGCCGACACGTTTCCTTCGCTGCCTGGCCTCGAAGCGTTCGCCCGCGTCGTCCTGGCCGACAAGCCGCTTTCCATCGCAACTTGAGCCCTCGCCCATGCGCACCAAGACACTGCTCACTCTGGCCTTGTCCTTCGCCGCAGGTGCCGCCTGGGCGCAAGGCATGCCGCTCACCCTCCGCGACGCCAGCGCCTCCACTGCCGACGATTGGGCCAAAGCCGCTCCGCTTCTGAAAGCAGCCATCGAGTGCAGGACCGCGCTGACAGCCACCCCGGCAGTCCGGGCCGTATTCAAAGCGACCAATGACGCGCTTGATGGCGACCACACCCTGCCCGAACCGCTGACCGTTTTCGGCTCGCTCAAGACGATGGGCGTCTCCATCTTCCTTGGCGGCGAGGATGAAGGCAGCAGCTATACCGTCAAGCCCGAGGGCGTGACGCTGCCCCAGGTAGTGAAGGCCGCCAACCTGAAGAAGGATGGCCCGCGCTACATCCGCAAGGTCCGCGACGGGATCATCGAGGCCAGCGAGCCGCGTCCGGGCGAAGTGCAGATCGCCTGCATCCGTGGAGGTGGCGCGCAATGACCACGGCCCGCCTGACCAAGCCTGCGCTCGGCGTCCTCATGGGTGCCAGCATCGCCCTGGCCGCCAGCGCTGTTGCTGGTCAGGCGGGTTCGTCCTGGTTCTCCGGGTCGTTTGCCACTGGTGGCAGTGGCAGTGCTGGTGCCGACCAGGCACTGCTCGCACAGACCGACGCCGCCATGTCGGCCCAGCTCAAGGCCGACGCGGAGAACTGCGATCAGCTCGGCATCGGCGCGTCGATCCGCACGGCCATCGGTGCGCACTCGCAAATGGCCGCCGCGACACCGAACGTCGAGAGCCTGTTCGACCCGGCCGACGACTGCTTCTCGTCCATCAATCAGATCATCGACCTGTCCTTCTCGATCCCCAGCCTGGGCTCGATCCTCTCAGCCGCGCAGGATGCTGTCGTCAAGTACGCCCAGAAAAAGGTCTGCTCGGCCGTGGGCAAGGTGAGCGGCATGGTCACGTCGCCGATCAACCAGACCATCGCGAGCTGGAACCAGCTCGGCACGCAGTTCACCGACATCTCGGGCATGGGCAACACCGCCAACGGTGGCGCGATGTCCACCATCGACCCCCAGCTCGGCGCGGCCTACAAGCCTGCCACCAGCGGCGGGACGTACACGGTCAACGCCAACCCGTTCGCATCGAGCCAGACGACTTTCACGGGCGGCAAGACGGCCACCCCGCAGTCGTCGGCCGCCCCCGCCACGGCGCAGCCGCAAGCCGCAGCGCAGCCCGCAACCGCCGCATCCCAGAGCTTCACGAGCTGGGCCGCGAGCCTGTTCAACTGACGGAGGGCCACGCATGCGCACGTTCATCGCCCTGACGCTCGCGCTGGCCTCGGCCAGCACCTGGGCCGGCACCTGCATGGTGTCGCCAACCCAGAAAGACCTCGTGACAGGCCGCTTCGGGAAGTTCCGCGAAGGTGGTGCAGCCAACTTCGGCAGCGGCAACGCGAAGCCGCACATGCACGACGGCCTCGACTTCTCGACCGGCGCGCAGCCGGGCCAGGTCGTGGCCACCGCTGACGGCGTGGTGACGTGGGCCAAGGCACGCGGCACGGCTGGCAACACCGTGATGATCCGCCGCCCTAGCGGCGAGACGGCCGTGTTCTATCACCTGTCGCATATCGCTGTGAACGAAGGCGATCAGGTCAAGGCAGGCCAGGTCATCGGCACCTCCGGCGCGACCGGCATGGGCCCGACAGGCGTGGTGCATTTGCACTTCATCTACGGCGTGCCCAGCGCCGACGATGCACGGGCCAAGACCTTTTCGGCGGACGCTGCCAAGAACCCGGCGTTCAACCCGGGCCAGCTTCCGACCTCGCTCACGAACAAGAACGCGGCGTTCAATTTCCCTACCGACCCGAGCCCCTATTTCTGCTCCACGTATCCCATCAAGCCGGACGGCCTGGAGCCTGTCTTGGGCGGAGACACGAAGGCCCAGTACGCCAAGCTCTTCGGCTCCACGCCCGCGATGGGCGTGCCGCCGTCCACCCAGTTCGACGCAACGGCCATCGCTGCGGCCAACGGCGACGCACTGCAAGCGGCCTCGAAGGGCGCGAGCGCGCTGGCTGGCGTGCTGAACGACGCGGACGGCTTTGGCGCTCTGCCCTCCGCTCCGCTCGGGGACTACGAGTCGATGTCTCCCGCCGAGATGCTAGCCACCGAGGCGAAGCGCCGTTTCATGGATTCCCAGTGGAATCAAAACGTCACGAAGGTCAGCAGCCGCGCGCTGTGGGTGGACTACCTCAAGGCGCTGGGCACCTCGGCCTACATCAACGAGGCTATCCGGCAAAAGAAGGAGCGCGTCGAAGCACTGATGGCCGTCTACACCTCGCAGAAGCTCGCCGCGAAGCGCAGCCAGGTTGAAGCCAAACAAATGCGCGCGCTTCGTGACGACGCGACTCGCGCGATCAAGTAGAGGACTTCGTGATGCTCCTGTTCTTCGAGTTCGACCGGCTTCTCTGGAGTCACCACATCGGCGAGCACGGGCCGGCGGCCCGGCTGGCTCGCGTGCTGGATGAGTTCCCCACAGTGGAACTGGTGATGATTCGATGGGCGATTGGCCCAATTCGGGGCATGGAAGACGTGCAGGGCGAACTGCCCGAGCTTGGCAACCGCGTCAGGCATCTGTCGCATCGTCCCATGCACTCTGACGTGCTCCATGAGCGCGAGATCACCTCGACGTTGCGTCGGCTGAAACAGATCTATTGGGTCGCCGTCGTACATGAGCGCTTGGCGGGCGGCTACCTCCGCACAGCCCAGAGCAGCGGCGCTCCCCTGGTGCTCTGTCGCAATGGCTTCGATGAAGAAGCCGCTGACCGATTGCGCGTCGCGTTGGAGCGCGTTGTGGGTGCGGAGGCGTTCGTCAGTGCGGACCACGGATTTTCCAAACCGAAGGAGTTCTCATGCGCTTTGTGAGTCGTGCGGCTCAGGCCGCCAAGTACGTCACCGTGACGATGCCGCTGTCGATGTTCGGTTGGCAGCTGAACAAAGGACTCTTCGCGTGGAACCGCTCAATGTGGACGCGGACGATCAATCCCACTTGCCCGGACTGCGATGCCGGCGTGCTCTTGGCTCAACGCGACAGCCCTGCGATCCTGGATCAGGCTGAGGGTGGTGGCGCACGGCCGCTGCAAACCTGGGCCTGCAATCGCTGCGGTTTCGCAATGCTCGCTCCAGAGGGACGCAACGGTATCCTAGAGGTCGCCAATCGCCACCGCCTGGCGCGCGCCCGGATGGCCTTTGGCGAGCTGTCACTGGCCGAGCGCGAAGCCTTCGGTCGCCAGCACCGGATCGCCTCACGCATCTTCTTCGCCGCTGCCGCCTTGATCGGCGCTCATGGCATCTACCTGCTTGCGTCGGCCGCGCCGCTCATCATCGCCCTCAACTGGATGTCGTTCGCCGTCATGTTCTGGGTGTTCGGCATGAAGAAGTCGTATCGGTCGTGGCAGGTCACGACAGGTCACATCTTCCAGGAGGGCGCGGCGCGCCATTGGTTCGGCCACGAAAAGTGGCTTGTTTGAGGGGGGAACCCATGCTGCTGTTCATCGAGCACGACGCCGTGATGGCGACCGCTGAGGCCCGCAAAGCGCTGGCCGACTTCGTGGGCCACCGGCCCGGCATCAACTTGGCCGTGTTCCACGCGGCCGACGAGTCCGAAGACGACGTGCGCGCCGTCTACCCCGCTGCGCTCCGCGAGCGCCTGCTGCTGACGCCCAAGACGCCGCGAGCGCGCGATCTATGCTTCTGGCTGGCCTACGAGGCAGGCTGCGTCTGGGCCGCCTTGCGCAGCACCGGCAAGATGACGCAGTGCGAAGCCTGGGTGACGCTGGTGCCGCCCGCCTGGGAGGAAACGGCTCGTGAGCAGTTCGGCGACAAGCGGGTGGTGGTCATTCCTGCCGCATTCTCGGCCGCTGATGCACGCCGCCTGGCGCGCACCCTCTCCACCTACCGGCGCGTACCCGTCAATCCCGGGTCGTCGGCACGCAACCGTGCCAGCAGTGCCTCGGCCGTGCCGATGGCCTCCAGCTCGGCTGCGGTGAACACCGGCTCGCGCGGTAAATCTGCCGGCCACTCAACCCGAGCGGCCTCACCGGCAAAGCGGTCGGCCAGCTCGGCAAGCATCTTGGGGTAGTGCTGCAGCAGCTCCGCCCCCGGCCCGGCGATGTGGCAGGCATCGAGCACCTGTTGCAAGCTCGCGGCCGTCAGCCGCAGATCGGCGACCAACGCCTCGATGCGGCTCGGTCCGGTCACTTCTTTCCGCCCTTGGCGACGGACGCATCTGCACCCGTCGTGGCGGTCAGGCCCTGAACGGTGCGTTGCAGGGCATCCAACTGCCCCTGCAAGCCCTCGACGGCCTTCGCTGAGGCCCTGAGCCCAGCCAGTTCCTGATCGCGTGCAGCAAGGGCGCGGTGGGCCTCCGCAAGCTGAGCTTCAAGTCGCTCCGCAACCAATGCTTTCTCCTGAATGGTCGCCTGCTGGGCCGCCGTGCTCATCTCAAGCTCGCGCACGCGCTGAATGAGCGTGTCGATACGGCTCGCCTGCTCCTGTTCAATGCCTTCGAGCCGTGCGACTTCAGACTCAGCACCTGCAAGCCGACCTTCGGCCTTGTCGCGGGCAGCTTCGGCCAGCGCGAGCGGTTCGGCGACAGCCGCCTTAGCGTCGTGCAACGCATGGGCGTAAAGGGCCTGCACAAACTCGCGGCCTCTTGCTTCGACATCGGCAGGCAGGTCAACTGCGGCGATCACGCCCTTGCGCTTGGCCTCCCAAGCTTCGAGGTGCCGCTTCACCGTGGTGTACGACCCGCCTGTGCGGCCCTGTACCGCCGTAAGAGTCGGCTCGATGCCTTCCAACATGAGCGCTTCAGCCACTGAGTAAACCGCTTCTTGCGTCGCCACTTGCCTCGCCATCATCAATCCCTCAACTTACGATAATTACCGTAACCGTATTATCGTAATTACGGTAATTACAGTCAAGCGCCATTGATGTGGATATGCCCTGCCTCAAGGGCGCTGGGCAAGGCGCTTCGCCCCCCAACGCCCGTCCACGGAGGAGTGGCCCGCCTGCTGCCGCCGCCGAACCCAGCCTGTGCATGCCCTACGATGGAGGGGCAGAAGGACGCGGCCTCATGCGCTTTCCCAGGCGATTTCGCGTGGGCTGGTCTGCAAGACCACGCTCAATGCAAAACTGCGCTTGGCGTCCAATTGGAAGGCCGGCCCTTTTCTAAAGACCAAATGGGCCTTTGCGGACCACCAGCGACTCCACCGGGGCATAACGTGCGCAGCCCGACAGTCCGGGGGACTGTCGGGTGAGGCGGTAGGAGCCGGGCCGGTAGGCCAAAAACCGGCTCAAGCCGGTTTTTCTCCGTAGCCCGCCGAACACATGCCCCGGCGCACAGGCCGTCGAGCACCAGCGGGCGGCTTGTCCGCCCTTCAAGCAATGCTGCCCCGCAGGGGCCTCGATTTGGGGGAGGGGGAGCCGACTAGATCGGGGGAACCCCCGCAGGGGGTGCCCCGGCCGCAGGCCGCCTTGTGCCGCCTTCTCCACAGTTTTCGCCGCTCTCGCTACTAGTGAAGTTAAAGGCAAAGAGCTACAGGCAACCTTACAGGTTTAGGGAGGGGGCAATTTAACGGAGGGAGGGGGGCAACTTTATCGGAGCGATGCCCCGACAGGGGGGTGCCTTTATCGGAGGTCAGGGGGGTAGATTTATCGTGGACAACTTACTCCGTCCACAGGCTTGCCCCCACCTGCGTGGCTGCCCAAGGGGGGGGCGATTTATCGGAGCTACCCCAGCTTCTTTGCAAGGTCTTCGGCACGCGGGTGGTAGTAGCGCTTGAGCATCCTCAAGTCGCGATGCCCGGTCACGGCGGAAAGCTCCAAGACGTTGGAAAGCTTCTCGGCAAGGCGCGAGGCGGCCTCGTGACGTGTGTCGTGGAAATGGACATCGGCAAGGAACCCGGCAAGTGGCTTGCGCTTCGCCGCCTTGCAGTCTGCCTTGTACTGCTCCTGCGCGCGCTCAATGGCCCGCGTGAAACCCTTGCGCAGCGCCAAGGCAGTGGTCGCAAAGACCTTGCCTGTGCGGCGCTCTTTTGCGTCATCCTCGACCTCAGCATCCTCGTCGGCGTCAGGGTCTGGGAGCGCGGCCAGGATTGCGACAGCCTTGGTCGAAAGCGGGACCGTCCGGGCATCCCCGTTCTTCGTGTCAGGCAAGTGCGCGGTCTGCCGCTTCAAGTCCACGTTCTCCCACTCCAGCGCAAGCAGCTCGCCGCGCCGCATTGCCGTCTCAATCGCGAGCTGGACGAGTGGCAGCAGCCACGGGTTGCGAGCCCCCTTGCTGAACGTCCCGTCAGGCAGCCGCTCACCACCCGTCAGGGCCGCTAGCAAATAGGCCTCTTCTTCGGCCGAAAACCGGCGATCTCGCGCCCTTGCCTTCTCAGGTCGCTTCACGTAGGGAATTGGGTTCTCGACATGAATGCCCCACTCGCGGCGAGCATGGTTGAGCACGGCGGAGATCACGTCAATCTCCCGATTGACCGTCGCCCCACTGACCTCCTTCAAGCGGCGGTCCCGCCAGCTAGCCACGGCGGCGCTGGTGATCGCCGACATCTTGAGCTTGGGAAGCGAAGCGTCTTTCAAGATGACATCGATCTTGATCGACTCGATGTCGGCCGACTTTTTGGCGGGCGTGACCTCCTTCTGATACCGTTTGAGCACCTCAGCCAGCGTGTTCTTGTCTGCCTCCCGGCGATCCACAAAACCAGACGTCTCCAACTCCCGCTCGACGGCCCGCACCCACTTCTCGGCGTCCTCCTTGTACGAGAAGGTGCGGGACTGCGTGGGGAACCCCCCGCGCCTTACCTTCGCCTGCCACTGCAACTCGCCCCGCTTCGTGATGGTTCCCATGTCCCGTGTCCCAAATTTGTCCCAACAAATCAGGGATCACCTTAAACCACCAGTAAAATAGCCGCAAGGGCTAAGCGTTCGGGACGTAGAGGCCGGAGGTTCGAATCCTCTCACCCCGACCAGATTTAAAAGGCCGAATCAACGTCAGTTGGTTCGGCCTTTTGTCTTTCTGCCCCCCCCCCCGCTCGCCGGCAACTCATCCCTTGATCGCCTTGCGCTGAAGCTTGAATGCCTTCAGGTCGGCCGCGGAAAACAGCTGGCTACGCCCCACTTCCGCATGGGGTGCCAGCTTGCCGTCGCGCACCAGCCGCCGGAGGGTGGCAATTGAAACTTCGAGGTATTCGGCCGCCTCCGCGGCGGTGAAGTCTGCTTCAGCGAGATGGCCAAAGACCTCCTCGTGCGAGAAGTTCTCGTCCTTGAAAGCCTGTTCGCCCACCAGCATGAAGAACTTGACGCGCTCCTGCGCGGGCATCTTGCTGACGGCCTTCATCAGGTCTTCTGCGGTCATGATGGTCATCCCTTTCTCTCTGCCCTCAGGTACTGCTTGAGCTCTTCGTAGAAGTTCTCATGCGAGCCCACCTTGTAAAATTCGATCCACAGCATTTCGAGATCTACGCCTGCCGCCTGCTCCCCGGGTCGCGGTGGCCGGTAGGCGATCAGGCATTCCTGCCGGTTGAACTTGAATTTGTGGACCCGGATCCCGGCCAGATCGCCAACCTTGGCCTCCCCAACGCCAGGATCTGCGCAAACCACCTCCACTTCATCCTCGATCGCCAGCTGCAACGGCTTGTGTGCCTTCTTGACGAACTGCACGAAGGGCTTCTTGTAAATTGGCTTCATGCAACGTTATGCACGCATTTTTGATTCTATATCAGATCAAAATGGCGTGGCGTCTTCCGTTGTGAAAAGGCCAATGGAAACATGGGCGGGGACAGGGATTCCTCTCAAAAGGACACCACCCCGGGGCGCAAGGAAGCTGCCTGAACGCCCCTTCTTCCCCGCGCAAGTAGGGTTGCGCCCGTGTCGCGCAAACGCCAACACCGCGCCCGCGTCGGCTTTACAAAAAGTGACCCCAGCGGCAAACTGCCCCGATCCGGGGACGTGGGTCCGTCCGCCCTCGCCTGCGTGGCATCCGCCACCACCACTAACCGCACCGCACAGCGCACCTGCCATGACACTCGGTCTTGCCCTGGCCCAGAGCCGGCGTATCGCGCCCGCCCTGCTTGCTCAGCTGGAGCAGGCCGCGCGTGAAAAGCAGTCGCAGCTGATCGACGAGATCGTCGGCAGCGGCACCATGAGCGCGCACGACCTGGCGCTGTTTGCCGCGGACAAGTACCAGCTGCCGCTGCTGGACCTGGCCCAGTACAACCTGACCAAGGTGCCGCCGGCGCTGGCTGGCAACCGTGAATTCCACGCGCACCGGCTGCTGCCGCTGGGCCGGCGCGAGAACCGGCTGGTGCTGGCGATGTCCGACCCGTCCAACCAGGCCGGGCTGGATGCGATCAAGGAAAAGTACAAGCTGCCGGTCGAAGCGGTGGTGGTCGAGCACGACAAGCTGATGAAGCACGTGCGCTCCGCCGGCGAGGCCCTGGGCACGCTGAAGAACATCTCGCCGGTGCAGGCCGAGCGCAAGATGATCGACTACGATCCGGTGGCCGCGGCCGGCAACCAGCGCAACCGCACCACCGCCGACAATATCGACGACGCTCCGGTGGTGCGCTTCCTGCAGAAGCTGCTGACCGAGGCCTTCCACCGGGGCGCGTCCGACCTGCACTTCGAGCCGTTCGAGACCTTCTACCGCATCCGCTTCCGCGTGGATGGTGTGCTGCAGGAGGTTGCGCGCCCGCCGCTGGATATTCGCGACAAAATCGCCACCCGCATCAAGGTGCTGTCGCGCCTGGATATTTCTGAAAAGCGCGTGCCGCAGGACGGCCGCATGAAGCTGCTGATTGCGCTGCCCAAGCACAAGGATTCCAAGGAAACCGTCGAGAAGGCGGTGGACTTCCGCGTGTCGACGCTGCCGACGCTGTTCGGCGAGAAGATCGTGATGCGGATTCTGGAATCTTCGTCCGACAAGCTGGACATCGACCAGCTCGGCTATGAGCCCGGGCAGAAGGCGCTGCTGCTGGACGTGATCAAGCGCCCCTATGGCATGGTGCTGGTGACCGGCCCCACCGGCAGTGGCAAGACGGTGTCGCTGTACACCTTCCTGAACCTGCTGAACCAGGGCGACATCAATATCTCCACCGCGGAAGACCCGGCCGAAATTCAGCTCCCCGGCGTCAACCAGGTCAATGTCAACGACAAGGCGGGCCTGACCTTTGCCGCGGCGCTGCGTTCGTTCCTGCGCCAGGATCCGGACATCATCATGGTCGGCGAAATCCGCGACCTGGAAACCGCCGACATCTCGATCAAGGCCGCGCAGACCGGCCACCTGGTGTTGTCGACGCTGCACACCAACGATGCGCCGACCACGCTGACGCGGTTGATGAACATGGGCGTGGCGGCCTTCAATATTGCCTCGAGCGTGCTGATGATCACCGCGCAGCGGCTGGCGCGGCGGCTGTGCACCTGCAAGCGCGAGGGCGAGATCCCGCGCGAGGCCTTGCTGGAAGCGGGCTTCCGCGAACAAGACCTGGACGGCAGTTGGCAGCCCTACCACCCGGTCGGCTGCGAGCGCTGCAACGGCACCGGCTACAAGGGCCGCTGCGGTATCTACCAGGTCATGCCGATCACCGAGGCCATGCAGGAGATCATCCTGGCGCATGGCTCGGCACTGCAGATCGCCGAGCAGGCGCGCAAGGACGGCGTGCTATCGTTGCGCGAAGCGGGGCTGCTGAAGGTAAAGCAGGGCGTCACGTCACTCGAAGAAGTGCTGGCGACAACGAATACTTAGGGAAGCAGGACCGGCGGGGCAAGACATAACGTAAGTACAAGACGCAGAACAAGCGTCATTTGCATCGGGGGTCAATATCATGGCGACACGCGCACCAGCGTCGGGCGCCCGGACGGCGGCACCGTCACGGGGGAAATCAGGGAAGGGGCGCAAGGCACCCACCCAGTACATCTTTGAGTGGGAAGGCAAGGACCGCAAGGGCAAGACCTTCACCGGCGAGCTGCGCGCCGAGAACCAGGCCGAGGTCACCGCCACGCTGCGCAAGCAGGGCCTGACCATCGTCAAGCTGAAGAAGCGCAAGGCCGCGCGCGGGCGCAAGATCACCGAGAAGGACATCGCCTACTTCACCCGGCAGCTGTCGACCATGCTCAAGGCTGGCATCCCGCTGCTGCAGTCGATCGACATCATCGCGCGCGGGCACGCGAACCCCAACTTCACCCAGCTACTGTCGGACATCCGCTTCGATATCGAGGCCGGCAGCAGCATGGCCGCGGCATTCCGGCGCCATCCGAAGTACTTCGATACGCTGTACTGCAACCTGATCGATGCCGGCGAACAGGGCGGTATCCTGGACTCACTGCTGGAGCGCCTGTCGCTCTACATGGAAAAGACCATCGCCCTGAAGGGCCAGATCAAGTCGGCGATGATCTACCCGATCGCGGTGCTGACCGTGGCCTTTGCCGTCACGGTGATCCTGATGCTGTTCGTGATTCCGGCGTTCAAGGGCGTGTTCTCCAGCTTCGGCGCCAACCTGCCGGCGCCGACGCTGCTGGTGATCGCCATCTCGGACTTCTTTGTCCAGTACTGGTACCTGGTGATCGGGGCGCCGGTGGCCGGCATCTCCTTCTACCTGCGCGCGCTGAAGAAATCTGAGAAGGTGCAGCGCGCGACCGACCGCACGCTGCTGAAGCTGCCGATCTTTGGCAGCCTGTTCCGCAAGGCCGTGATCGCGCGCTGGACCCGCACGCTGGCCACCATGTTCGCCGCCGGCACGCCGCTGGTGGAGTCGATGGAGTCCGTGGCCGGCGCAGCCGGCAACTGGGTCTACTACGACGCCACGCGCGAGATCGAGCAATCGGTGCGCATCGGCACCAGCCTGACCAACGCGATGCAGGCCACCCATGTGTTCGACAACATGGTGCTGCAGATGACGCAGATCGGTGAGGAGTCCGGCGCGCTGGACAACATGCTGCTGAAGGTGGCCGAGTTCTACGAGCGCGAGGTCGACGATGCCGTCGCCGCGATCTCAAGCCTGATCGAGCCGCTGATCATCGTGGTGCTGGGTGTGCTGATCGGCGGCATGGTGGTGGCGATGTACCTGCCGATCTTCAAGCTTGGACAGGTGGTGTAAGCGATGTTGTCTGCGTGGTCTGCTTCTCCGTATCCAACCGGCAGCGCGCCGCTGGCGGAGGCACTGGCGGCGCTGCCGCCCGCCTTTCTGGTGGTGGCCGCGGCGCTGCTCGGGCTGGTGGTCGGCAGCTTCCTCAACGTGGTCATCCACCGGATGCCGCGCATGATGGAGCGCGACGAGGCCAACTATATCGCCGAGCTGCGCGGCGACCCGCGGCCCCACCCCGGCCGCTACAACCTGATGGTGCCGCGCTCGGCCTGCCCGCATTGCGGCCACGCGATTGCACCGTGGGAGAACGTGCCGGTGCTGAGCTACCTGTTCCTGCGCGGACGCTGTTCGGCGTGCAAGGCGCCGATCAGTGTGCGCTATCCGCTGGTCGAGCTGGCCTGTGGCGTGCTGAGCGCGCTGGTGGCGTGGCGCTTCGGTCCTGGCGGACAGGCCCTGGCGGGGCTGGTGCTGGTGTGGGCGCTGCTGGCGCTGACCATGATCGATGCCGATACGCAACTGCTGCCGGACCAGATCACCCTGCCGCTGCTGTGGCTGGGCCTGCTGCTGAACCTGGGCGGCGTGTTCGTGACACTGCCCGACGCCGTGATCGGCGCGGCTGCCGGCTACCTGGTACTGTGGACGGCCTACTGGCTGTTCCGGCTCGTGCGCGGCAAGGAGGGCATGGGTTTTGGCGACTTCAAGCTGATGGCGGCGCTGGGCGCCTGGTTCGGCTGGCAGGCGCTGCCGGCGCTGGTGCTGCTGTCGTCGGTGGTCGGCGTGCTGTTCGGGCTGGCCAATATTGCGCTGCGCCGCCAGGAACGCGACACGCCCTTCCCGTTCGGGCCCTTCATCGCGCTGGCCGGCGTGGTGGTGCTGCTGTTCGGCCCCGGCGTGCTGCCGCTGTTTGCATGGCCATGACGGTGTCCGACGATATCCGCTGAAGCTGGTATCGTTGCTGCAACATCGTCAACTGAGCCTCACATGCTGGAAATCGGACTGACCGGCGGCATCGGCAGCGGCAAGACCCGCGTGGCCGACATGTTTGCCGCGCGCGGTGCCGCGATCATCGACACCGACCTGCTCGCGCATGAGATCACCGCCCCGGGCGGGCGCGCCATCCCGGCACTGGTCGAGGCCTTCGGCCCGGCCTGCCTGCGCCCCGACGGCGCCATGGACCGCGACGCGATGCGCGCACTGGTGTTCGCCGACCCTGCAGCCAAGGCGCGGCTTGAAGCCATCACCCACCCGCTGATCCGTGCGCTGACCACCGAGCGCGCCCAGTCGATCCGCGATGCCGGCGAGCATCCCTATCTGATCTACGTGGTGCCGCTGCTGGTGGAATCGGGCTCATGGCGCGAGCGCGTTGGCCGCGTGCTGGTGGTCGACTGCACCGAGGCCACCCAGGTGGCGCGCGTGATGGCGCGCAACGGCTTCAGCCGCGAGCAGGTGCGGGCCATTATGGCCAAACAGGCCACGCGCGCCGCGCGCCTGGCATGTGCCGACGACGTCATCGACAACGACGGCCCGGTGGAGGCGCTGGTGGACCAGGTCGACCGGCTCGACCGCTGCTATCGTGAACTGTCGGCGGCGGCCAGGGTCCATCCATAACGCGCAACCCGGCGCGCCGGCGCATTGCATCACGCACGCGACATTGTCCTCGGCCCTTGTCTCGCATAGAATGCGCTGGAATATGCGGGGAAATCACCGCATACTGCCGGTATCCGCCTGCCATATATCGCCCCTTCCGGCATTTCCCGGGCCTCATTCTGCACCGGGCCGCTCCTGAAAGAGCGCCCGACGCCCTGCACGGACATTGCACTTGATTCTGTACGAATACCCTTTCAACGAACGCATCAGGACACTCCTGCGCCTGGAGGACCTGTTCGATCGGCTGGAATACTTTCTCGGCCAGGATCATGCCCACCAGCACCATGTCGCGCTGACCACGCTGTTCGAGATCATCGACGTGGCCGGCCGCGCCGACCTCAAGACCGACCTGATCAAGGAACTGGAACGCCAGCGCCAGGCACTGGCGCCGCTGCGCGCCAGCCCGCAGATCGACCAGGAGGCGCTGGACGCCATCATCGGCGAGATCGAGCAAGGCATCGCCATGCTCAACCAGACTGTGGGCAAGGCCGGCCAGCTGCTGGCCGACAATGAGTGGCTGACCAGCATCCGCAGCCGCGCGATCATTCCCGGCGGCACCTGCGAGTTCGACCTGCCGGCCTACTATGCCTGGCAGCACCGCCCCGCCGAAGACCGCCGCGCCGATATCCTGAAATGGGTACGTCCGCTGCTGTCGCTGCGCATGGGCACCACCATCGTGCTGCGCCTGCTGCGCGAAGCCGGCCAGAGCGGCAAGGTGATCGCCACCGGCGGCAGCTACCAGCAGATGCTGTCCGGACGCAGCTACCAGCTGATGCAGGTCTACCTGGACGATTCGCTGCTGGCCTTCATCCCC
Source organism: Cupriavidus sp. UYPR2.512 (assembly GCF_000379565.1). NCBI lineage: Bacteria > Pseudomonadati > Pseudomonadota > Betaproteobacteria > Burkholderiales > Burkholderiaceae > Cupriavidus > Cupriavidus sp. UYPR2.512. The sequence continues at coordinate 41,332 of NZ_KB902920.1, read as the reverse complement.
GAGATGAGCGCCAACAAGTACATGCTGTGGGTGCGCTTTACGCAGCAGGACGGCGACCTGCGTCCGCGCCCGGTCGATGCGGATATCCCGTTCCTGCTGAAACTCTGCAATTTCTGAAGCCTGCGCTGAACGCTATGCCTGCTGTCGTCAAATGCCCCACCTGCGGCACCGATGTGGCCTGGGTGCCCGACAACAAGTTCCGCCCCTTCTGTTCCGAGCGCTGCAAGCAGATCGATCTCGGCGCCTGGGCGTCCGAGAAATACGTGATCGGCGGCAAGCCGGGCGAAACCTCCGCCGACCAGCCTGAAGACGAGGACGACTGAAGCGCCCTCGCCTTCAGCCCTCCCTGGTTCAGTGCGCCGCCGCCAGCACGCGGCGGTAGAAGCCCACGCACACCAGTGCGAACACCGCCAGGCCCAACCACTGCGCGGTCGCTTCAAACCCCGCCCCGACCAGCGCCAGCGGTGCATCCTTGCCCGACAGGCCGATCAGCGCGGCCAGCATCACCCCAACCAAGCTTTCCCCTACGATCAGGCCCGAGGCCAGCAGCGTGCCGCGCCGCTCGGCATGTTGCAGCGCCAGCTTGACGTCGTCCCCGCGCGCCAGCGCCTGGTTGGGGTCCATGCGCGCAGGCAGCGCGCCGGCGAAGCCATAGGCGCTGTAGAGCAGTTCCAGTACGGGCGGGATCACCGCAATGGCGCGGGAACGTCAGGCAGGCGCGGCCCAGGGTCTGTGCCCTAGGCTTCCTCGGCCAGCCATTCGACCACCGGGATGGTGGCGGGCAGCAGCGGCGCGACCGTCACGGGCACCGTCTGCCAGGAAAAGGCCTGGCCTTCGCGGCCGACCGGGTCACCGCGCCAGGCAGTGACCTTGCAGAAATAAAGACGCACATAGGCGTGCGGGTAGTCATGCTCGAGCACATGCCAGCGCTCGCAGTGCGTGATGTCCAGCCCCAGCTCCTCATGCAGCTCGCGGGCCAGCGCGGCCTCCACCGTCTCACCCGGCTCCAGCTTGCCGCCCGGGAATTCCCAGTAGCCCTCATACGGCTTGCCATCCGGGCGCTGCGCCAGCAGGAAACGCCCGTCGGGCTGCACCAGCACGCCGACGGCAACCTCGGTGACCTTGCGCTGGGCCGTATGGAGCTGGGCCTGCGCCGGGACCTTGTCCTGCCCTTGTGTCATGCGCCCTCCACGTCGGCAATGAACGGCTTGCCATGCTTGCCGCCCCAGTCGCGCGCAAACTGCCAGGCCACGCGGCCCGAGCGCGAGCCGCGCTCCAGCGCCCACACCAGCGCATCGCCGCGCGCCGCGGCGATGTCCTCGTCGGTGCAGCCGAAGTGCCTGAGCCAGTGGCCGACGATGGCCAGGTATTCGTCCTGCTTGGGCGGGTAGAACGACAGCCACAGCCCGAAACGTTCGGACAGCGAGATCTTCTCTTCCACCACTTCGCCGGGATGGATCTCGCCATCGTCGGTGTGACGGTAGGTCTCGTTGTCCTTCATGTACTCAGGCAGCAGGTGCCGGCGGTTGGAGGTGGCGTAGATCAGCACGTTGTCCGACTGCGCCGCCACCGAGCCGTCCAGCGCCGACTTGAGCGACTTGTAGCCCGACTCGCCCTCTTCGAACGACAAGTCGTCGCAGAAGATCACGAAGCGCTCGGGGCGCTGCGCAACCAGCTCGACGATATCGCCGAGATCGCCCAGGTCATCCTTGTCCACCTCAACCAGCCGCAGCCCGTCCCTGACGAAGGCATTGAGGCAGGCCTTGATCAGCGACGACTTGCCGGTGCCGCGCGCGCCGGTCAGCAGCACGTTGTTGGCCGGCAGCTTGTTCACGAACTGGCGCGTATTGCCGACGATGGCGTCCTTCTGGCGCTCGATGTTCTTCAGGTCGTCCAGATGGATCGGCGGCAGCTGGCGCACCGGCTGCAGGTAGCCGATATTGCCGAACAGGCTCTGCCGCTTGCGCCAGCGGAACGCCACGGCCTCTTGCCAGTCGGCGTCGCTCAGTTGCGGCGGCAGCCATTGTTCGAGTCGGGCGAGGAAGTTATCGAGGCGGGCGGCAAGGTCAGACATGGCAGCGGGCGTGTGGCAGTAGAGGTCAGCGTGTTGCTGGCAGTTATGAGCGGTAATCCGCGTTGATCGACACGTAGTCGTGCGACAGGTCGCAGGTCCATACGGTCGCTTCCGCCTTGCCGCGGCCGAGCGCGATGCGCACGGTGATCTCGGCCTGCTTCATCACGCGCTGGCCGTCTTCCTCGCGATAGTCGGGGTTGCGGCCGCCATCGCGGGCGACCCAGACATCGTCCAGCCACAGGTTGACGCGGCCGACATCGAGGTCGTTCACGCCGGCGTAGCCGACCGCCGCCAGGATGCGGCCCAGGTTGGGGTCCGACGCATAGAACGCGGTCTTGACCAGCGGCGAGTGCGCCACCGCATAGGCGATCTGGCGGCACTCGGCCACATCCTTGCCGCCTTCGACGCGGATGGTCATCAGCTTGGTGGCACCCTCGCCGTCGCGCACGATCATCTGCGCCAGCTCCTGCGCCAGCGCGGTCACCGCGTCGCGCAGCGCCTCGAAGGCCGGGCCTTCGGCGCGCTCGACCACGGCGCCGGACTTGGCCGTCGCGATCAGCACGAACGAGTCGTTGGTCGAGGTATCGCCGTCGATGGTGATGCTGTTGAACGAGTGGTCGGCGGCGTGGGAGACCAGCGCCTGCAGCACCGGCTGGGCCACGGCGGCGTCCATGGCGATAAAGCCGAGCATGGTCGCCATGTTCGGGCGGATCATGCCCGCGCCCTTGCTGATGCCCGACAGCGTCACGGTCTTGCCGTCGATCTGCACCGTGCGCGACGCGGCCTTGGGCTGCGTGTCGGTGGTCATGATGGCCTCGGCGGCGGCCAGCCAGTTGTCCGGCTTCGCGTTGGCGATGGCGGCGGGCAGGCCAGCCACCACGCGGTCCACCGGCAGCGGTTCCAGGATCACGCCGGTCGAGAACGGCAGCACCTGTTCGGGGGCGATGCCCAGTTGCGCGGCCAGCGCGTCGCAGGTGGCGCGGGCATTGGCCAGGCCCGGCTCTCCGGTGCCGGCGTTGGCATTGCCGGTATTGACCACCAGCGCGCGGATGCCCTTGCCAGCGGTCAGGTGCTCACGGCAGACCTGCACCGGCGCGGCGCAGAAGCGGTTGCTGGTAAAGACGCCGGCCACGGTGCTGCCTTCTGCCACGCGCACCACCAGTACGTCCTTGCGGTTGGCCTTGCGGATGCCCGCCTCGGCCCAGCCCAGCTCCACGCCGGCGACGGATTTCAGGTTCTCTGCCTGGGGCAGCGGAAGATTGACGGGCATGTGGACTCCTCGTTCCTGCTTGCGTTAACTGCTTGCGCTTTCTGCTAGCGAATTGCTTGTCTCAGACGAACATGCCCGCGGAGGGCGGGCATGTCGTTTCCATTCGCGTCACGCCTTGCAACGGGCGCGACGTCATGCCGGTGCGCGACTCAGCTGAGCCGGCCGTGGCACTGCTTGAACTTCTTGCCCGAACCGCACGGGCACGGATCGTTGCGGCCGACCTTGGGCATGCCCGCCAGCGCCAGCTCGGCGGCGGCCATAGCCGCACCGGTGCGCGGCGACGGCGCTTCCTCGACCGGCTCGCGCCCTTCGGCGAACTCGTCGTGCTTGTACTGGACGTTCTCCAGGTGCGACAGGCCTTCCTCGATCTCTTCCGACGCCTGCTCCAGTTCTTCCGGCGACTGGATCTGCACGTTGAAGGTCACGCGCGTGACTTCGCTCTTGATCAGGTCCAGCAGGCGCGCGAACAACTCGAACGACTCGCGCTTGTATTCCTGCTTGGGATCCTTCTGTGCATAGCCGCGCAGGTGGATGCCCTGGCGCAGGTGGTCCAGCGCGGCCAGGTGCTCGCGCCAGTGTGTGTCGATGCTCTGCAGCATGACCGAGCGCTCGAAGCCGGCGAACGACTCGCGGCCGACCATCGCGACCTTGCTGTCGTAGCGCTCCGCGGCCGCCTTCATGATCAGGTTGAGCAGCTCTTCGTCCTCGATGCTCTGCGCGCCCTCGATAGTCTGCGCCAGCGGCACTTCCAGGCCCCAGTCCTCGCGCAGGCGCGTTTCCAGGCCGGCGATGTTCCACTGCTCTTCCATGGTGTCGGCCGGCACGTGGTCGCGGAACAGCTCAACCAGCACGCTCTCGCGCAGGTTGGTCACCATGTCGCCGACATCCTGGGCTTCCAGCACGTCGTTGCGCAGCTTGTAGATTTCCTTGCGCTGGTCGTTGGCGACGTCGTCGTACTGCAGCAGCTGCTTGCGGATATCGAAGTTGCGCCCTTCGACCTTGCGCTGCGCCGACTCGATCGAGCGCGTGACGATGCCGGCCTCGATCGGCTCGCCCTCGGGCATCTTCAGGCGTTCCATGATGGCGCGCACGCGGTCGCCGGCGAAGATGCGCAGCAGCTGGTCGTCCAGCGACAGGTAGAAGCGCGACGAACCCGGGTCGCCCTGGCGGCCGGCACGGCCGCGCAACTGGTTGTCGATACGGCGCGACTCATGGCGCTCGGTGCCGACGATATGCAGGCCGCCGGCGGTCTTGACCTGCTCGTGCAGCGAATGCCACTCATCCTCGAGCTGCTTGATGCGCGCGGCCTTTTCGGCGTCGGACAGGTTCGGATCCGCCTCGATAAAGCCGGATTGCTTCTCCACATTGCCGCCCAGCACGATGTCGGTACCGCGGCCAGCCATGTTGGTGGCAATGGTGATCATCTTGGGGCGGCCGGCCTGGGCCACGATCTCGGCTTCGCGTGCGTGCTGCTTGGCGTTGAGCACCTGGTGCGGCAGTTGTTCGCGATCGAGCAGGCCCGACAGGTATTCCGAGGTCTCGATCGAGGTGGTGCCCACCAGCACCGGCTGGCCCCGCTCGTAGCAGTCGCGGATATCGCGCACCACGGCGTCGTAGCGCTCCTTGCCGGTCTTGTAGATCTGGTCCTGCTGGTCCTTGCGCTGGGCCGGGCGGTTGGTCGGGATCACCACCACTTCCAGGCCGTAGATCTCCTGGAATTCATACGCTTCGGTGTCAGCCGTGCCGGTCATGCCGGCCAGCTTGCTGTACATGCGGAAGTAGTTCTGGAAGGTGATCGTCGCCAGCGTCTGGTTCTCTTGCTGGACGGTGACGCCTTCCTTGGCCTCCACGGCCTGGTGCAGGCCGTCGGACCAGCGGCGGCCGGTCATCAGGCGGCCGGTGAACTCGTCGACGATCACGACTTCGTCGTTCTGCACCACGTAGTGCTGGTCGCGATGGAACAGGCTGTGCGCGCGCAGGGCGGCGTACAGGTGGTGCATCAGCGTGATGTTCTGCGGCGCGTAGACCGACTCGCCCTCCCCGATCAGGCCCTGCTGCGACAGGATCTCTTCGGCCTTCTCGTGGCCGGCTTCGGTCAGGTAGACCTGGTGGCCCTTCTCGTCGACGTAGTAGTCGCCCGGCTTCTCGACGCCGGTGCCGTCGGCCTTTTCCTCGCCGATCTGGCGCTCGAGCAGCTTGGGGATGCCGTTCATGCGCTGGTACAGGTCGGTCTGGTTCTCGGCCTGGCCGGAGATGATCAGCGGGGTGCGGGCCTCGTCGATCAGGATCGAGTCCACTTCATCGACGATGGCGTAGTTGAGCGGCCGCTGCACGCGTTGCGACGGGTCGTAGACCATGTTGTCGCGCAGGTAGTCGAAGCCGAACTCGTTGTTGGTGCCGTAGGTGATGTCGGAGTTGTACGCCGCCTGCTTCTGGTCATGCGCCATCTGCGACAGGTTCACACCCACCGACAGGCCCAGGAAGTTGTACAGCCGGCCCATCCACTCGGCATCGCGCTGCGCCAGGTAGTCGTTGACGGTCACCACGTGCACGCCCTTGCCGGTGATGGCATTCAGGTACACGGCCAGGGTCGCGGTCAGCGTCTTGCCTTCGCCGGTGCGCATTTCGGCGATCTTGTTGTCGTTCAGCACCATGCCGCCGATCAGCTGCACGTCGAAGTGGCGCATCTTCATGACGCGCTTGCTGGCCTCGCGGCAGACGGCGAAGGCCTCGGGCAGCAGCGCCTCGAGCGATTCGCCGCCGGCGTGGCGCTGCCGGAAGGTCTCCGTCATGCCGCGCAGCTCGTCGTCCGAGAGCTGCTCGAACTTCGGCTCCAGCGCATTGATCTGCGCCACCGTGCGGCGATATTGTTTGATCAGCCGCTCATTGCGGCTGCCGAAGACTTTCTTGAGAAGGCCGGTGATCATCGATTGCTTTCACCTGCGCGGAACCGGATGGCATCCCAGGGATGCGGGCTGCTCCGGCGGCCGGGCGAGGAATGGATAGATTGGCGCAAAACGCCGAGTTTATCATGTGCCGGGGTCACGGCCGGAACGCACCTGGCCCCGTCCCGCAAGGGCAGGCGAGCCTGCCGGATGTCGGTCGCGCTTGTCGCCCGCGCGCCCCATCAGCCAGAGTTTGTGGCGGCCGCCGCAGCTTCAATCCACAGTGGGGCAAGGCGGCCCCCGCGCCCCTTGCTAGAATGCGTGCATGCGCCGCTTCACCCACCACGCCCTGCAAACCCCCGCCGCCAAGCCGCTCAATGACTGGCTGGCCAAGGCCGGCCCGGTTTCCGCGCTGATGCAGACCGCGCGCCAGCTGTCGGTACTTGAGGCCGAGGTGCTGGCGCTGCTGCCCGCCGGCATGCACAACGGTTTGGGTGTCGCCGGTGTCAAACGTGACGCCAGCGACCCGAACGGCCAAGTGCTGCTGTTGCTGGCGGCCCACGGTGCGGCCGCGGCGCGGGTGCGCCAGATCGTGCCGACGCTGCTGGGACGGCTACAGCAGCGCGGCTCGCCGATCACCGCGATCCGGGTGCGGGTGCAGCCAGACGTGCAGCGCCACTCGGACTGGGAAGTGGAGCCGGTGGCCCGCCAGCGCACCAGCGGCCGCATGACACCGGCCGGGCTGGCCAACCTCGACCAGCTGGCGCGCAGCCTGCCGGATTCGCCACTGCGCGATGCGCTCAATACCCTGCTGGCCCACCACCGCTGAAGGCCAGCGCGGCCCAAAACCAAAAAGCCGACCCTTGGGTCGGCTTTCTTGCATCGGCACCGCGGCTCAGGCGAATGCCGGCTGCGCCTGCGGCAGGAACGCGGCCGGGGCTTCCTCGATTCGGTCGAAGGTGACCAGCTCGTAGGCTTCCTGGTCGGCCAGCAATGCGCGCAGCAACTGATTGTTCAGGCCGTGGCCCGACTTGTTCGCCACATAGGCGCCGATCAGCGGATGGCCCACCACATACAGGTCGCCGATCGCATCCAGGATCTTGTGGCGCACGAACTCGTCGCCGTAGCGCAGTTCTTCGTTGTTGAGCATGCGGTGCTCATCCAGCACGATCGCGTTGTCCAGGCTGCCGCCGCGCGCCAGGCCCATCTCGCGCAGGGCTTCCACCTCGTGCGCAAAACCGAAGGTACGGGCGCGGGCAATCTCGCGCACGTAGCTGGTGTCGGCAAAGTCGATCGAGAAGGTCTGGCCGGTCTTGTCGACCGCCGGGTGGCGGAAGTCGATGGTGAACGACAGCTTGAAGCCGAAGAACGGTTCCAGCCGCGCCAGCTTGTCGCCCTCGCGCACTTCCACTGGCTTCTTGACGCGGATGAAGGTCTTCAGCGCGTTCTGCTCCTCGATCCCCGCCGATTGCAGCAGGAATACGAAGGACGCGGCGCTGCCGTCCATGATCGGGATTTCCTCGGCGTCGACGTCGACATAGAGGTTGTCGATGCCCAGGCCGGCGCAGGCCGACATCAGGTGCTCGACGGTTGAAACGCGCGCACCATCCTTCTGCAGCACCGATGCCAGGCGCGTGTCGCCAATGGCCGACGCGGCCACGGGAATCTCGACGGCCTCGGGCAGGTCGACGCGGGTAAAGACGATACCGGTGTCGACCGGCGCGGGACGCAGGGTCAACGTGACCTTGCGGCCCGAGTGCAAGCCGATGCCGACGGTCTTCACCAGGGATTTGATCGTGCGCTGTTTGAGCATGACAGCCTCAACTATTATTAAAATCTATCGTATGATTTTTCTGATTAAGGGATTTTACCACCACCTCAGGGGCGCTGCAGCCGGGTTTTGTTTCCGGCTGTTAACACTGCCTTAACAAGTTGCGTATTATCCACGTTTACCCGGATGACTGTGTCAGCCACGCAACGCCGCCAGCACCGCCTCGGCGCTGCTGACGCGGAATTCGCCCGGGGCTTCGACGTCCAGCCGGGTCACGACCCCGTCATCGATCACCATCGCGTAGCGCTTGGAGCGCACGCCCAAACCGCGCGCGCTCAGGTCCTGATCCAGGCCCAGCGCACGGGTCCACTCGGCGCTGCCGTCGGCCATCATGCGCACCGTGCCGGCCGCCTGCTGCTCGCGGCCCCAGGCGCCCATCACGAAGGCGTCATTGACTGACACGCACCAGACCTCGTCGACGCCGGCCTCGCGCAGCGCCGCGGCGTGCTGCACAAAGCCCGGCACATGCCTGGCCGAGCAAGTCGGCGTGAAAGCGCCGGGCAGGCCGAACACCACAATCTTGCGGCCGCGGACCAGGTCCGCCACCTTGAAGGCATTCGGGCCGAGGGCACAGCCGTTGCCTTCGGTTTCGAAGAATTCCTGCAGCGTGGCGTCAGGGACGCGGGAACCGACAGTGATCATGGGTCGTGGTCCTCCTGGGATTTCTGAAGAATAGTCCGGATGCCGGGGCGCAGACGCCCGTACTCAGCAGATGGGCAATCTCAAGATCATAGGCGCCCTGCCCGCATTGCCAAAGCCGGGTCACATCCGGTGACATCCGGCGCGGATCCGATACACCTTGCTACAAAGACGTCCGCGCGGCGCACCTCTTGGGTGCGCCGCGCGGACGCTGATACATCCCGACCGGGAAGGCGGGAAACCAGTCCGGGGAGGCGGCCAGCGGCACGCCCGTCCCGGCGACGGGATGCGGGTGAAGCTCAGTCCGGCGCAGGCGCGGCGCCGCCAGCGGCCCGGCGGTTCACATCAGTCCATGCAAGGCACGCGCGGATGGGGAGCGCACGTGCATCGCGACAAGGCGACGCGTTCCGTCAGGCGGCCGGTGGAGGCACCGATGCCGCGCCAGGCAGGGCTCAGTCTGCCTGCTTGCGCAGGAAGGCCGGGATGTCGTACGTATCCACACCCTTTTCCTGCAGCGCCGCCACGTGAGCCGACGCCGACTCACGCGAGCTGCGCCACACTGCCGGCGTATCCAGGTTGCTGTAGTCCGGCGAGCTGTGCGTGGCCGCTGCAGCGCTCATGTTGGCCATCATCTGCACCGGCATGTTGTCCGTGCCGGTCTTGAGCAGGGTCATCGGCTGTTGCTTCTTGGCCGAGCGGCCCAGGCCCGTGGCCACCACCGTCACGCGCAGCGCATCGCTCATCGAGTCGTCGTACACCGTACCGAAGATCACGGTCGCATCTTCCGCGGCGTAGCTGCGGATGGTGTTCATGACTTCCTTGGTTTCCGACAGCTTCAGCGAACGGCTGGCGGTGATGTTGACCAGCACGCCGCGCGCGCCGGACAGGTCCACGCCTTCCAGCAGCGGGCTGGCAACGGCCTGCTCAGCCGCCAGGCGGGCGCGGTCCACGCCCGACACGGTGGCCGTCCCCATCATGGCCTTGCCCTGCTCGCCCATCACCGTCTTCACGTCTTCGAAGTCGACGTTCACCAGGCCGTCAACGTTGATGATCTCGGCAATGCCGGCCACCGCGTTGTGCAGCACGTCGTCGGCGCACTGGAAGCACTTGTCCATCTCGGCGTCGTCGCCCATCACTTCGAACAGCTTCTCGTTGAGCACCACGATCAGCGAGTCGACGCTCGATTCCAGCTCGCTGGAACCATGCTCGGCCACCTTGGCGCGCCGCGCGCCTTCGAAGTCGAACGGCTTGCTGACCACGCCCACGGTCAGGATGCCCATCTCCTTGGCCACCTGCGCGACGATCGGCGCGGCGCCCGTGCCGGTGCCGCCGCCCATGCCGGCAGTGATGAAGACCATGTGCGCGCCACGCAGGGCGTCGGCAATCTGCTCGCGGGCCTGATCGGCGCAACCGCGGCCGACTTCCGGCTTGGCGCCGGCGCCCAGGCCCGTATTGCCGAGTTGCAGCACGCGCGAAGCGGTCGAACGCTTGAGCGCCTGGGCGTCGGTGTTCATGCAGATGAATTCGACGCCTTGCACGCCGCGGCTGATCATGTGCTGCACGGCATTGCCGCCCGCGCCGCCCACGCCAACCACCTTGATGATGGTGCCGTCCATCACTTCCGTTTCGATCATGTCAAAGTCCATCACTGCCTCCGAGAAAAATCAGTCCCCAGACGATGCGGCCTCCCCGCCGCAACCCCTGGTTTCTGAACAAGAAACCAATAAAAAGAAAACCTGAAAACTTCCGCCCGTCACGCAGGCCTGTCCGGTAGACCGCCCTGCCCGCGCGCCGTTGCATCGTCAGCGCGTCAATTTCCGCATTGATCAGAAATTGCCGACAAACCATTCCTTCATGCGGGTCCACACCTGCTTGACCGACCCGCTCTGCACCGCCACCTTGCGTCCGCGCATGCGTTGCACGCGGCCTTCCAGCAGCAGGCCCATCACGGTCGCGTAGCGCGGGCTCTTCACCACCTCGTGCAGGTTGCCGCGGTACTCGGGCACGCCCACGCGCACGGGCTTGAGGAAGATGTCCTCGCCCAGCTCGACCATGCCCGGCATCATCGCGGTGCCACCGGTGATGACCACGCCGGACGACAACAGTTCTTCATAGCCGGACTCGCGCACCACCTGGTGCACCAGCGAGTACAGCTCTTCGATGCGCGGCTCGATCACCGCGGCCAGCGCCTGGCGGCTGAGCGTGCGCGTGCCGCGGTCGCCCACGCCGGGGACTTCGATCATGTCTTCCGGGTCGGCGATCGCCTGCTTGGCGATGCCGTACTGGATCTTGATATCCTCGGCATCGGGCGTCGGCGTGCGCAGCGCCATCGCAATATCGTTGGTGATCTGGTCGCCGGCAATGGGGATCACGGCCGTATGGCGGATCGCGCCTTCGCTGAAGATGGCGATGTCGGTGGTGCCGCCGCCGATGTCGACCAGCACCACGCCGAGCTCCTTCTCGTCCTCGGTCAGCACCGCCAGGCTCGACGCCAGCGGCTGCAGGATCAGGTCGTGCACTTCCAGGCCACAGCGGCGCACGCACTTGACGATGTTCTGCGCGGCGCTGACCGCGCCGGTGACGATATGCACCTTCACTTCCAGGCGGATGCCGCTCATGCCGATGGGCTCGCGCACGTCTTCCTGGCCGTCGATGATGAATTCCTGCGTGAGGATGTGCAGGATCTGCTGGTCGGTCGGGATATTGACCGCCTTGGCGGTCTCGATCACGCGCGCCACGTCGGTCTGCGTGACCTCCTTGTCCTTGATCGCCACCATGCCGCTGGAGTTGAAGCTGCGGATATGGCTGCCGGCAATGCCGGTGAAGACCTCCGAAATCTTGCAGTCGGCCATCAGTTCGGCCTCTTCGAGCGCCTTCTGGATCGACTGCACGGTGGCCTCGATATTGACCACGACCCCTTTCTTCAGACCCTTGGACTCTGACTGGCCCATCCCGATCACCTCGTAGCTGCCGTCGGGGCGCAGTTCCGCCACCACGGCCGCCACCTTCGAGGTGCCGATATCGAGACCGACCAACAGGTCCTTGTATTCCTTGCTCATCGGGTTTTCTCCGCGTTCTTACTCTTCAGTCGCGTCGGATTGTTATTGGAAGTACCTGAAACCGCTGCTGCCGCCGCCGGCGGCTTGGCCGCCTTCGCTGCTTTCGCCGCCTTCTCTGTCCTGACCGCGGCTGCGATCTGCGCCTCGGTCAGGAAGCGGGCATTGGCGGCGCGGATGGCAAAGCCGTTGGGATAACGCAGGTCGGCATACTCGATCTGGCTGCCCCATTGCTGGGTGACCTGCGGCCAGGCCGCGACGAAGCGCCGCACGCGCTGGTCCATCGCCACGCGATCCTCATCGTTCTGCTCGCGGCCCAGTTCGACCTCCATGCCGTTGGACAGCTTCGCGCGCCAGGCATAGCGGCCAGACAGGGCCACCGCCAGCGGCTCGGCCTTGAGCGGCTTGAACCACTGGCGCATGACCTCGAGCTTCTCGATCACGTCGCCCTCGCTTTCCGGCGGCCCGTCCAGCGCCAGCAGCTGTGCGTCTTCTTCCGCCTCGGCGGTGTTGGCGACAAAGACCTCGCCATAGGTATTGATCAGGCGGCCACTGTCGGGCGTGCCCCAGGTGCCCAGCGCTTCGTGTTCCTCGACCTCGACCGCCAGGCCGTTGGGCCACTCGCGCCGCACGCTGGCGCGCCGCACCCACGGCACCGACTCAAACGCCTGCCGGGCCGCGTTCAGGTCCAGCGTGAAGAAATTGCCGGTCAGCTTGCCCAGCGCGCTGGCGCGCACGCTGGGCGCGTTCACGTGGCGCAGGGCGCCGCCGTCCAGCGGGCCGATCTCCACATGGGTGATGGCGAACACCGGCCGCTGCGCCAGCCACAGCAGGCCTGCCGCGAGCGCCATCAGCACCACCAGCGCGTACAGCGCGGAGGCGATCAGGTTGAGCAGGCGTGCGTTATGCCACATGGTCCGGTGCGGTCCTGTTCGGTTGCGTTATTCGGGTTTCCAATGCTCGTTGGGGTGCAGGTCCAGCGTGGCCGCGGCCACCACCTGCATCACGAAGTCCTCGTAGCTGATGCCAACCGCGCGCGCCGCCATCGGCACCAGCGAATGGCCGGTCATGCCGGGCGAGGTATTCATCTCGAGCAGGAAAGGCTTGCCGTCGGCGCGCAGCATCAGGTCGGCGCGCGCCCAGCCGCGGCAGCCCAGTACGCGGTACGACTGCACCGCCAGCGCCTGGACTTCCTTTTCGACCTCGGGGTCCAGACCTGACGGGCACAAGTATTGGGTATCGTCAGTAAAGTACTTATTTTGATAGTCGTAGTTGGCTTCGGGCGCAACGATGCGGATCACCGGCAGCGCTTCGGCGCTGTCGCCCTCGCCCACGATCGGGCAGGTCAGCTCGGCGCCGTCGATAAAGGTCTCGGCAATGACGTCGTTGTCCAGCGCCGCGGCCTTCTCGAACGCCGCGCGCATCTGGTCGGCGGCAGTGACCTTGGTCAGGCCGATCGACGAGCCCTCGCGCGCCGGCTTGACGATCAGCGGCAGGCCCAGGTCGGCCGCCACGGCATCAAAGTCAGTGTCCGCATGCAGCATGGCAAAGCGCGGCGTGGCCAGGTCATGGGTCATCCACAGCCGCTTGGTGGCCTGCTTGTCCATGGCCATGGCCGAAGCCAGCACGCCGCTGCCGGTGTACGGCACACCCAGCTGCTCGAGCAGGCCCTGGATGGTGCCGTCCTCGCCGTAGCGGCCGTGCAGCGCGATAAAGACGCGGTCAAAGCCCGCCGCGGCCAGCTCGGCCACGCCCTGCAGGCCCGGGTCGAAGCCGTGCGCGTCCACGCCGCGCGACTGCAGCGCGGCCAGCACGCCGTTGCCCGACATCAGCGAGATCTCGCGTTCGGCCGAGCGTCCGCCCAGCAGCACGCCGACCTTGCCCAGCGACTTGGGATCGATATTGGGATGGGCGACGAAGCTCATTGCTGGCCCCCCGCTTGCACCGATTGGTGCGACACCAGTTGTCCCGGCACGGCCCCGATCGAGCCCGCGCCCATCGTCACGACCACATCACCCGGCCGGACGGCACCCAGGATGGCCTGCGGCATTTCTTCCATCTGCTCCACAAAAACAGGTTCGACCTTGCCGGCCACGCGCAGCGCGCGGGTCAGCGCACGGCCGTCGGCAGCCACGATCGGGGCTTCGCCGGCGGCGTAGACCTCGGCCAGCAGCAGGGCATCGACGGTGCCCAGCACTTTGACGAAGTCCTCAAAGCAATCCCGCGTACGGGTAAAGCGGTGCGGCTGGAACGCCAGCACCAGGCGGCGCCCCGGGAACGCGCCGCGCGCGGCGGCCAGCGTGGCCGCCATCTCCACCGGGTGGTGGCCGTAATCGTCCACCAGGGTGAAGGTGCCGGCGCCATCGGGCGTGGCCACCTCGCCGTAGCGCTGGAAGCGACGGCCCACGCCGTGGAACTCGCGCAGTGCCTTGACGATGGCGGCATCGGGCACCTCCAGCTCGGTGGCGATGGCGATCGCCGCCAGCGCGTTCTGCACGTTGTGCAGGCCGGGCAGGTTCAGCACGATCTCCAGCGGCGGCTCGGCATGGCCGTTGAGCTGGCGCTGCACGGTGAAGTGCATCTGGCCGTCGACCGCGCGCGCGTCCACGGCGCGGATCTGGGCATCCTCGGCAAAGCCGTAGCGCACCACCGGCTTGGACACGAACGGCAGGATCTCGCGTACGTTGGGGTCATCCACGCACAGCACCGCGATGCCGTAGAACGGCAGCCGCTGGGTGAACTCGATGAACGCCTGCTTGAGCCGGGCAAAGTCATGCCCGTAGGTGTCCATGTGGTCGGCATCGATATTGGTAATGACCTCGATCACCGGGAACAGGTTCAGGAACGATGCGTCCGACTCGTCGGCCTCGGCCACGATGAAGTCGCCCGTGCCCAGGCGCGCGTTGGCGCCGGCCGAATTCAGGCGGCCGCCGATCACGAAGGTCGGATCCAGCCCGCCTTCGGCCAGCACCGACGCCACCAGGCTGGTGGTGGTGGTCTTGCCGTGCGTGCCGGCAATGGCCACGCCCTGCTTCAGGCGCATCAGTTCGGCCAGCATCACCGCGCGCGGCACCACCGGGATGCGCTTGCTGCGGGCGGCCAGCACTTCGGGGTTGTCGCCGCTGACGGCGGTCGACACCACCACCGCATTGGCGCCGGTCACGTTGGCCGCGTCATGCCCGTGCATGACCGTGGCGCCCAGCGAAGCCAGGCGCCGCGTGGCGGCATTGTTGCCCACGTCCGAGCCCGAGACCTTGTATCCCAGGTTCAGCAGGACCTCGGCGATGCCGCTCATGCCGGCGCCGCCGATGCCCACAAAGTGGATGTTTTTGACGATATGCTTCATTCGATTGCTGCTTGTATAGGCTTCAGTCCCTGGCCAGCTCGCTGCATACCTCGGCAACGCGCCGGGTAGCCTCTGGCCTGGCCAGTCCGCGCGCCAGGCGCGCCATGTCTTTCAGCTGCGGCCGGGTCAGGCTGGCAATGGTCTGCGCCAGGCCCTCGGCCGTCAGGTCCTTCTGCTGCACGAGCAGGGCCGCGCCCTGTCCCGACAAAAACTTTGCGTTGGTGGTCTGGTGGTCGTCCACCGCGTGCGGGAACGGCACGAACAGCGCCGCCACGCCCGCCGCGGCCACTTCCGAGACCGTCATCGCGCCGGCGCGGCAGATCACCAGGTCCGCGTCGGCATAGGCCCGCGCCATCTCGTCGATAAACGGCAGCGTCTGCGCCGGCACCTGCGCGGCCGCATAGTTGGCACGCAGCGTATCGATCTGCTTGGCGCCCGCCTGGTGCGTCACCACCGGGCGTTCGCCCTCGGGCAACAGCGCGATGGCCTTGGGCACCACCTCGTTGAGCGCCGCCGCGCCCAGGCTGCCGCCCACCACCAGGATGCGCAGCGGGCCGCTGCGCTGGTCGTAGCGCGCCTCGGGGGCGTCCAGGCGGGCAAGTTCCTCGCGCACCGGGTTGCCTGTCCATTCGCTGCCGGGCAGCGCATCCGGGAACGCGCACAGCACGCGGTCGGCCACCTTCGCCAGCACCTTGTTGGCCAGGCCGGCGATCGAGTTCTGCTCATGCAGCACCAACGGCCGACCGAGCAACGAGGCCATCATGCCGGCCGGGAAGGTGATATAGCCGCCCATGCCCAGCACCACGCTCGGGCGCACCCTGCGCAGCGCCACGATGCTCTGCCAGAACGCGCGCAGCAGGTTCAGCGGCAGCAGGAACTTGGTCACCAGGCCCTTGCCGCGCAGGCCCCCGAACTGGATGAACTCCATCGGGATGTCGTGCCTGGGCACCAGCGTGGCTTCCATGCCGGTGCGGTTGCCCAGCCAGACCACTTTCCAGCCCTGCTCGCGCAGCGCCTGCGCGACCGCCAGCCCCGGGAACACGTGTCCCCCCGTGCCGCCGGCCATCACGAGCAGGGTGCGCGGTGCGGTCATACCTTCCCTCCGCGCATCAGTACACGGTTTTCGTAATCAATGCGGAGAAGGATCGCCAATGCCACGCAGTTCATCAAAATCCCCGAACCGCCATAGCTCACCAGCGGCAGCGTCAGCCCCTTGGTCGGCAGCAGGCCCAGGTTCACGCCCATGTTGATAAAAGTCTGCCAGCCGACCCACACGCCGATGCCCTTGGCCACCAGGCCGGCAAAGGTGCGGTCCAGCTGCAGCGCGGTGCGGCCGATATTGAAGGCGCGGCGCACCAGCCAGTAGAACAGCACGATCACCACCAGCACGCCGATAAAGCCGAATTCCTCGCCGATCACCGCCAGGATGAAGTCGGTATGCGCCTCAGGCAGGTAGTGCAGCTTCTCGATGCTGCCGCCCAGCCCCACGCCGGTCCACTCGCCGCGGCCGAAGGCGATCAGCGAATGCGTCAGCTGGTAGGCCTTGCCCAGCGCATTGCTCTCTTCCCACGGGTTCAGGTAGGCAAAGATCCGCTCGCGCCGCCAGGGCGACGCGGTGATCAGCAGCGCGAACGCACCCACCGCCACGCCCACCAGCCCGGCGAACAGCTTGCCGTTGATGCCGCCCAGGAACAGGATGCCCATCGCCACCGCGGCGATCACCAGGAACGCGCCCATGTCGGGCTCCAGCAGCAGCAGCATGCCCACCACCACCACCGCCACGCCCATTGGCAGGAAACCCTTGGACACGGTCTGCATCCACTCCTGCTTGCGCACGGTGTAGTTGGCGGCGTACAGCACCACCGCCAGCTTCATCAGCTCGGACGGCTGGAAGTTCATCACGCCCAGCGGAATCCAGCGCCGCGCGCCGTTCACGCCCTTGCCGACGAACGGCACCAGCACGATCACCAGCAGGATCAGCGCGAAAATAAAGAGCTTCGGCGCGTAGCGGTCCCACACCTTGACCGGGATCTGGAACGACGCAAGCCCGACCGACAGCCCGATCCCCAGCGCGAACGCATGGCGCAGCAGGAAGTGGCTTTCGCGGTAGTTGGCATAGCGCGGCGAGTCCGGCAGCGCGATCGAGGCCGAATAGACCATCACCAGGCCGAGCGCGAGCAGCACGATCGACACCCACAGCATGGGCTGGTCGTACTCCATCATGCGCGAGCGCGTCGGCTTGACACCCGACACGGCGTCGCGCAGGCCACCCCAGGCATTGCCGATGGTGGCGCCGATAAAGCCGCTGCGCTTGACCTGTGCTTCGCTCATGGCAGGATCCCCCGGGACAGCGCCAGTTCTTCCACCGCGCCGCGGAACACCTCGGCGCGATGCACGTAGTTGCGGAACATGTCGAGGCTGGCACACGCCGGTGACAGCAGCACCACATCGCCGCTCCCGGCCAGTCCGGCAGCCTTCGTCACGGCCTCTTCCAGCGTGGCGGCGTCGACCAGGCTGGCGCCGCTGCCCTGCAAGGCATCGCGCAGCTCACCCGCGGCGCGGCCGATCAGCACCACCGCGCGTGCGTATTGCGCCACCGGCGCGGCCAGCGGCGAGAAATCCTGGCCCTTGCCTTCGCCGCCGGCGATCAGCACCACGCGCTTGTCCAGCCCCGACAACGCAGCCACGGTGGCGCCGACGTTGGTGCCCTTGCTGTCGTCGAAATACTCAACATCGTCGATGGTGGCAACCCACTCGACGCGGTGCGGCTCGCCGCGGTATTCGCGCAGGCCGTGCAGCAGTGCGTTCATCGGCAGGTCGATGGCACGGCACAGCGCCAGCGCGGCCATCGCGTTGGTGGCGTTGTGCATGCCGCGAATATGCAGCGCGTCAGCCGGCATCAGGCGCTTGTGGCGCACCGGCACGGCTTCCTGGACCACCTCGGCGGCCTTGCGGCGGCGCGGCTTGCCTTCCCCTTGCGCGTCCGGATCGGGTTCGGCCAGCACCAGCCAGGGCATGCCGCCCTCGCGCAGGATGCCGAAGCTCCCCGGCGTTTCAGGCAGGTCGGTGCCGAAAGTCAGTGGCGAGCGCCCGGGCCGCGCCATGTCCATGGTCAGGCGGTCGTTGCGGTTGAGCACCTGCACGCACTCGCTGTCCGCCGGCCCGAAGATGCGCGCCTTGGACGCCGCATAGGCTTGCATCGTGCCATGCCAGTCCAGGTGGTCCTGGGTGACATTGAGCACCGTGGCCGCGGCGGGCGCCAGCGTGTGCGTGGTTTCCAGCTGGAAGCTGGAGAGTTCCAGCACCCACACCTGCGGCAGCGACGCCGAGGCGATGCAGGCCGACAACTTGTCCAGCGCCGACGGGCTGATATTGCCCGCCACCGCCACGCTCTTGCCGGCGCGCTCCACCAGCCGGCCGGTCAGCGCGGTGGTGGTGGTCTTGCCGTTGGTACCGGTGATCGCCAGGATCTTCGGCGCGTAGCCGGACTCGGCTTCCAGGTGGCGCAGCGCGCGCACGAACAGTTCGATCTCGCCCCACACCGGGATGCCGCGCGCGTGCGCGCTGTCCAGCAGCGCGCCAGTGCCGTCTTCCAGCGGCGACAGGCCCGGGCTGATCGCCACCAGGCCGATGCCGTCGAGCAGACTGTCGGCGAACGGGCCGCCGACGAATTCGGCCGAAGTCAGCTCGGCCTGCAGGAAGGCAAGGTTGGCGGGCGCCTCGCGCGTGTCGGCCACGCGCACCGCGCAGCCGTTCAGGCCACACCAGCGCGCCATGGCCAGCCCCGACTCACCGAGGCCCAGTACCAGCACATGAGGTTTTTGCAGCTCGCCAAACACTTCGATTTCCTGCCTTTGGTTTCCTGTATCTATCTAGAGAGCGCCGTCAGTCCCTGACCCGCGCAACCATTAACGCAACTTCAGTGTCGACAACCCGATCAGCACCAGCAGCATGGTGATGATCCAGAAGCGCACCGTGACTTGCGTTTCCTTCCAGCCACTCAGTTCGAAATGGTGATGCAGCGGCGCCATCCGGAAGAGCCGCCTGCCTTCGCCATAGCGCCGCTTGGTGATCTTGAACCACGTGACCTGCGCCATCACCGACAGTGTTTCCACTACGAAGATGCCGCCCATCACGAACAGCACGATCTCCTGGCGCACGATCACCGCCACCGTGCCCAGCGCGCCGCCCAGCGCCAGCGCGCCGACGTCGCCCATGAAGACCTGCGCCGGGTGCGCGTTGAACCAGAGGAACGCCAGTCCTGCCCCGCCCAGCGCCGAGCAGAAGATCAGCAGCTCGCCCGCGCCCGGGATATGCGGGAACAGCAGGTACTTGCTGTAGACCGAACTGCCCATCACATACGCAAACACACCTAGTCCGCTGCCGACCAGCACCACCGGCATGATCACCAGCCCGTCCAGGCCGTCGGTCAGGTTAACGGCGTTGCTCGAGCCCACGATCACCAGGTAGGTCAGCACGATGAAGCCGGCCACGCCCAGCGGGTAGCTGATCTCCTTGAAGAAGGGCACGATCAGGTTGGACTTGTACGGCATGTCCAGCGACAGCCCGCCCTCGACCCAGCTCAGGAACAGGTCCCACACCTTCACGTTGCTGCTTTCCGACACCGAGAACGCCAGGTAGACCGCGGCCACCAGGCCGATCAGCGTCTGCCAGAAAAATTTCTCGCGGCTCGACATGCCGCGCGGGTCGCGATACACCACCTTGCGGTAGTCGTCGACCCAGCCGATGGCGCCGTAGCCGAAGGTGACCAGCATCACCACCCAGATAAAACGGTTGCCCCAGTCGCACCACAGCAGCGTCGACACCGCGATCGAGACCAGCACCAGCACGCCGCCCATGGTCGGCGTGCCGGCCTTGACCAGGTGGGTCTGCGGGCCGATGGTGCGCACCGCCTGGCCGACCTTCAGCTCGGTCAGCTTGCGGATCACCCACGGACCGAACGCCAGCCCGATCAGAAGCGCGGTGAGGTTGGCCATCACCGCGCGGAAAGTCAGGTAGTTGACGACCCGGAGGAAGCTGTAGTCGTTTTGCAGCCACTGGGCCAGAGCCAATAACATCGTGTTGTCTTATTTAATGTGCGGAAGTGTCTGCGACCAGCGCCGCGACCATCCGTTCCATGCGCATGAAGCGCGATCCCTTCACCAGCACGGCGCCCGCTTGCGCCACCATGCCCCTGCTGTCTTCCTCCAGCGCCTTTGTCAGTGCTTGCGCGGTGCCGAAATGCCGGCCGCCCGCGCCGAATGCCTGCACCGCATGCACGGCCAGTTCGCCGGTCGCCCACAGCGTGCCAACGCCGCGCGCCTTGGCGTAGGCACCGATCTCTTGGTGGAACGCCGGACCCTGGTCGCCAACTTCGCCCATGTCGCCCAGCACCAGGATGCGCGGCGCGGCAAAGCCGGCCAGCACGTCGATGGCGGCGCGCATGGAGTCGGGGTTGGCGTTGTATGTGTCGTCGATGACTACCGTCCCACCCGGTGTGTACTTGACCTGCAGCCGGCCCTTGACCGCATGGAAGCCGGCCAGGCCCGACTGGATCGCCGGCACGTGCACCCCCGCGGCCAGCGCGCAGGCGATGGCGGCCAGCGCGTTGCGCACGTTGTGCTCACCCAGCAGCGCCAGGCGCACGTCGAAGGCATGGCCGGGCGCGCGTACCTGCATCACCTGTGCGCCGTCGAACAGCGTCACGGTGGCGTGCACATCGGCCCGCTGCGAGGTGCCGAAGGACAGCGCGCGGCGCTCGCCCGCGGCTTCGCGCCACACCGGCGCGTGGGCGCCGCCGCTTTCCGCGTCGAGCGGGTACACCGCCACGCCGTGGGCCGGCAGCGCCGCGATCGCGGCGGCGTGCTCGTGGGCAACGGCTTCCACGCTGACCATGAACTCCTGGTGCTCGCGCTGCGCGTTGGTGATCACCGCCACGGTGGGCTGGGCGATGCCGGCCAGGTAGACGGTCTCGCCCGGATGGTTCATGCCGAGCTCCAGCACCGCCAGCTTGTGCGCGGCGCGCAGGCGCAGCACTGTCAGCGGCAGGCCGATATCGTTGTTCAGGTTGCCGCCGGTGGCCAGGCGCTGGTCCTCGCCCACCGCCGCGGCAAAGATCGCCGCGATCATTTCCTTGACCGTGGTCTTGCCGTTGCTGCCGGTCACCGCCACCGCCGGCAGCGTGAACTGGCGGCGCCAGCCGGCGCCCAGCTCGCCCAGCGCGATGCGCGTGTCCGGCGCGACGATGGCCGGCACGCCTGCATCGACCTCGCGGCTGACCAGCACGGCGGCGGCGCCGCGCGCCACCACGTCGGCGATGAAGTCATGCGCGTCGAAGCGCTCCCCCTTGAGGGCGACGAACAGGTCGCCGGGCTCGACGCTGCGGCTGTCGGTATGCACGCGCGAAAACTGCACGGCGCCGTCGCCGCAAACGCGCGCGCCGGCGATCCAGCCGGCGGCTTGCTGCAAGGTGGTCATTGGGGTCTGGCTCATGCCGATACTCCACGGGTGGCAAGCGCCAGTCGTACGTGTTCGCGATCGGAGAACGGGCGCTTGCGGCCCTGGATCTCCTGGGTGGCCTCATGGCCCTTGCCCGCCACCAGCACCACGTCGGCCGGTGCCGCGTGCCTGACGGCATAGAGGATGGCGGCGGCGCGGTCTTCGATCTGGCGCGCGCGCGCGCGCTCGGCCATGCCGTCGGCAATGGCGTCCAGGATGTCCTGCGGGTCTTCGCTGCGCGGGTTGTCGCTGGTCAGGATGACCTCGTCGGCCTCGCGCTCGGCCACCGCGCCCATCAGCGGGCGCTTGATCGGGTCGCGGTCGCCGCCGCAGCCGAACACGCACCACAGGCGGCCGTTGCGCGCCTGCGCCACCGGGCGAAGCGCGGCCAGCGTCTGCGCCAGCGCGTCCGGGGTATGGGCGTAGTCGACCACGGCCAGCGGCGCCTGCGTGGCGTCGTGGCCGCCGCCGGCACCGAACAGCTCCATGCGTCCTTCAACCGGCGTCAGCGCGCGCAGCGCGGCGATGGCCGCATCCCACGCCACGCCGTTGGCCAGCGCCGCACCCAGCACCGCCAGCAGGTTGCTGACATTGAAGGCGCCGATCATCGGCGTGGCCATCTCGGCGCTGCCGAAGCTGCCGTCGATATGGAAGGCGGTGCCGGTGGCCGTAGCGCGCACATTGGTGGCGCGCAGCCACTGGCCGCGCGGACCGCGCACGCCAGCGGCGCCCGGGCCGTCGATGCCGTACTCGATCACGTGCGGCGCGGCAATGGCGGCGGCGTCGGCCGCCAGCAGGCGCTGGCCCATGGCATCGTCGCGGTTGACCACCGCGGTGCGCAGGCCGTCCCAGCGGAACAGGCGTGCCTTGGCGTCCTCGTACTCCTGCATGGTGCCGTGGTAGTCGAGGTGGTCCTGGGTCAGGTTGGTCAGCACCGCCGCCGAGAAATGCGTGCCGGCCACGCGTTCCTGTTCCAGGCCGTGCGAGGACACTTCCATCGCCACCGCGCGCGCGCCGGCGTCGTGCAGCGCCGCCAGGCTGGCCTGCAACTGCACCGCGTCGGGCGTGGTGAAGCCCGTGGCCTGCAACGCGCCGGGGAAACCGGTGCCAAGCGTGCCGATGGTTGCGCAGGGCGTGCCCGCGGCCTGCAGCACGCGCGCCAGCCACTGGCTGCATGAGGTCTTGCCGTTGGTGCCCGTGACGCCGGTCACGGCCAGGCCGCGCACCGGATTGCCGTGCCAGCCGGCGGCGATCGGGCCGGCCAGCTGGTGCAGGTTGGTGACGGCCAGGTGCGGCACGGCATTGCCGGAGGGCCAGTCGAACCCGTCCGCCTCATAGACGACGGCGCCCGCGCCGGCGGCGATCGCCTGCTGGATATAGGGCCGGCCATCGGTGGCGAGGCGGTCGTTGCCCAGCACGTAGGCAAAGAACACGTCGCCGCGCGCCAGGCGCCGGGTATCGCCGGTCAGCTGGGCCGATGCGGCCACGTTGGTACGCAGCCAGGCCAGCGCGTTGCTGGCCTGGGCGGTGACCTCGAGCGGGAGCAGTGGCTTGGCCGTCATTGGGTCGAACTCCACGGTTCGCTCTCCTGCACCTTGTCGCTGACCACCAGCTGGCGGATCGGCGAGTCGGGCTGCACGTTCAGTGCGCGCAGCGTGCCGCCGGTGATGGCCGCGAACGCCGGGCCGGCGACCAGGCCGCCGTAGTGGCTGCCGGCGGTGGGCTCGTCCACGCTGACGGCCACGATCACGCGCGGGTTCGACATCGGCGCCAGGCCGATGAAAGAGGCGCGGTACTTGCTGCGGTTATAGCCGCGGCCTTCGTGCTTGTAGGCGGTGCCGGTCTTGCCGCCGACGCGGTAGCCCATCACCTGCGCCTCGGGCGCTGTGCCGCCGGGCGCGGTCACGGTCTCGAGCATGGCGCGCACATCGCGCGCCACCTGTGGCGACAGGATGCGCTCGCCGGTGACCGGGCCGCTGGTGCGGAACATCGACACCGGGATCAGCTCGCCGTCATGCGCGAAGATGGTGTAGGCGTGGGCCATCTGGAACAGCGACACCGACAGGCCGTAGCCATACGACATGGTGGCCTGCTCGATCGGGCGCCAGCTCTTGAACGGACGCACGCGGCCGGCCACGGCGCCGGGGAAACCGATCTTGGGCGCCTGGCCAAGGCCGACGCTGGTGAACATGTCCCACATCTCCTGCGGCTTCATCAGCATCGCGATCTTGGTCGTGCCGATGTTGCTCGACTTCTGGATCACGCCGCTCACCGTCAGCGCCCCGTAGTTGTGGGTATCGCTGATGGTGGCGCCTTCGAAGTTGTACTTGCCGGTGGTGGTGATCACCGTGGACGGCGTCACACGCTTGAGCTGCAGCGCCAGGCCCACCGTGATCGGCTTCATCATCGAGCCCGGCTCGAAGGTGTCGGTCAGCACGCGGTTGCGCAGCTGCTCGCCGGACAGCCGGCTGCGGTCGTTGGGGTTGTAGGTGGGCCAGTTGGCCAGCGCCAGCACTTCGCCAGTCTGGGCGTCGAGCACCACCGCGCTGGCGGCCTTGGCCTTGTGGCGCTCGACCACGGCCTTGAGCTCGTTGTAGGCCAGGTACTGGATCTTGGCGTCGATCGACAGCTGGATGTCCTCGCCGTCGCGCGGGGTCTTCAGCACGCCGACGTCCTCGACCACGCGGCCCAGGCGGTCCTTGATCACCTGGCGCGCGCCGGCACGGCCGGCCAGGCCGGGCTCGCGCGCCAGCTCCACGCCTTCCTGGCCGCGGTCTTCCACGTTGGTGAAGCCGACGATATGCGCCATCGCCTCCCCTTCCGGGTAGAAGCGCTTGTATTCGCGGGTCTGGTGGATGCCTTCGATCTTCAGCGCGGCGATCTTGTCGGCGACGTCGGGCAGCACCTGGCGCTTCAGGTAGACAAAGCCCTTGTCCTCGGACAGCTTCTTGCCCAGGTCTTTCTCGGACATGCCGAGCAGCTTGGCCAGCTGGCGGATCTTGGCGGCCTCGACCTGGTTGGGCACGTCCTCGGGCACCGCCCAGATGGCCTTGACCGGCAGGCTGGTGGCCAGCACCAGGCCGTTGCGGTCGAGGATCTTGCCGCGCGTGGCCGGCAGCTCCAGCGTGCGCTGGAAGCGCTTCTTGCCCTCGGCCTCGTAGAACTGGTTGCCGGGGCCCTGGATCCAGGCCGCACGCAGGGCCAGCGCGCCGAAGGCCGCGAACATCAGGAACACCACCAGCTTGGAGCGCCACATCGGCAGGCGCAGCCCCAGCACCGGGCTGGCCGAGAACTGGCCGCTGCGCGGGCGCGAGGCGGTGCCGTTGCGGTCACGGCGGGGCGGGTTGGGACGGGCCATGCTCATCGGCGCGCCTCCGCGGCACTGGCCGGCGCCGCCTCGGCAGGCGGCGGCAGCACGATGCCGGACAGGTACTGGGTCTTGCCGGGGTTGACCGGCGCCATCTTCAGCTGCGCGCGCGCCGCGTCGGCGATGCGTGCGCTCTTGCCCAGCGCGCTCTGCTGGTACTGCAGGCGCGACCAGTCGATATCGAGCTGCTTCTCTTCAGCCTGGGCCCGCTCCAGCGCGACGAACAGCGTGCGCGCCTGGTGCTGCGCGCTCACCAGCGACAGCGCGCACAGGATCAGCGCGGCGAGCAGGAAGAAGGTCAGGCGGTTCATGCGCGCGCGCCTCCGCCGGTGGGTGCCGCGGCAGGCGCCAGCTTTTCGGCCACGCGCATCACGGCCGAGCGCGCGCGCGGGTTGGCAGCCACCTCTTCGGTGCCGGGCTTGTAGCGGCCGAGCAGGCGCAGCGTCGGTTGCGGCAGGTCGGCCGCGCGCAGCGGCGCGCGGCGCAGCGCCGGGTCGGCATCCTGCTGGGGACGGGCGTGCGCCGCCATGAACCGCTTGACAATGCGGTCCTCCAGCGAGTGGAAGCTGATCACCACCAGGCGCCCTCCGACCTGCAGCAGTTCATACGCCGCCTTCAGCCCTCTTTCGAGGTCCTCAAGCTCTTGATTGACGTGAATCCGTAGAGCCTGAAAGGTGCGGGTCGCAGGGTCCTGACCCTTCTCGCGTGTCTTGACGGCTTTCGCCACGAGCGCGGCAAGGTCGGCAGTAGTGGCGATGGGTCCGCCATCGCCGGGTTCGCTCCGGCGAGCAACAATCGCCTTTGCAATCTGTACAGCAAACCGTTCTTCCCCATAGTCTCGTATCACCCTGGCAATGTCCTGCTCATCCGCCTGCGCCAGCCACTGCGCGGCAGTGATGCCGCGCGTGGTGTCCATGCGCATGTCCAGCGGGCCCTCGAAACGAAAGGAAAACCCCCTCGCCGCCTCGTCGATCTGGGGCGAGCTGATCCCCAGGTCGAGCAGCACGCCAGCGACGTGGCCGCGCCCCGACAGGCGCTCGGCCATGGCCGCAAAGCTCGCGTGCTCAATGGAGAAGCGGGCATCCTTGATGGTGCCCGCTTCTGCGATTGCTGCTGGGTCCTTGTCGAATGCAACCAGGGCCCCGTCTGGCCCCAGCCGGGCCAGCACCGCCCGGCTGTGCCCTCCCCTGCCGAAGGTGCCGTCGACGTAGACCCCGTCGGGCCGCCAGACCAAGGCGTCGACGGCCTCGTCCAGCAGCACGGTGCGATGGCGCAGGGCGGGGGTTGCCGGCGTTCCGGTAGGACTCATGACCTCGTCAGAAAGAGAAATTCTTCAATGCTTCGGGCATGCCCTGCGCCATCGCCTGCTGTTCCTTGGCGGCGTAGGTCGCGGCATCCCACACTTCGAAATGGCTGCCCATGCCGAGCAGCATGACTTCCTTGTCGAGCATGGCGGCACTGCGCAGTTCCGGGGCGATCAGCACCCGGCCCGCGCCGTCCATTTCCACGTCGGCGGCGTTGCCCAGGAAGATGCGCTTCCACCAGTGCGCATCCATCGGCAGCGCTGCAATGCGCGTGCGGAAGGTTTCCCACTCGGGCCGGGGAAACAGCAACAGGCAGCCATCCGGGTGCTTGGTCAGCGTCACCCGGCCCTCGGCCTGCTGTTGCAGCGCCTCGCGGTGCCTGGACGGAATGGACATCCGCCCCTTGGCATCCAGCGAGAGTGCCGATGCTCCCTGAAACAAGCTCGCTCCCGGTCCCTGCCGGCCGGTTGTCGGCCAGCATGCGCGTGAATCCCTTCTGCTCCGACTATGGCGACATCATCCCACGGCCGGGGCCCAATTTCACACAAAAATACACTTCCTCACACTATTTCCCACTTTAGAGGAAGCCATATGGCGGGTCAAGGCTGGTTGCAGGGCAACAAACGAGTTTTTTTGAATCAGAACAATGACTTAGCGCGCACACCTCACGCACCCAAAAAGTGAATCCTTAATGAAATGAAGATCTTAGGGAGGAAAGCCGAGAAACCACCTGAGAACCACTTGCGGGGGAACTGCCGGCGGCACGGGAAAGACCTGCCCCGTCGCGCGAAGGAAGGATACAACAATTGCCCGCCAGCCCCGCCGGAACCAGGGTCGGCGCGGGGCAGGCAGGGTCGGCTCAGATCCGGTAAGCGGCGGTGGTCATCACGCGCGACGCGCCGCGCATCAGCGCCCGCACCGGGGCGGGCAACGGGATCCCGCCGGCATCGCGCGCGGCGTCGCCGTGGCGGATCTCGTCGTCGCGCATCTGCTCGAGGATGGCGCGCGAGCGGCCGTCGGCCTCGGGCAGGCGGTCCAGGTGCCCGCCCAGGTGGTGCTCGACCTGGCGCTCGGTCTCGGCGACGAAGCCCAGGCTGACACGGTCGCCGGCGCGGCCGGCCATCCAGCCAATGGCGAAGGCGCCGGCGTACCACAGCGGGTTGAGCAGGCTCGGGCGCGAGCCCAGCTCGCGCAGGCGCTCGGCGCACCAGGCCAGGTGGTCTTCCTCTTCGCGCGCGGCGGCATCCATCTGCGCGCGTACCGCGCCGTTGCGCGCGGTGAGCTTCTGGGCCTGGTACAGCGCCTGCGCACAGACCTCGCCGACATGGTTGATGCGCATCAGCCCGGCCACGTGGCGGCGTTCATCGGCGCTCATCTGTTCGGTGTCCGGCGCCAGCCGGTCAGCCGGGTTGGCGCGCGCGGTGCGCGTGGCGCCGGCAATGGCGCGCAATGCCACGTCGAATTCTTTGATCAGGGTGTCCATGTCGCAGAGGCGGTTGGTCTTCGTTCCCGGCAGTCCCTGCCATCGTGGGGTGCGCAGCCGCGGCGCGGCACGCGCAGGGGCCATCGGGATTACCCGCATTGTAGCTTGCCTCTAATCGGCGCCAACCCGCATCCCGCCTTGCATTGATGCGCCTGGCTACTCAGAAACCCTGAGTTGTTAAAAGAAGACAAGGGGGATCGGCCTGAGTAGTGAATTAAGGGTTGTTTGTTACAGTACTTCGCAACTTCCAAGGAAGTTTGACGCGCGGGGGGTGGAGACCAACAGGAGGTTCTCCCGCGCCGTCACCAATAATTCTTACAGTGGAGATCAACGAGCATGAAGAAATCGCTTCTGGCGCTGGCAGCGCTTGGCGCATTTGCTGGGGCGGCGCAGGCCCAATCGAGCGTGACCCTGTACGGTGTCGTCGATGCCAACATCGAATACGTGAGCCATATGTCCAGCGTCACCCCGTCGGCCGCCAATGGCTTCGCCGTCGGCCCCGCGGAAAACCTCTACCGCATGTCCTCGGGCGGCCTGTCCGGTTCGCGTTGGGGCCTGCGCGGCGTGGAAGACCTGGGCAGCGGCCTGAAGGCGCTGTTCGTGCTGGAAAGCGGTTTCGGCATCGACTCCGGCTCGCTGCAGCAAGGCGGCCGTCTCTTCGGCCGCCAGGCCTACGTTGGTCTGGAAAGCAGCCAGGTCGGCCGCGTGACCTTGGGTCGCCAGTACACCTCGATGTTCGACATGATGGCCAACTACTCGCCGACCGGCTATGCCACCCAGTATGAACCGGTGGTCGCCCAGCTCGGCGCGAACTTCCGCTCGGACAACACCGCCAAGTACACCGGCGTGTTCGGCCCGGTTACCGCGGTCGCCCACTGGTCGTTCGGCAACGGCGTCGCCGGCAACGGCGAAGTCCCGGGCCAATTCCGCCGCGACACCGGCTACGGTGCCGGCGTGGCCTGGGCCGCCGGCCCGTTCGGCATTTCGGCCGCCTATGACCAGTACAACCCGACCCTGACCGCCGGCGGCGGCACCGGTGACTTCAAGAAGGCTGCGGTCGCCGCAAGCTATGCCTTCGGCCCGGCCAAGGTCATGGCCGGCTACCGCTGGGGCATGAACAAGCATGCCAACGACAACACCATCCTGAAGGACAACTACTACTGGGTCGGCGCCAACTATCAGGTCATGCCGCAACTGGGCCTGACGCTGGCTTACTACTACGACGACGTCAAGAACTTCAACCCGGCCGCCGCCACCACCAACACCACCAACAACATCAAGAACCCCTGGCAGATCTCGTTCATCGCCGACTACAACCTGTCCAAGCGCACCGACGTCTACCTGACCACGGCCTTCTCGAAGTACGCAGGCCTGAACTTCGACACCTCGGCGATCAGCTTTGCCAACGGCTACTTCCTGGGCACCGGCAAGACCACCATGGTCGGCGCTGCACTGGGCATCCGCCACAAGTTCTGATCGCCAGTCACAAGGACGATCTTGAAAGGCACCTTCGGGTGCCTTTTTGCATTGGCGCGGACTTTGGATATACCCATAGGGCATCACCTCATCGGCGCGGCCACGGGTGACGACTAGAATGCACTGACCCATGCCGCCCACCGTGCCGGGCAGGCGCACAACACCAGGAGACCACGCATGCAACCCAATCGCCGGCGCGCCGTCGCGCTGTTGCTGTCCGCCAGCCTTGCCGCGCTCGCCAGCCAGTCGGCGCTGGCCGCCGACCCGTACCCGGCCAAGCCGATCCGGCTGGTGGTGCCCTTTGCCGCCGGCGGCACCACTGACATCCTGGCCCGCGCCGTGGCCGCGGAGCTGGCCAGGCTGCCGGGCTGGAACGTGGTGGTCGACAACAAACCCGGTGCCGGCGGCAATATCGGCGCGGATCTCGTCGCCAAGGCCGCGCCGGATGGCTACACGCTGCTGATGGGCACCGTGGGCACGCATGGCATCAACCAGTCGCTGTACGGCAAGCTGCCGTTCGACCCGATCAAGGACTTCGCCCCGATCACCGAGGTGGCGGCCGTGCCCAACGTGCTGGTGCTGAACCCAGCGTTCGCGCAGCAAAACAAGATCGAGAGCGTCAAGGACCTGATCACTTACGCGCGCGCCAACCCCGGCAAGATCAACATGGCCTCCAGCGGCAACGGCACCTCGATCCACCTGGCCGGGGAGTTGTTCAAGACCCAGACCCGGACCTTCATGGTCCACTTCCCGTACAAGGGCAGCGGGCCGGCGCTGACGGACCTGGCCGGGGGCACCGTGCAGGTGATGTTCGACAACCTGCCGTCGTCGATGGCGCTGATCAAGAGCGGCAAGCTCAAGGCGCTGGCGGTGACCAGCGCCAGGCCGTCGCCGGCGCTGCCGGGCGTGCCGACCATCGCCCAGGCCGCGGGCCTGCCGCAGTATGAAGCCAGCTCCTGGTTCGGCATGCTGGCGCCGGCCGGCACGCCGCCGGATGTCATCCACCGCATCCAGCAGGAAGTGGCCAAGGCGCTGCATGCCCCGGCCGTGCGCGAACGCCTGCAGGCGCAGGGCGCCGAGCCTGTCGGCAACACGCCGGAGCAGTTCGCCGCGTTCATCCGCGCCGAAACCGCCAAGTGGGCCAAGGTGGTCAAGGATTCCGGCGCCAAGGTGGATTGACACCGATTTGACCGCCGGCAGGGCGGCGGCGCGTATCGCGCATATACTTGAGGCATCAAATGTCGGCTGCCCGCCCCGTGGGCGGCCCCTGGCGGCTGCGGCCGCACACCTGCGCACCGATGCACTGAAGATGCCAAACCCGTTCCCTGCCGCCGGCGCCGAAAGCGCGCCGGTCGACCTTGAAACCCGCGCCGACCAGACCGAGCACGAAGCGCTGCGGCTGTGGTTGCGGCTGTTGACCTGCACCACCCTGATCGAGGGCGATATCCGTTCGCGGCTGCGCCAGGATTTTGCCTGCACGCTGCCGCGCTTCGACCTGATGGCACAGCTCGACCGCCATCCGGAAGGCCTGAAGATGGGCGAGCTGTCGCGCCGCATGATGGTGACAGGCGGCAACGTCACCGGCATCACCGACCAGCTGCAGCAGGAAGGCCTGGTCTCGCGCGAGGCCCTGCCCACTGACCGCCGTGCCTACCTGATCCGCCTGACGCCGGCCGGGCGCGCCGCGTTCTCGCGCATGGCGCGTGCGCATGAGGACTGGATCGGGCAACTGTTCTCGGGCCTGGCCGAGACCGACCGGCGCGCCCTGTTCCGACTGCTTGGCCGGCTCAAGACCGGCCTGATCTCGCCATGAAACCGCTTGCCATCTTTACCCTGTACGGCTTGCTGCCGGTGCTGGCTGCATGCAGCAGCACGCCGCCGCCGCCGCCGCAGGTCACCCCGGTGAATGCCACCATCAGGCTTGGCCGCGTCACCGAGAAGACGTTCCTGACCCGCCTGGACGTGGCCCAGGTGCCCCCGTACTACGGCGGCGGTACCAGCGTCGGCGTGGGCGCCGCGAGCGGCGGCCACGGGGGCGGCGGCGTGGGCGTGGGCTTTGCCTTCGACCTGAGCCGGCTGTTCAGCAAGCCTGCGCCGGTGCAGCAGGTGGACTTGTTTCAGTACAAGGTACGCACCATGGACGGCGCAATCGTGTCGGCCAATGCGCCCGCGTTGCCGGGCGTGGAACCGGGCATGTGCGTGCGGGTGATTTATCTGGACGGGAGCCCGGATGCGCGGCTGGCGCCGTCGAATGAGTGCTGAAGCGCCGCGCGCAAACCGCCCGCGGTGGAATCACTGCTTGTGTGCTCCCTCTCCCGCTAGCGGGAGAGGGAGCAAACCAGCGGGATACCGAATCACTTAGCAAGCTCAGGCCGCCTTGCGGCTGTCGCGCAGTTCGCGGCGCAAGATCTTGCCGACGTTGGTCTTGGGCAGCTCGGTGCGGAACTCGACGTACTTGGGCCGCTTGTAGCCGGTCAGCCGCTCCTTGCAGAACTCGATCACATCGGCCTCGGTCAGCCCCGGATCCTTCTTCACCACGAACAGCTTGACCACCTCGCCCGAGTGCGTGTCGGGCACGCCCACGGCCGCCACTTCCAGCACGCCCGGGCATTCGGCGACCACGCCTTCGACCTCGTTCGGATACACGTTGAAGCCCGACACCAGGATCATGTCCTTCTTGCGGTCGACGATCTTGGTATAGCCACGCTCGTCCATCACGCCGATGTCGCCGGTCTTGAAGAAGCCGTCCGGGGTCATGACCTTGGCGGTTTCGTCCGGGCGGTTCCAGTAGCCGGCCATCACCTGCGGGCCGCGGATGCAGATCTCGCCCGGCTGGCCGAGCGGCACGTCCTTGCCGTCATCGTCGCGGATCACCACTTCAGTCGACGGCAGCGGCATGCCGATAGTGCCGGAGAAGGCATTGGTGTCGGTCGGGTTGCAGGTGGCCGAGGGCGAGGTCTCGGACAGGCCGTAGCCTTCGATGATCGGGCAGCCGGTCTTGGCCAGCCATTGCTTGGCCACCGCCTCCTGCACCGCCATGCCGCCGCCGTTGGCCACGCGCAGGCCGGAGAAGTCGACCTTGCCGATCTCCGGGTTGTTGAGCAGCGCGTTGTACAGCGTGTTGACCGCCGGGAACATGTTGAACTTGTACTTCTGCAGTTCCTGGATGAAGCCCGGGATATCGCGCGGATTCGGGATCAGCACGCTCATGCCACCGCTGCGCATGCCCAGCAGGCAGCAGACCGTCAGCGCGAAGATATGGTACAGCGGCAGCGCGGTGATGGTGATCGGCTGGTCGATATGGGCGCCCTTGTTCAGGGCTGGCTGCATCCATGCCTCGGACTGCAGCACGTTGGCCACGATGTTACGGTGCAGCAGCACCGCGCCCTTGGAGATGCCGGTGGTGCCGCCCGTGTACTGCAGGAAGGCGATGTCGTCGGGGCCGGTGGTGACCGGCTGCAGGGTCAGCCTGCGGCCTTCGGCCAGCACGCTATTGAAGCGCACGCAGGTGGGCAGTTCCCACGCCGGCACCATCTTCTTGACGTTGCGCACGACGAAATTGACGATCGCGCCCTTCAGGCCGCCCAGCAAGTCGCCCATGCTGGCCACCACCACGTGCTTGACCGGGGTCTTGGCCAGCACCTGCTGCAGCGTGGAGGCAAAATTCTCCAGAATCACGATGGCCTCGGCGCCGCTGTCCTTGAGTTGGTGCTCCAGCTCGCGCGGGGTGTAGAGCGGATTGACGTTGACCACCACGAAGCCCGCGCGCAGCACTGCCGCCAGCACTACCGGGTACTGCAACACGTTCGGCATCATGATCGCCACGCGAGCGCCGGGGCGCAGTCCGCGCGACTGCAGCCACGCGGCAAAGTGGGCTGACAGCTGGTCCAGTTCGCCGTAGGTGATCGCTTTGTCCATGCAGACGAAAGCCTTGCGGTCGGCATAGGTGCGGAAAGACGCCTCGAGCAGCGCGGCAAGCGAGCGGAACTGGCTGGCATCGATCTCGGCGGGAACGCCGGCCGGGTAGTGTTTCAGCCAAATTCTTTCCATAGCACCGTCTCCTGAATTTCTGAATGGTCGTTCGATTTTGCCGAGATGCTAAACGTGCGCCCCGGTTAAAACAACAACTTAGACGAAGTCCTCGGGGCCACCGGACTGGCCTTGGAGCCCCTGACGGGCATTATGCGCCACCGATCGGGCGCAAGTAGCGGGATAACCCCTAGTGAGACAAATCTGCACTCACCCGCCGCTGGGCAACGCCAGCTTCATCATGCTGGCGGCAAGCTCCTGCGCCAGTGTCTGCGGGTCCATGCGCCCGGGTTCATGCCAGGTGTACAGGAACCCCACCACGCTGCCGATCGCATGCGCCGTCACGCGCGCGTCGCCGAAGGCGAACACGCCATCGCGCTTGCCCTCTTCCAGCAGCGCATAGAGGTCGCGATAGAAGTCCCGCGCCATGCTGTCGAGCCACGCCACGGTGTCGGGGCGCAGGTACTGGTTGTCGCGAAAGCTCAGCGTGGCCGGCACATGGCAGGCGACGCAGCGCCGCGCCATCTCGAGCAGGCAGGCCTGCAGGCGCTCGCGCACCGGCAGCGCCGGGTCCGCGGTCTCGCGGATCACGGGCAGGCAGGTCTGGGCCGACTCGCGGCACAGGATGTCGAAAATCTCGTACTTGTCAGTAAAGTAGTAGTAGACCGCCGGCTTGGTCACGCCCAGCGCGCGGCACAGGTCGTTCATGGTCATGCCGGGATAGCCCTTGCTGTAGAAGAGCTGCGCGGCAGTATCGAGGATCTGGCGGCGGCGGGCCTCCTGGCGCTCGGCGATATGCGGGCGGGCCGGCTGCGGCTCTGGCGGTGCGCTCAACGGCGGGTTCAGCGGTGCGGATCTGGGTGCAATCGACATGATGCAATTCTCGCATGGCGGGATCGGAATGCCAGCCCGGTCGAGCCCTTGCCTGACGCCGCGGTCTGCGGCGCCCAAAGGGAAAACGGCCGATTGACGCGAATACCCAGTCACCCTAGGATCGTACCCAACGGTAAAAAAATATACCAACGAGTACATACCCGCGCTGCGCCCCGCCCAACGCCCGCCATCAACGCTCCCTCCCGCATCATGACGACCGACAAGCTCCTGATCGCCAATCGCGGCGAAATCGCCATCCGCATCGCGCGGGCCGCCGCGGCCATGGGCATTCCCAGCGTGGCGCTGTACAGCGAAGACGACCGCGACGCGCTGCACGTGCGCAAGGCCGACGCGGCCGTGGCGCTGCCCGGCACTGGTCCGCGCGCCTACCTCGACATTGCCGCCGTGGTGGACGCTGCGCGGCGGGCGGGCTGCGGCATGGTGCACCCCGGCTACGGCTTCCTGTCCGAGAACGCCGACTTTGCGCAGGCCTGCCTGGACGCCGGGCTGGTCTTCGCCGGCCCCGCGCCCGACGTGCTGCGCCTGTTCGGCGACAAGGCCCGCGCCCGCGCGCTGGCGCGCGAGCATGGCGTGCCGGTCGTGCCCGGCACCACCGGCCCGACCTCGCTGGGGCAGGCGCGGGCCTTCTTCGACAGCCTCGACGGGCAAGCGGGCATGATGATCAAGGCGCTCGCCGGCGGCGGCGGGCGCGGCATGCGCGCCGTGCATCGCGCTGCCGAGATCGACGAGGCCTACGCACGCTGCGTCTCGGAAGCGACCGCGGCATTTGGCAATGGCGCGGTCTACGTGGAGCGCATCGTCGCCGCGCCGCGCCATATCGAGATTCAGGTGGTCGCCGACGCCGACGGCCGCGTGCTGACGCTGGGCGAGCGCGAATGCAGCCTGCAGCGCCGCCACCAGAAGCTGGTGGAGATCGCCCCCAGCCCGGCCCTGGACGACGCACTGCGCGCAAGGCTGGCCGATGCCGCCGCCACACTGGCGCGCGCCGCCGCCTATCGCGGCATCGGCACGTTCGAATTCCTGGTGGAAGGCGGCGGCGATGTCGGCCCAGCGTTCTGGTTCATGGAGGCCAACCCGCGCCTGCAGGTCGAGCACACGGTGACCGAGATGGTGACCGGCATCGACCTCGTGCAAACCCAGCTGGCCATCGCCGCCGGCGCGCGCCTGGCCGACCTGGGCCTGGAGCAGGCGAGCGCGCCGCGCGGCATCGCGGTGCAGCTGCGCATCAATGCCGAGCACCTCGACGCGCAGGGCCAGCTGCGCCCGGCCAGCGGCACGCTGACGGCATTCGAGCCGCCCAACGGGCCAGGCGTGCGCGTGGACAGCGCTGGCTTTGCCGGCATGACGGCCAATCCGCGCTTTGATTCGCTGCTGGCCAAGCTGATCGTGCACGAACCCGGGGGCGACTACGCGCGTGCGCTTGCGGTCGCCTACCGCGCGCTGTGCGAGTTCCGCATCGAAGGCATCGACACCAACCGTCGCTTGCTGCAGGACCTGCTGCAGCTGGACGACGTGCGCCGCAATGCCGTGCACACGCAGTACCTGGACCAGGCGCTGGCCGCACTGGCGACGGCCGATGCCGACCACCCGGTGCTGCACGCGCCGCCCGCCCTCGCAGACAGCGCGCCGGCGGACGCGGACCAGGCGCTGGCCGACCTCCCCGACGACGCCATTGTCGTGCCGGCGCCCATGGACGGCGCGCTCGCCGCCATTCACGTGCGCGCAGGCGACACGGTCAGGCGCGGCCAGCCGCTGGCCATCATCGAAGCGATGAAGATGGAGCATCCGCTGGAGGCGCCCGCCCCCGGCACGGTGCTGCGCGTGCTGGCCGTTGCGGGCGCCACGCTGCGCGCCGGCGCCGCGGTCATCGTGCTGGCCCCCGGCGACGATGCCGGCCATGCCGCCGAGACCGCCGCAGCGGCCGACCTCGGCCATGTGCGCGCGGACCTGCGCGAAACGCTGGAGCGCCACGCCCTCGGCCACGACGCCGCACGCGCCCAGGCCGTCACCAGGCGCCACGCCCAGGGCGGCCGCACGGCGCGCGAGAACATCGCCCAGCTGTGCGACGACGACTCCTTCATCGAGTACGGCGCGCTCGCCATCGCCGCGCAACGGCAGCGCCGCAGCGTCGAGGACCTGGTCAGCGCCACGCCTGCCGACGGCATCGTCACCGGCATCGGCACCATCAACGCGGCGCGCTTTCCCGGCGCCGATACGCGCTGCATGGTGCTGGCCTACGACTACACCGTGCTGGCCGGCACGCAGGGGTTCTACGGCCACAAGAAGCTGGACCGGATGCTGGCGCTGGCGCGCCAGTGGCAGATGCCGGTGGTGCTGTTTGCCGAGGGCGGCGGCGGCCGCCCTGGCGACACTGACATGCCGGTGGTGGCCGGGCTGGATTGCACCTCGTTCATCCAGTTCGCACGGTTGTCGGGCCAGGTGCCGCTGGTGGGCATCGTCTCGGGCCGCTGCTTTGCCGGCAATGCGGCGCTGCTGGGCTGCGCCGACGTCATCATCGCCACGCGCAGCGCCACCATCGGCATGGGCGGGCCGGCCATGATCGAGGGCGGCGGGCTGGGCGTGTTCGCGCCGGAGGAAGTGGGCCCCGTCAGCGTGCAGGGGCCCAACGGCGTGATCGACGTGCTGGTCGACGACGAAGCGGCCGCGGTCGAGGCCGCGCAGCGCTACCTGTCCTACTTCCAGGGCGATGTGCATGACTGGCGTGCCGAAGACCCGCGCCACCTGCGCCACGCCATCCCCGAGAACCGCCTGCGCAGCTACGACATGCGCGCGGTGATCGCCGCCATGGCGGACAGCGGCTCGGTGCTGGAGCTGCGCGCGGCGTTCGGCACCGGCGTCATCACCGCGCTGATCCGCATCGAAGGCCGCGCCTTCGGCTGCATCGCCAACAACCCGCGCCACCTCGGCGGCGCCATCGACAGCGCCGCCGCCGACAAGGCCGCGCGCTTCATGCAGCTGTGCGACGCGCACGGGCTGCCGATGGTGTCGCTGTGCGACACCCCGGGCTTCATGGTCGGGCCGCAGGCCGAGAAGACCGCCACGGTGCGGCACGTGTCGCGCCTCTTTGTCACCGCTGGCGCGCTGCGCGTGCCATTCTTCACGGTGGTGCTGCGCAAGGGCTACGGACTGGGCGCGCAAGCCATGGCCGGCGGCAGCTTTGCCGCGCCCTTCTTCACCGCGGCCTGGCCCAGCGGCGAGTTCGGCGCAATGGGCATCGAGGGCGCGATCCGGCTGGGCTTCCGCAAGGAGCTGGAGGCGGTGGCCGACCCCGACGAGCGCGAGGCGCTGTTCGCGCGCATGGTCGACGGCGCCTACCAGCGCGGCCGCGCGCTCAACATGGCCAGCCACCTGGAGATCGACGCGGTGATCGACCCGGCCGACACGCGGCGCTGGCTGCTGCGCGGGCTGGCCTCGGTGCCGCCGGGGAACCTCGGCCGCCAGGCCAACGCAGCGAGACGTTTCATCGATACCTGGTAAGCGGCGCGCGCGGCGGCGCGGCAGCTTAGTTGGCCGCGGTCTTGCCGCCCGCGGTCAGCGTGCCGGTGCGCGTGGCCGGCGGCGCCAGCCGGTGCAGCGCGGCCTCGCGCTCGGCGGCGGGCAGCGCGCCGATACGGGCGGCCTCGTCATAGAACCGCTGCCAGTTGCCGTTGCACTGCGCCAGCAACGCGGTGAAGGCCGGCACCCACTGCTGGTAGGTGGCCACCGCGGCCAGGTGGGCATTGGTCAGGGGCTGGCCGAACCAGCGGTCATAGCCGCTGTAGCCGCCCCACTCCGTGCGCAGCCGCGCGTACTCGGCCCGCAGGTCGGCGAAGATCTTGGCCTTGCCCTCGCGCTTGGCGTCATCATCGAGCGGGGTCTGGTACAGCGCCACCAGCCGGTCGCGCGTGCCCAGCAACAGCGCGCGGAACTGCTGGCGCCGGGCATCGTACTGGCGATAGCTGGCGCGCGCGTCCTCCGACGCATCCTCGGCCAGCCAGCGCTCCACGCCCGCCGCTTCCACCGCGGTGGCGAAGGATTCGTTGAAGGCGGTGTCGTTGCGCACGTAGACCACCTGGTGCGCCAGCTCATGGAAAATCAGCCGCGCCAGCTCGCCCTCGGGCAGGTAGACGAAGGTATTGAGCAGCGGATCGTCGAAATAGCCCAGCGTCGAATAGGCTGGGATGCCGGCCACGTACGTCTCAAGCCCGTCGCGGCGCAGGCCCTGCGCATACTGCTCGGCATCGGACTGGGCGTAGTAGCCGCGGTAGCTGATGCAGCCGACGACGGGGAAGCACCACTTGCGCAGTTCCATCGACAGCTCGGGCGTGGCGAACACACTCCACACCACGTAGGGCCGGTGCAGGTTGGCGTAGCGGCGGTAGCTGCCATTCTCGGGCAGCTTCAGTTCGCGCGAGGCGAAGTCGCGCATGCGGCCGGCCAGCGCCAGCCGCTGCGCCAGGCGCGCATCGTTGGCGTCGCGCGCGCTGGCGATGGCCTCGGTCAGGGGCTGTGCCTGGGCCATCACGCCCAGGTGGCCGCCGATCGACTGCGCGTAGTAGCCGACGGCCTCGCACCCGGCCGTCACCAGGACCACCGCGGTAAGGCCGGCCGCCGCCAGGAGTGCCGCCCTGCGCTGGCGGCCGGGCAGCGGCGTCATGCCGACAGGACTGCCCCTTCCGTGCAGGCCTCGACCTGCACCAGGCAGTCATAGAACACCGGCGCGCGGCCCAGGTCGGTCAGGCGCTGGCTGGTCAGCTCATTGGCGTTCTTGCCGTCCGAAGCCAGCTTCTTCCACCAGATCGACAGGCCCACCACCAGCCCGCGCCGCGCGCGGTCGGTGACGCGGGCGCGTGCCACCATGCTGCCGCGGTCGTTGAAGGCGCGCACCATGGCGCCGTGCACGATGCCGCGCTCGGCGGCGTCGGCCGGATGGATGTCCAGGTGCGGCTCGCCCTCGGTGGCGCGCAGGCTGTCGACGTTGACGAAGGAGCTGTTGAGGAAGTTGCGCGCCGGCGGCGAG
This sequence comes from Cupriavidus sp. UYPR2.512, assembly GCF_000379565.1. NCBI lineage: Bacteria > Pseudomonadati > Pseudomonadota > Betaproteobacteria > Burkholderiales > Burkholderiaceae > Cupriavidus > Cupriavidus sp. UYPR2.512. The sequence continues at coordinate 2,160 of NZ_KB902920.1, read as the reverse complement.
ATCATCGCCAGCGGATAGCGCGCCGCCAGTTCTGGCGCGGTCTGCGGTGCTTCGTACTGCGGCACGTAGTCGGGCAGCGGATCGAAGCCGTCACGCGCCATCGGCTCCGAATAGAACTGGCACTTGCCCGATGCGGTCGGGAAGCCGCCCTCGGCGAACGGCGCCGCCGGCAGCGCCAGCTTCTGCCAGCCCTGCGCCTTCAATGATTCCCAGCTGATGCCGGCCGCGCGCGCATCGCCCGGAATGATGGCCTGCGCGGCGATGGCCTCGTCGCTGTCGGCAAAGCACGCCTCGGTGAAGCCCAGGCGCTGCGCCAGCCGGCGGAAGATCTCGGTATTGGGCAGGGCCTCGCCCATCGGCGCGATGGCGGCGTTGTTGGCCAGGAAATAGGTATGGCCGTAGGCCTTGTGCACGTCGGTGTGCTCAAGCTGCGTGGTCGCCGGCAGCAGGATGTCGGCATAGTCGGCGGTGTCGGTGCGGAAGTGCTCCAGCACCACCGTGAACAGGTCCTCGCGCGCGAAGCCCGCGGCGACCTTGCCGGATTCCGGCGCCACCGCGACGGGGTTGCTGTTGTACACCACCACGGCCTCGATGCGCGGCGCACCGGGTGTCGGCTCGGCCAGCAGCGCGTCGCCGATGGTGCTCATGTTGACGATGCGCGGCAGCTTCTGCGGCCAGCCCGGCAGCAGGTCCGGGCGCTGCAGGGCGGCCTCGTTGACCGGGAAGAAGCCCGAGGTCGACAGCTGCAGCCCCCCCGCCGGATGGCGCCAGGCGCCCACCAGCGACGGCAGGCACGCCACCGCGCGCACCGCCTGGCCGCCGCCGTGCACGCGCTGCATGCCGTAGTTCAGGCGGATCGCCACCGGCTGGCGCTCGCGCACCGCCAGCTGGCCGTAGAGGCCGGCCAGCCATTCGATGTCCTCGGCCGGGATGCCGCAGATCCCGGCCGCGCGTGCCGGCGTGTAGGCCTGCGCGCGCTCGCGCAGCGCCTCGAAGCCGACGGTGTGGCGTTCGATGTAGTCGTGATCGAGCAGGTCATCGCGGATCAGCACATGGATCAGCGCCAGCGCCAGCGCGCCGTCGGTGCCGGGCATCGGGGCGATATGGCGGTGGCACTTCTCGGCGCTCAGCGAGCGGTACGGGTCGATCGCCACCAGCGTGGCGCCGCGCCGCTTGGCTTCCTGCGCGCGGGTCCAGAAATGCAGGTTGGAGGCAATCGGGTTGCCGCCCCAGATGATCACCAGTTTGGCATCGGCCACGTGCTCCATGTCCATGCCCACGCTGGCGCCGTAGGTGTAGCGCAGCGCGGTGGCACCGGCGCTGGCGCAGATGGTGCGGTCCAGCCGCGACGCGCCCAGCTTGTTGAAGAAGCGCGCGGCCATGCTCTCGCCCTGCACCAGCCCCATGGTGCCGGCGTAGCTGTACGGCACGATGGCCTGCGGATCGCGCGCCGCGATCGCCTGCAGGCGGGTGGCGATGGTGTCCAGCGCCTCCTCCCAGGAGATCGGCGCGAACTTGCCTTCGCCCTTCTTGCCGATACGCTTCATCGGCGTCAGCAGCCGGTCCGGGTGGTAGGTGCGCTCGGTGTAGCGCGACACCTTGGTGCACAGCACGCCCTGCGTGCCGGGATGGTCGGGATCGCCCGCCACCTTGACAGCACGGCCGTCCTCGACGGTGACGAGCAAGGCACAAGTGTCGGGACAGTCATGCGGGCAGGCGGCGCGGACGATGCGGGAAGCCATGGGGTCTCCGGGCGGGGTGTGTTGTTTTCGTTCGGTCGTACGGAACTGGAGATGCCGGCGCAGGCGGCGGGTAGCGGCGCCCGAGCCGCGCCGGCGGGCGGCGCTTTCCCGGCCGTGCGGGGTGATGGCGGGGAGTATCTCGATCCGATTGTATTCGATTACACTAGTGTCCGGTTTATTTGAGGGTCATTGGCTTGGAAGCCAATGCTGACGCGGGTTGTGAGGATTCCATGGGTGTCCACGATTTGAATTTCGAACGGAAAATTTGCGATCCTTTCGGGTTTCAACGACCAGGATCGACCCATGAATGTGGGCAAGACGCTGTTCGCGCAGGTCATGGAATTCGTGCCATGGAAGACCTTCGGTCGCATTATCGAGAAGCATCGCGGAGATGCGGGCGTGCGCACCTTGGGCTGCG
>NZ_KB902919.1:0-5894 GCF_000379565.1 Cupriavidus sp. UYPR2.512 | reverse complement strand
GCAAAGTCCTCATCTGATCATCGAGCGCTGTGGCTCACATTCCCTATCGGGTTTTCCTCGCCCCGGTCCAACCTGTTAGCCATCATGCGATCTATGCTTGCGCTCCTTGAGAAGAGGTTCGTTCGACCGATTGGCAGCAGTGCACGCGCCTGGACTATAAAGCCACGACAGGTGGCGTGTATCTGCTATCCCTTGCTAGTACCGCCCAGATGGCAATTGGAAGTCCGATCCCGCTTGATGTGGCACTCAGAACATGCAACCAATGAGGTCAGAGGCCAAAAGTGATGCAATATTGTGGAGGAGAACCTCATGCCTTCTTCATTTCGCCGAACTCTCAGACATGCATTGAGCTTGGTAGCGCTGCTGGCAGCGTTAGTGCTATGGCCGGTGCTCCGCAAAAAGTCGTTTACGGTCAATGACATAGCGGGTGGGGTTGTAAACTCTTTCGGATTGTCGTTCACTCTTGCATTTTGGGCGGCACATGCAGCGAGCGGCAACGAGTTGGGCAGCGGCAGAATTCAAGGACATTGACTTGGGCGACCAGCGCCTGAACAAGCGAGCGGTGCTGCTAGCGGAGCGGCTTGCAGAGAAACCGACGGCAAGCATACCCAGCGCATGCGGCGGCTGGGCGGAAACGGCTGCGGCGTACCGCTTCCTGGCTCAGGATGAACTGGACTGGCGCGATATTCTGGCGCCCCATTGGCAGAGCTCAGCCGAGCGGATGCGAGCTTGCGAAGTGGTGCTAAGCATCCAAGACACAACGGAGCTGGACTTTAACGGCCAGACCATCACAGGCCTGGGACCGCTGTCGTATGAGGCGCAACGCGGGCTGTATCTGCACCCGACTTACGCGGTAACACCATCGCGCGAACCGCTGGGCGTGCTTGACGCCTACATGTGGGCGCGCGAGCCGAAGGGTGCGGATGGCGTGCGCCCCGGCATCAAGGAAAGTACCCGCTGGACCGAAGGATATGAGCGGGTTGCCGAACAGGCGGCCGCACTGCCTGCCACGCGACTCGTCTATGTGGCTGACCGAGAGTCGGACATCATGGCGCTGATGGTCAAGGCAAAGGAGTTGGGCCACCCGGCGGATTGGCTACTGCGCTCGCAGCACAATCGCACCTTGCCTGGCGGCGGCAAGCTGTGGGACCAAGTAACTGCGGGCAAGCCAGTGGGCAGGATTCACTTTACGCTGGCAGCCCGTCAGGCTCAGCCGGCGCGCGCGGTACGACAGCAGGTGTGGACGCAACGTGTCGCGTTGCCTGATGCTGCAGGCGGCGTGGTGAATGCCACTTGCATCGTCGCCCGGGAGGTTGACCCGCCGGCAGGCGTCAAGCCGATTGAATGGCGACTGCTGAGTAATCGCGAGGTGGACGACCTTGACGCGGCAGCGCAGCTTATTGACTGGTATCGCGCCCGTCCGAGAGGCCGGTGAGCTTGCCTGGATCGACGCCGAGAGGCTTCATCTGGTAGGTCATGATGGATTGATTCCTTATGTGAGCGGCTCAGGAGTGAAGGAGCGGGTAGGCAGCGAGGCCAACCAAGGCGGCGCCGATGACGATGACCGGCTCCGGCAGCTTCTTGAACTTCCAGAGCAAGGCGACCGTGACGAGCGCAAGCAGGACGGTCGGGACATCAATAATCGAGCGTCTGGCCAGTACGATCACGGCACCCGTAATCGCACCAATTGCCGCCGCTGTCACGCCATCGACGAAGGCAATGATGGCGGGCCGCTTACCGTACTTCTTGAAGTACGGAGCTGGAATGACGGTGAACAGATAGCAAGGCAGGAAGGTTCCCAGCGCGGCCACACATGCGCCCCGCAGGCCCGCAACCAGGTAGCCGATAAAGCCGACTGTCATGACCACCGGCCCGGGCGTGATCATCGCCACCGCCACCGCGTCGACGAACTGCTTGTCGTTCAACCAATGGTGCTCGGTCACAACACCGCCATAGAGGAATGGGGCGATGGCCAGGCCCGAGCCGAACACGAAGGCGCCGGCTTTGGCAAAGAACACGCCAATCTGCGTCAGCAGTGGCCAGTCCACGGTGCTGACGACCCCGCTCACAGTCGGCACTTGCGTTGCCGCGAGGGCATTGAGACCGCCTTGGCGCAGCCACTTGGGCGGTGCGCGCCAGAACCACACCACGATGCCAGCGGCCAGGAACAACCACGCGATCTCGGATTCGGTAACGACCGTCACCGCAGCCAGCACCAGGTAGATGACCCATAGCAGCTTGTCCTTGCCCACGCTCTTGTTCGTGAGCTTGTAGGCGCTGATTGCAATGATGCCGATGACCGCGGCGCCGACCCCATAGAACACCGACTGCATCCAGGTCAGCCCCCCAAATCGGACATAAGCCCAACCCAGCGCGACCACCATCAGGAACGATGGAATGACGAATGCAATCCCGACCAGGGTGGCACCGACGATGCGGTAATGCACGTAGCCGAGGTAGATCGCGAGCTGCGCAGCGAGCGGGCCGGGGGCCAACTGCGCCAGCGCCAGCCCTTCTTTGTAGTCGGCATCGGTGATCCACTTGCGTTCATCGACCAAGTCTCGGTGCATATAGCCTGCGAGGGCAACGGGGCCGCCAAATCCAAGGGTACCCAGGCGCAGCATGTAGAGCACCATTTGCCAGCGGGTATAGCCAGGCCGTTCGGCCGCGGGCGCTTGCGGAACATCGGTTTGCTGCACGTTTCTCATGAATATTCCTGAATATGAATTCGGTGACGACTAGCGTTTCCGGTTGTTCGAGAAGTGGGCATGCAGGGAATCCAGCACGGAGCCGAACTCGGCCAGCAGCGCGTCGTCACCGGCCAGCCGCTCACGGGCGCCGGCCAGGATTGCGTCGAAGCCGCCGGCCTCCGGTACGGTGGGCCCACCAATATCCAGCGCATGGACCATCTCCGCCATTCGCTGCAATCCTGTATTCGATTCCAGGCCGAAGCTCGCCAGCAGCACCTCGAAGGAGACCTTGTCACCGACGTGGGTGAATGTCGCGCCGTCGAAATCGAAACCCAGGGCCTCGGTCGGGCATTCGCTGGGAGATTCCAGCCACAGAAAGCGGGCGTGGGGGTCAATGAAGCGCTGGATCAGCCAGGCGCAGGCCACCCGGTCAACCCAGAGATGACGGCGCGTCGCCCATAGCCGCCCCTGGTATTGGGTTGGGTCGCGCCGCGCGATAGCGCCGGCAGCGGCATGTGGCTCTCCCGGCGACAGGATCGTTTCGATGGCGCCCACAAAGTCTCGCCACTGCGCTTCAGCACGCACAGAGGCCTCATTGGGAAAGAAATCGATCTTCCGAATCGATTCGTATAAACGCCCGAGGCGTCGCAGCAGGCGATTGAGTTCGGCTTCACCTAACCCGGAAAGGGTCTGGCGAGCGTCGGAGATGGCTGCAAGGAGTTCGACGTAGTCGCTCGATCGGTCGAACAAGGCGCGGTATGCAGAGGTGTCTTCGTCCTCATCGGGATGTACCGTCAGGAGCCAGTCCTGGCCTTCCTGCTGCAACGTTTCGTCGGCCAGTTCGCGGAACTGCGCCACTTGCTCCGCGCCTGCCGGCAACAAATAGGCACCGTCGCGCAAGGCGGCACCGCCGAGCGCCTTAAGCGTGCGCCAGATCCGCATGCGGGCGGTCGCACCAGATGTCGGGAGGCTGACGATCAGCAGGATCCAAGTGTCTTGGGATGTGGTCATAGTGGGCAGCATAGAAGGTCATATCCATAGTTTCAACGATGTAGAGATCGTTATAAAACGCTGCATCAGCCCGGGTGCTCGGGAGTTCGTAACTAGACCTTGTACGGTGTTGTGGGTAGCCGCGCGGCTCTCGAAGGCGAGCAATCCCGGCCAACCTCCGCCAAAGGGCATTCGACGCCAGTCCCCACGCCACAGATCGGGGACGATATCGCGCTGTGGTTGCCGGAGCGTGCCGTCCGCGTGCTGCACGCCGTCGGTATCCAGACCCTGAGCGACCTCACCGTGCGGATTCCACGCCGTCGGCAGTGGTGGGCCGCCATCCCGGGACTCGGGCCTGCCAGCGCCTGCAAGATCGAAGCTTTCTTCGCCGCGCACCCTGCGTTGACCGAGCGCGCCCGCGCCCTGATCACCGCGGAGCGACCGTCGATCGTGACTCCTTGGAAACAGCTACGGCTGCCTCACGACGTCGACGGCTCGGCCGGGGCGTTCCGTGCTCCGGCGTCGACCTGCATTCTGGGCGTGGACAATGATTACGAGGCCATTCAGGCCTGGCTCGCGCTGCACGAATCCCGGGCCACCCAACGCGCTTACCGCAAGGAGGCTGAGCGCCTGATCCTGTGGGCCATTGTCGTGCGGGGCAACGCATTGTCGTCGCTGACGACCAAGGATGCCACGGAATATCGGGCGTTTCTGCGCAAGCCGACACCGCGCGAGCGGTGGGTCGGTCCGCCGCGTCCGCGCACGGCCCTGGATTGGCGGCCGTTCGTTGACAACCTGTCGCCCCGCTCGATTGCCCATGCGCTAGCCGTACTCAATGCCATGTTCCGCTGCCTGATCGAGCAACGCTATGTCGTGGCCAACCCGTTTGCCGGCCTCAAGGTGCGCGGCAGCAAGCGCGCCATGGCCGTGGAGACCACCCACGCCTTCACCGAAGGAGAATGGTTACTGGTGCGCGCCATCGCCAACGGGCTCGAATGGTCATACGGCTGGCAAGCCCTGGCGGCGCAGCGGCTGCGCTTCCTGCTGGATTTCGGCTACGCGACCGGGCTGCGTATCAGTGAACTGGCCAATGCCACGTTGCGTAATATCGAGGTCGATGCCGCCGGCGATCACTGGCTGCATGTCGTTGGCAAGGGCGGCAAGCCAGCCAAGGTTACCTTGACGCCGCTGGCGCGCGTGGCACTGGATCGCTACCTGCAGGAGCGCGGCCTGCCCGTCAGCCGTGCCCGGTGGGAGCCTGCCACACCCTTGATCGGAAGCCTGGACGGCGCAGACGCCGGCATTACGCCTCTGCGACTGTGGGAGATCATGCGCCGGTTCTTCAGGCTCGCGGCAGATGTCGTTGGTGACGACCATCCGGCCTTGGCAGAAAAGCTGCGACGGGCCACGCCTCACTGGATGCGGCATACCCACGCAACACATGCGCTCGCGAAGGGCGTCGAACTGAGCGCCGTACGCGACAACCTGCGCCACGCTTCAATTTCGACCACTTCGATCTACTTGCACACCGACGACGTCAAGCGGGCGCGGCAGTTCGGGCAGGCGTTCACCGCGTGAGTATCTCTTATACCACCAGAGAATAGGATTCGCGAACATCATAACTGCAAGGCTTATGGGAGCATTTCGACCGAATCTTGGTCAGACCCCAAGGGGGTGATGCCGACGTCTTCGCAGGCTCTGATCTCCGGTCCATTGAAGTACCCACAATCAGCAAAGGCCTGCACTTTTGTCCGGCCCATCATTTCACGCGCAGCCTTCGCCATCTTGCTCAGTTGCGATCGGTCGCTGCCGATGTTCGTGACCTCGTGCACGACAATCAGGTGGTGCTTGGCATCAACGGCCGTCTGAACGTTGTACCCCACAATCCCCGCTCCCTTGGCTTGTGAGATCATCGAGCGCGCATCAGGATCCGTGAGTGGTCGAATGTCGCCCCATGGCCGAGGTTACGTCGGCTCCGGATCGACAATCGGTCATTGGGCTCCGAAAGGCGAGCGTTTTATGCTCGGCCATTCGCCTCGCTTGGGCCAATCCTGACTTTGCGAGTTTTCGAGCTTGCCGTCGGTCACCGTATCAANGCCGCGTTGGCCATGAGCACGATTTTTCCGGCCACCCCTTTCTCGCCGAGCAACTCGTGCGCAAGTCTTGCCTCGCCAAGAGGAAATTTCCGAGCAATCAGCGGCTTGATTCTTTTTT
>NZ_KB902918.1:0-6083 GCF_000379565.1 Cupriavidus sp. UYPR2.512 | reverse complement strand
CGGAGTCTATGAAGCCGGACGGACAGTCACTCGTTGCGTCCGTGCTTCACTGAACATCGAGTACGACTCAACCTTGCCTGCGTGGAACTACAGCATCCGCTCACGGAACGCCGCATAGCGGGAAGTTATTTCGAGCACGTTCCTAAGTGGGTAGCTGTTCAGCAGGTGTTCAAAATTCAAAGTCTCTGCAGAGTTGGCTCCCAAGCCTGGCCAGGTCCACGCCGGCGGGGCATTTCTCATTCAAGGGTATCCAGATGCTGCCAATTCGCGTATATTGCGCCCCGCGGGGTGGAGCAGTTGGCAGCTCGTCGGGCTCATAACCCGAAGGTCGCAGGTTCAAGTCCTGCCCCCGCAACCAGATCCGAAAGCCCGCCCGGTTCGCGCCGCGCGGGCTTTTTGTATTGGCGAACTGGTCGAAGAGATACATTGTCGTGAGCCGGTATCTAAGCGCTGCGCCGGGCGGCGGACGCGAATCTGCTGGAATGCAATCAATTGTCACTTTTGGCGATTTGTAGCATTTGGGTGATTCCCGCCGCAAGAGAGATGGCTTAAAGTACCGGGGCCTTTATCGGCACATCCGAGCCACTCACCAAGAACAACATCATGAAAGCATCTCTCTCGCTCGCTTCCTGCGCCGTCGCGGCGGCACTGCTGGCCGGCTGTTCCGGCGGCATGCCCACCAATGTCGACGGCATGCTGAGCGCCGGCACCTCGCTGGCCAAGGCCGCCACGCTGTCCGACGCCGACGTCAAGAGCTTGTCCGACCAGGCCTGCGCCGAGTCGGACAAGACCAACAAGATCGCAGCTGCCAATACCACCTATAGCAAGCGCCTGGTCAAGATCATGGGCGGCCTGAAGAACAGTGACGTGCCCAACGTCAACGCCAAGGTCTACATGACCAAGGACGTCAACGCCTGGGCCATGGCCAACGGCTGCGTGCGGGTCTACAGCGGCCTGATGGACATGATGACCGACGACGAAGTGCGCGGCGTGCTGGGCCATGAACTGGGCCACGTGGCGCTGGGCCACACCAAGAAGGCCATGCAGGTTGCGTACACCGCCACGGCCGCACGCGGCGCGGCGGCAGCTGCCGGCAACGGCGCGGTGGCGGCGCTGTCGCAGTCGCAACTGGGCGAACTGGGCGAGAAGCTGATCAACGCGCAGTTCTCGCAGTCGCAGGAAAGCGCGGCGGATGACTATTCCTTTGACCTGCTGACCAAGAACAAGGCCAGCACGCGTGGCCTGGTGACGGCATTCCAGAAACTGGCCAAGCTCGACGGCGGCAAGTCCAGCATGTTCTCGTCGCACCCGGGCTCGGAAGACCGCGCCAGGCATATCGAGCAGCGCATCAGCAAGGCTTCATAAGCGGCCTGCGCAAGCAAAAGACCGCCTGCACCGGTATGCCGGTGCGGGCGGTCTTGCTTTGTTGGCGCTGCGCGCCGGGGGTCAGCGGTAGACGATCACCGGGATGTCGGTATGCGTCAGCACCTTCTGCGTCTCGCTGCCCAGCAGCAGGCCGGACAGCCCGCGCCGGCCATGAGATGCCATGAAGATCACGTCGCAGCCATGGCGCTCGGCCGCGTCGATGATGCCCAGGTAGGGCACCGCAAAGGTCGACATATCTGCGTCAAAGGTTACGCCTGCCGCCGTGGCCAGGTTCTCGACCTCTTTCAGATATAGCTTGGCCTGGTTCTCGATGCGGTCCTTGAAGGCCTGCGGGGCCTCGACCACGATTTCGCTGAACGGCGTGTAGGGGTACTCCTCCAGGCAGACATAGGCCGTGATGCGCGCGCCGATGGCCTTGGCGAGCTCCAGCCCGCCGTTGATGGCCTTCCTGGAGAGTTCCGAGCCGTCGGTGGGTAGCAGGATATGTTGGAACATGCGGGGCTCCTTTTCTGACTAGGGGATCGGGGCAGGGCAGCCAGCTGGCATCGGCGGCACCTGTCACGAATCCATTGTAGTCAGTGTGCCGAGAAGGGCATTGCGCGGAATCAATTGCAATGAAAGGGTCTCAGCACACCGGCAGGGCCCCGTCCTTCAGCCTACCTCCGCAACCGGCATGGCCGCGGCCTGTTCGGCCCGGCGCCAGTAGGACGGGTTGCCGTAGGTGTTCTTGAGGTGGTCGATAAACAGCCGCACCCGCAGCGGCAGGTGCTTGCGCTGCGGAAACACCGCGTGGATGCCGATCGGCGGCGCCTGGAACTCATCCAGCACCGTCACCAGCCTCCCGCTGGCGATCTCGCTGCCCACCTCCCACCAGGAACGCCACGCCAGACCGTTGCCTTGCAGGCACCACTCATGCAGTACCGCGCCGTCGCTGCATTCCATGGTGCCGCCCACCTTGACCGTGACCGCGCGGCCTTCCTCCTGGAACACCCAGCCGCGCTGCACATTAGCGCTGGCACCAAAGGCGAGGCAGTTGTGGCGCTGCAGGTCTTCCGGCGCCCTGGGGCGCCCGGCGCGCGCCAGGTACTCGGGCGAGGCCACCACCACGCGGCGCGTCTCGGCCAGCCGGATCGATACCAGGCTGGAGTCGGGCAGGTCGCCCAGGCGGATGGCGCAGTCGAAGCCTTCATTGACCAGGTCGACCACGCGGTCAGACAGGTCCAGCGTGATCGAAACGTCCGGGTGCGACTCAATGAACAGCGGCACCAGCGGCGCCACGTGCTTGCGGCCATAGCCCGCCGGCGCGGTCACGCGCAGGTGCCCGCTGGCCTTGACCCCGCCGGCCGAGACGCTGGCCTCGGCATTGTGCAGGTCGTTCAGGATGCGCTGGCAGTCTTCCAGGAAGGCAGAGCCTTCAAAGGTCAGGCTGATCTTGCGCGTGGTCCGTACCAGCAGCTTGACACCCAGGCGCTCCTCCAGCGCGTCGATGCGCCGCCCGATGATGGCCGGGGCCACGCCTTCAGCCGCCGCCGCCGCGGAAAGGCTGCCGCGCGACGCGACGGATACAAAGGTCTCCAGTTGTTTGAAATGATCCACAAATGTTTGCCTGATGTGCCTGCGGTGTGCCGGCATGGTCACGCAATCGGTGGCGTTGCGTCCATATGGCCGGCAGTGAGAAGGATTTGGTGCGGAGTTTTGCTTTAGCCGGCCAAGATTAGTTGCGTAAAAGTAAAAGATCAAGTGACCCGCGACCACTTTGCCGCACTGCAGCGTCTCCCTACAATTCGATGCATTCAATGGTGTACAGAGCCACGCAGCTGTGGTCTGCTCATCCATCCACCCAGTCGCCCGTACCGTTGCAGGTTGCCCAGGCCCTCATGAACAAGATCCGCGCAGTCGTCTTCGATGCCTATGGCACGCTGTTCGACGTGTATTCCGTCACCGCGCGCGCGGAACAGCTGTTCCCGGGCCGCGGCGAGGCGCTGGCGCTGCTGTGGCGGGACCGGCAGATCGACTACACGCGCATACGCACCATGGCCGCCCCCGATGGCTCGCGCTACAAGCCGTTCTGGGCGATCACCGTGGACGCGCTGCGTTACGCCGCCGAGCGCCTGAACCTGACGCTGGACGAAGCCGCCGAAGCGCAGCTGCTCAAGGAATATGCGTGCCTGTCTGCGTTCCCGGAGAACCTGGGTGCGCTCAAGCGCCTGCGCCGCGCCGGGCTGCCGCTGGGCATACTGTCCAACGGCAATGCCGAGATGCTGGACATCTCGGTCAAGAGCGCCGGCATGCATGGCCTGTTCGACCACGTGTTGTCGGTGGACGCCGTGCGCCAGTACAAGACCGCGCCGGCCGCCTACGCGCTGGGGCCGCAAGCCTTCAGCCTGCCCGCGGAAGAGATGCTCTTTGTCTCGTCCAACGGCTGGGACGCCTGCGGTGCCACCTGGTACGGCTACACCACGTTCTGGATCAACCGTGCCGGCCATCCGGCGGAGCGGCTCGACGTAGCCCCCTCCGGCACCGGGCACGACATGAGCGACCTGCTGGAATTCGTCCGCGCCCGTGGCGTGGCGGTGTAGCAGCCCCCAAATAACCAAGCCTATCGTTTACAGGAGAACACTGATGGCTATCACGCTGCCCGCGGGCATGAAGATTACCGGCGAGATCCTGCCGGCCTACGAAGATATCCTCACGCCGGAAGCCCTGGCCCTGGTAGACAAGCTGCACCGCGCCTTTGAACCGCGCCGTCAGGAACTGCTGGCCGCGCGCGTGGCACGCGCCAAGCGCCTGGACGCCGGTGAGCTCCCCGACTTCCTGCCGGAAACCAAGAGCATCCGTGAGGGCGACTGGAAAGTTGCCCCGATCCCCCAGGCCCTGGAATGCCGCCGCGTGGAAATCACCGGCCCGGTCGAGGCCAAGATGGTCATCAACGCCTTCAACTCGGGCGCTGACAGCTACATGACCGACTTCGAGGATTCCAACACCCCCAACTGGCACAACCAGCTGCAGGGCCAGGTCAACCTGAAGGCCGCCGTGCGCCGCACGCTGACCCTGGAATCCAAGGGCAAGCAATACAAGCTGAACGACAAGATCGCCACGCTGCAAGTGCGTCCGCGCGGCTGGCACCTGGACGAGAAGCACGTCACCATCGACGGCAAGCGCATCTCGGGCGGCATCTTCGACTTCGCGCTGTTCCTGGTCCACAATGCCAAGGAGCAGATCGCCCGCGGCGCCGGCCCGTTCTTCTACCTGCCCAAGATGGAAAGCCATCTGGAAGCGCGCCTGTGGAACGACATCTTCGTGATGGCGCAGAACGAAATCGGCCTGCCGCAAGGCACCATCAAGGCCACCGTGCTGATCGAAACGATCCTGGCGGCGTTCGAGATGGACGAAATCCTGTATGAACTGCGCGAGCACAGCGCTGGCCTGAACGCCGGCCGCTGGGACTACATCTTCTCGTGCATCAAGAAGTTCAAGAACGACAAGGACTTCTGCCTGGCCGACCGCGCCAAGGTCACCATGACCGCGCCGTTCATGCGCGCCTACGCGCTGCTGCTGCTCAAGACCTGCCACCACCGTGGCGCGCCCGCCATGGGCGGCATGAGCGCGCTGATCCCGATCAAGAACGATCCGGAGAAGAACGCCATCGCCATGGAAGGCATCATCAGCGACAAGCGCCGCGACGCCACCGACGGCTACGACGGCGGCTGGGTTGCCCACCCGGGCCTGGTTGAGCCGGCCATGAAGGAATTCGTGGCAGTGCTGGGCGACAAGCCGAACCAGTTCGGCAAGCAACGCCCGGATGTGCAAGTGAAGGGCGCCGACCTGCTCGACTTCAAGCCGGAAACGCCGATCACCGAGCACGGCCTGCGCATGAACATCAACGTCGGCATCCACTACCTGGGCGCCTGGCTGGATGGTAACGGCTGCGTGCCGATCCACAATCTGATGGAAGATGCCGCTACCGCCGAGATCTCGCGCTCGCAGGTGTGGCAGTGGATCCGTTCGCCGAAGGGCAAGCTGGAAGACGGCACCAAGGTGACGGCTGAGCTGGTGCGCAAGCTGATCCCGGAAGAGCTGGCCAAGGTGAAGGAACTGGTTGGTGGCGAAACCAAGACGTATGACCGGGCTGCCGAGATTTTCGAGCAGATGTCTACGTCGGAGGATTTTGCCGAGTTCCTGACGCTGCCGCTGTATGAGGAAGTTTGAGCGGGTAGGGCGCTTGTAGGATGAGAAAACCGCAGCTTTGGCTGCGGTTTTTTCTTTTGGGAGTCTCGCCAGGACGTCAGTATGGCCGTAGCCTTGCCGCGCGAGCGGTTTAGTGTACGCCCGTGAGAGCGTGCGATCTGCGGGGTGCAAGTCCCTGCCGGAGTTGGCCACAGCTCCGTAGCTGAAGGTAACTGCGTCGTCGCGAGGCGGGGTGGGGAGTAACCGGAAGCGAACTGTCGGTCCGTAGGTTAACGAACCTGTTTCGGCGGGGTATGGCGGCGAGCCTGCACTAAAGTGGCGAAGCCTGGAAGCAACACAGCACGCTGTNGTGGCGGATAAAGCGGTGCGGTGGCGTACCACGTGGTTGAGGACGGAACGATAGGACGGTAGCACGAAGCAAGCGGGGAGACCTGCCGGCGAGGTGAACGCTGGCAGGAGTCAGAGTCCCGATAGTACTGCACACGGACGAGTAAAGCCGTGGAGACCTG
>NZ_KB902917.1:0-6113 GCF_000379565.1 Cupriavidus sp. UYPR2.512 | reverse complement strand
GTTTCGCAATATATTCGAAACCGCCATGGCCCAGCTTGTCCGCCTCCACAGCCGCATACCGCCGTCGGTCCTTCTCCGACAAGCGCGCGTACAGCCGCTTCATCCGCGTTTCAACCTCAGCCCGGTAACCAGCCTGCATCGTTTGTCCTCCAGAGGCATCACATCTTACCCGCGTCGCTTTGCGCACGCCAGGTCCACTTCGGGAAGTTATTTCTCACTCGTTCCTTAGCGCGGGCGTGGCGCACCTACGTACTGCATAATTTGACGATCCACCAGGGATTGAATTCGGAGGGTGCTTATGAAATTGCTCTGCCTCCTTCTCGCTACGCTGCTCCCCATCGCTGGTGGCACCAGCCTCGCCTTGGCGCCTACAGTCCAGTCGGCACCGGACCACGTTTGGCTTTTCCAGGGTGACAGGTTCATTAGCCAAGCGGACAGCGTCTGTTGGTGTGCGGGCATGCTTCAGCCTGGCGAGGCCATGGTGTATGCCCGTAGCCGGGTCTTGCACAGGCGTCGCCCCGATACCAAGAAAGCATGAGACCGCCGTGCAGCCGGCCTCCGTCCGTCTATGGCGCGGCATCCGTAATCTGCCGTGGGCCCACCTCGCGGCGGCGCTTGCCGTTGCGGTGCTTTCCGCAGCGGATGCGCAGACGCCGGCATCCGGCGTCGGTGCCCAGACCTCCGCGGCAGCAAGCACCCGGCCCGCTGAGAAATTTGAAGGCAGAAAGCGCGAGCGAAGAAAGGAGCGGGAAGAGCAGCGCCAGCGGGAAATTCGCGAGGCCGACAAAGCAGAGCGGAAAGCGGACTGACTGCCCGACCTTCGACCATCGCGAGCCATGGCGCGCGCGCGGCCAACCGGGCTTGTAGCAGAAAAGCCTCGCTGCACCCGCGGTCCCACGAGAAACCGATTGCGCGACAACAGGGCGGTTTGGTATGCTTCGCCCCGTCTTCACCACAGGGTTTTCCCCATGGACAGTTGTTCTAGTCGGCGCCAAGCCGAACTCTGAACGGCTAGTCAGCAAGGCGACATCTCGCCACTGCCTAGCCGATAGCGGCGGGTAGTGGCATCCGAGCGGGTTCTCCGCGCGGCCATCTCCCGGTTTCTCGTTTGTGACCTGCACCTGAAAAATCAGTGCTGGGCGAAGTCCGCCCGCGCCTTGGTTTTCGTGCACCGTCGCGCAGTGCCTACGCGCGCCTATAGAAGAACGCGTGAGGGAGGGTTCATGTCGTTTGTTACCTATCTTCAGCTTGCCTTGGCTGCCCTGACCTTTTTGAAGGGTAGCGGTTGGCCACGCCGTCTGCGCATGGCGATCCTTGGGCCATTCTTCGCCCTGGGCCTGACGTCGGTGCATGCCGCCCAGGACGCCGGTGACACGGTTGGTATGACTCAGGCCGCCAACCCGGCTGAAGACATTTTTGCGTTTCACGGGCAGGCCACGTATATCTGGCAGCGCAAGCCGTCCTTTGGTGCCGCCTATTCTGGGGAACACAGCCTTGGCACGGAACGCGCCAAGAGCTATTCGTTCACCAGCACGCTCGATCTCGGGCTGCGTCTTTGGCAAGGCGCGGAGTTCCACTTCAACCCCGAGGTCTCGCAGGGTGTGCCATTTTCCGGCCTGCATGGTCTGGGCGGTCTGAGCAACGGGGAGCTGGCCAAGTCGTCGGGTACGAATCCCACTTTCTATCGCGCCCGCGCGTTCGTGCGCCAGACCTGGGGCCTCGGTGGTGGGGAAGAGAAGCTCGAGGCCGACTTCAACCAGTTCGCGCGGACTGTGGACCAGCAGCGCGTCGTGCTGACCGCCGGCAACTTTGGCGTGCTGGATGTCTTTGATGTGAACCCCTATGGTTCCGACCCGCGCACCCAGTTCATGAACTGGTCTTCTCTAACGCATGGTTCGTTTGACTATCCGGCCGACGCACGCGGCTACAACTGGGGCGTATCGCTGGAGTACATTGGCGATAGCTGGTCGGCACGGATCGGGCGCTTTCTGCAGCCGCAGGAATCCAACGGCCTCGAACTCGATACCCGGATGTTTGAACACTACGGGGACATGCTCGAGCTGGAGAAGCGATACAGCCTGGCTGGCCGCCCCGGGCAGGCGCGCCTTCTGCTTTGGCGCAACAAGGCCAGGATGGGCAAGTTCAGCGACGCGCTGGCGTTCGGCCGCGCCAACGGCGTGACGCCAGATGTGGCCGACGTGCGGGCCGAGCATGCCAAGATGGGCATCGGCGTGACGTTGCTGCAGGAAGTCAACGATGCGCTGGGCGTGTTCTTCCGCGCGAACATGTCAGATGACAAGACCGAGACCTATGCCTTTACCGAGATCGGCAAGCAGGTCGCCGGCGGTGGCACGCTCAAAGGAAAGGCGTGGGGACGACCCAATGACGAACTCGGGGTGGCCGTGGCGGTGAACATGCTGCGGTCCCCGCATCGGGACTATCTGGCTGCCGGCGGTCTGGGGGCCTTCCTGGGCGACGGTGCCTTGCGCTATGGGCCCGAGCAGGTGCTGGAAATCTACTACAGCCTGCAACTGCTGAAGGCCTTCAGTATCAGCCCGGATTTCCAGTACATCCGCAATCCAGGCTACAACCGGGACCGTGGCCCCGCCAAATTCTTTGGCGTGCGCTTGCATGCGGAATTCTGAGCGGCACCCCTTGCCCTAACCCATTCTCTCAGGAGGCGCCATGGATCCCGACCCTAGCTCGCGGCAACGCTGGCGCCGCCGCGAACGTCGCTGCACGTCGATTGGCATGAGCCCTTCCGCGCCGCGTTGAACGCGCGGCGTCGGGCGGTTGGTGAGGGTTGACCGGGATTCGCAAAAAATCCGCCACATCTCCGCTAAGCTGCTGATTTGAATGCGAAATCGATCGATGGATCGAGTGGCGGCACGCGCCGCTGCAGGTCGAGCAGGTAATCGCCGAACCGATTGATGTGCTCGCGCCGATAAGGCGACAACGCCTTGAGGACTTCGGCATTCACCGGGTGCCCGCGCTCCTGCAAATCCTTGAGCTTGCGCGACATCCACTGAACGTTGTGGAGGATGACCATGTTGGCAACCAACTGGTTGTACTTGATCACCTTGCGTTGTTCGTGTCGTAGATTTTCGGCGATGATCCCGTCGCCACCAAACATCAACCACTGCGCGAAGTCATTGAATTGCTCGCTCTTGTTGGTCGCGGCGTGAATAGTGCGCCGGAGCTCCGGGTCGTTCAGGTACTTCAGCAAGAACAGCGTGCGGATAACGCGGCCGAGTTCCCGGAAGGCGAAGTAAAGCTTGTTCTTCGTGCTCTCCGAACCGAGCCGGCGCAGGATGGTCGACGGTGTCATCTTGCCGGCCTTGATCGAGACGGCAACCCGCATCATGTCAGGGTAGTGTCGTTGGATCAGGTCCCAGTCGACGGACTGGCGGCACAGGCGCTCGATATGGTCGTATCGTCGGCGCCGGTCCGCCTTGTATAGCACCAAGTCCTTGATATTCCGCATGCGCGGCATTAGGTTGATGCTCAGCAGGTAGGACAGACCAAACACCGGCCCGCTCTGCGCCTGAGTGTCACCGTGAATGGTATCCGGCTGAATCTCAGAGCCATTTTTGATGAGGCCGTCCAGGATGTACACCGCCTCATGCACACCGCACGGAATGAAGTTGCTGAAGAGCGCGATGTACATGTCGGAGACATGGTAGTAGCCTATCCCACCATACCCGCCATAACGGATGTGATACTCCGACAGCAAATTCTGCTCATACAGCGTCCATTTTGTTCCATCCGCGGACGCGCGTTTGCCACTGCCCCAGTATTTCGGTAGCGCGAACTGATTGTATGCGTTGATGACCTTTACGATGGCTTTGTCGAGCCGTTCCTCCGTGACGTGACGCAGGTTCAGCCACGCAATTTGCTTGCGGCTTAACCCCTTAACGGACCGAGCCGTTTGGCTCGGCCCCAGATTGCAGCCGTAGCAAAACAGCGTGCAGATAACTCGCTTGCGAGGGTCATCGAGCTTGGCATCGAAGCCGGACAATGGACCGAACAGTCTATGCAGATTGAGCCATTGCTCCGTTTCGGTCAGTACGTCAAGGATGCTGATCTGCGGCATCGATGCGGTGATGGCCTGGTCGATCAGCATCATGTTGGGCGGGTCTGGCGCCTTGCCGGGCCGGTGGATGATCAGCCCCTGTTCGCCAAACTCGATGCCGTCGTTCTCGGGGAAGTTGGCATCCACCTCGTCGAGGGCTGTGCTCAGTTTGTCCGACAATGTTTTGACGAAGCTCTTGCCATCCGTTGGTAGGCCCACGATGTCACAGTAATGCGGTAACTCCCGTTCGAACACCTCCTCGGATACCTGATGGAGGCGAAAATCGTCAAAGCGGTCGCTGCCCTCCACGTAAAGGTCACCCGAGCTCAGTTCACGCATGACCTGATCGAACACGCAAAGCTCAAAGTATCTGCGATGGAGCAGACGACTACTCCGGCTGTCCGGAAAGATGGCTTTCTCCCACTTGGCTGGGAGCCAGTCGAGCGGAAGGTTCAGTAGATCGTCGTCCGTAAGGTGCAAATGTTCGCGGTGCGAGGCCCGGAAGCCCTGTATCCAGGCCAGCGCCACCAAGACCGTCTTGTCCTGCGAACTGGATCTGAGCGGCAAGACCTCAAGGCACTGAAAGAGCAGGGAGCGCTGCTGGCGGTATGGCGCGAGCATGAATGGAAGATCGAAGTTGCCAGCGTACGCGATATGCTCATTGCAGCGGGCAAGCGCACCTGCTGCATCGTTACCGAGGACCTCACGCACCTTATCCAGCCGGAAGATATCGGCAATGCCGTCATCCTCGAGAACCTGCAGCACATCACGGAACTGGCTGACGAGGTCTTCCAAGGAGTCGGCATGTGCGAGCTGATATTGTTGCAGTCGGGTCCGGGCGAGGCCCTCGAGCTTGCGCATGACCTTGATGAAGATATCGGCCACATCGTCGAGCGCCTTCTGCAACTGCGCATGAATAAAGAGCACTGCTAAAGCGAATCGTTTGGCTGGCTTGAGCGACTTAAGCTCAGCAATGTCAAGCGCCCGGGCCTCCGTCACCAGTTGCGTGCGTTTGGACACGGAAAGCAACGCTGGTGCCTGTGGAAGACCGTCGGCCAGGGCTCGCAGGGACTGGATGTGTTTGAGGAAGCTTGCGATTTCGCGTGCGGCGGGGCGCTTGGGCTCGCGCTTGAGCTGGTCCCAACCAGATTGATCGCCCTGACCGCTAAACAACGCCTCAATCCGAGCGATCTGCGAGCCATCGAGCGCGTCAGCGATCGCACGATAGATGGCTTCATTGCATCGGCTGCGGGCCTGGGTGGCCATTCGGTGAAGGCTGGCTAATGGGGGCAGTTCGCACCGTAGCCGGATCAGCTCTTCAATCAACACGTTGATGATGTCGGGCAATTCGACCTTGGTGTGCGCTGCATCGGTTGCGAGCGTCTCCAGCCATTTCAGCGTGTTGGCGTCGACCGGCCGAATGTGGAGATACCCGCGTAGCAACTTCTGATGGCGGGAGCGGGTGCCAGAGGCATCGTAGCGCTTGACGGTTGCGCGGGGCAGGGCAGAGGTTCGCAGTGCTGCGCGCACGTGATCGATCACGATAGGTGGCACGTCAACCAGCATGGGGAAGTAGCCAAGGCGCTGCAGCAGTTTGAGCTGCACGAGAATCAGGACAGTCGTTGAGGTGCGACGGGACTGGCTGCGCGCGAAGCGGATCTCGGTCGGTGTCGGCGTGAACACAGCGTCGAGTTCGGCAGCGGTAAACTCAGCCGGCAGCATCGGATAGGCGGTATCGTGGATTTGGGGCATCCTTAGGAACGTGCTCGAAATAACTTCCCGCTATGCGGCGTTCCGTGAGCGGATGCTGTAGTTCCACGCAGGCAAGGTTGAGTCGTACTCGATGTTCAGTGAAGCACGGACGCAACGAGTGACTGTCCGTCCGGCTTCATAGACTCCGTCAAGAATGTCAGCAGTAACTTTCAGTCCGGTTTTTGTGCAGGCTTTTTCGATCAGTTCACGAACCAGACTAACGCTGCTGAAGACTACGCCAGCACAGGCTCGCGTAATGTGTGGAAACACGCGGTGCTCGATCGGATTA
>NZ_KB902916.1:0-6135 GCF_000379565.1 Cupriavidus sp. UYPR2.512 | reverse complement strand
CATCTGGCAAGGCCTGCAGCGAGTGGTGGATTTCGCCGCCGGTCTCCGGTATGCCCGTGAACTTGACGACTGAGATGTGTGTAATCAAATGGGTTAAAGGGCGAAATCGGTGACGCCGTCCATCCGATCCTCTGTGCCGCAGGTTTCAATCTCCGTTGGCTGCTGCGAGCAATTGCCCGCCTGGGCATCCGCGGGCTTTTTTTCGTCTTGACTCTGCTCACAGGTATGGCTCGATCCGCCAGGGATGCAGCCAATCGACTTTGCCCGCATGCCGCAGTCAACTGATGGGGGCGACCAGAATCATCCACCCTCCAGCCACGCTGAGCCCTCAGACTGATTTTTCAGGTCCGACTACGTAGCAATGAGATTGTACGACTACGAGTCGGCTGCGTGCGTGAAGAACTATCGATAGCTCAACCAAGTACGCAATGCCGGATGCTCGACGTCCCGGTTCACAAGACTGGAACTGCATATAAACACAGCATCTTAAATAATGCAGCATAGTCGTCGCAGTACCTCGTTTGGTCTCTTCCATTGCTGGAAGCAGGCGTCGACTGCCGAGAGAACTTCTGGGAGCGTGGCGAAGTACCGGTTATGTAACGCTAGGCGGCGTGTTCGGTAACGCTGTAGTTGCCACTGCGATCCTGGACCGCATGCTGCACCACAGCCATGTCGTCACCATCCGGGGAGAACGCTATCGACTGAAAGAGAAGCGACGCTCCGGACTGATTCAGTCCGCCAATGCCGTCGGCGGTACGGCGACAATCTAAACCACTGATGTCGCCAGCGGACTACTTCACCATGTCGTCACCGGCCCAGTTTTAGATGTCGCACCGGCCCAGTTCTTCGTGTCGCTTGACATGGAGCAGATGAAGAATTCAGCCGTTACCTTGCGCGTCCACCATTCCTCTACTTCCGGACGCACACGCAATTCTCCAGCGGTATTGGTGGCGGCCTGAATAACAAGTCCAAAGATGATCATGAGTAAAGCCTATTGCTTCAACACCTTCAAAAGGCGGAGCAATCGCGGTAAATCATGCAAATCAGCCAAATCACCGCTCCATCGTTATGCACATGTGTCCTTTTTTGCTATGATGGGGTAATCGTGCAGTTTTGCCAAAAAACCCTTTCAGGACTACCAAGTGCCAATCAAAAGAAATAAGTACCGCTTGGCTGACATCGTGCCTATGCTCGACGTGAGCGAGGCAACGGTCCGCCGGATGATCGAAGAGAATGGCATCGTTCCTGAACGGATTCCGGCCGGCAGCACCACGCGCCCTGTGTATTCGCTAGAGCAAGTCCTCCAACTTGCAAAAGCCAAGCGGCAACGAGCGAAGGCCAAATTCAAGCGGCCTTTGGTCGTTGCCGTGTATGTACCCAAAGGAGGCGTAGGCATGAGCACGGTTTCCAACGAGCTTACGGCGGAGCTCACATTGCAAGGCTACAACATGCTTGCGGTTGACTTAGATGATCAGGCGTCGCTCACTGTGATGAATGGATTTCAGCCTGATGAAGTGCCCGACCCAGGCAAGTCCGGTGATTGGTTGGTCAAGCATACGTTCTTGAATGCTTTGTACCCCACACGCGATGAAAAGTTAACGGTTCCGCTGTCCGAGATCGTCGTCAAGCCGTATGGTGAATACGGGCCGAGACTTGTTCCTGCTGACATCACACTGGGCGAGCTAGGTTACCGGTTGGCTATGCAACCCAACCGCGAGCAGTTCTTGCGCAATTGGATTGCGGCGCACGCGGATAGCGATCTAAAGGATATCGACATCATCCTCATTGACAACGCACCGTCGACGTCAGTTGTTTCACGCGCATCCCTTGTAGCCGCGGATTTACTTCTCATCCCTGTCCGCCTGGATGCTCTTACTGTGAAGTCCCTGAGATTTCTCGCTAACGAGCTGACGTCGCTTGCGGAATCGCAACTATCAATTCCGCAGGTTATTGCTGTGCCCAACTTCTTCAAGGCGAACACTACTGCTAGTACACGAATCACGAGCGCCCTTCAACGCTCTTTCGGCGACAATGTTCCGATCGCACCACATATCGCCGAATCGGAACGGTTCCCTCGATCGCTCATACACGATAACGGCCACGAGCTTGAGGAAGTATTGCCGTTCACGTTCGAGGCCCGGAATCGCTCACTGGAAAGTCAGCACGAAGCAATTCGGGGTGTTTGCAAGTTCGTGATGAACATTGCCGAAGAAGCATGCCCGAGAGGACACCCCGAGACTGTTCGATAATGCCCCGATGCGAGGAGGACTACTAGCTAATGACTGAGAGAAAGCATTCGTTCCAGCCACCGCCGGTTGCAAAAGGCTCTGCAGCAGGCGGTGAAGTTTCCTTCGCAACCCCCATGCCGGGCGGAGACTTCAAAATTGCCTCCTTCCCAAGACGTTCCGCTGATGCCCCTGCGCTAGCGATGGCCACCGCCACGTCGACTCCCGCCGTCGCCAGTGTGTCGATCAGTAACGAAGCGGCCGCGCCAGTAGCAGTTGCACCCGCGACGGCTACCGATGTTGCTAATATCACCAGCACCGGTTTCATGGTGCCGATCGATAAGATCGATGCCCACCCCTGGAATGCCCGCATTCATCGGTCCTCTGCGCGCATTAAGGAACTCAGCCTCCAGATGTCAAAGAACGGTCAGGAGTCGCCTATTATCGTCACGAAAAACCCGGCTAAGCTAGGCTATTGGTTCGTGGTCGACGGGGAGACTCGTTGGAAGAGTGGGCAGAAGCTGGGATGGAATCAGCTTTGGGCACTAGAACGCGCGGTCGACCCGAATGATCCGAAGGAGTTCTATGCTGTTTCTTTTGAGCGGACGGACTCCACTGAGCCGATTTCGCAGATCGATCAAGGCCTGCGTTGGGCTGAACTGGTCAGCCAAGGTCACGCCACGCTGGACTGGTTGGCTGAACGGCTCGAAAGGAGCAAGCCCACGATCAGCATGATGCTCTCTTATGGGAAGTTCCCGGCCAAGGTAACCGACCTGATGGCTGAGCACAGCGATGCGTTCCCCTACTCGGTGGCTGCTGAACTTGCCCGCCAGATCGGGGACATGTCGACGTTGAACGAAGAGCAACTGCTGTCGCTGGTGAACAAGGTTATCGAGGGCAATGTGTCGCGTCGAGGCATTGAGGCCCTTGTCCGGCAATATGTACGCCCTGGCGATAAGCGGCTGCGCAAAGCGGCCATGACCAACAAGGCAATCAAACGCGGCGCAGCACAGTTGGGATCCCTTCGCGAGTACGGCAATGGTGGCATCGAATTGAAACTGCAGCCTTCCGCAGCGTTACCGGGTAAAGCCAAAGAGGAATTGCTGAAGATCCTGGAGGCGGCAGTGGACGTGATCAACAGCGGTGCAGCCGACATCACGAAAGTGTTTCTTGAACGCCTTCACGCGTCTAAAAGTCGCTAGAAACGTACATTGTCGTGTCGAATACTTCTGTTGCGCACATCCGCACGTCTAATTCCCTACACGGGTTTAACTGGTTAGGCTATGCCGCTGGTATGAATAGTCGCTCGGCATTTAACCGGCCAAATGGGGTGCATCAGCGTGACCACCCCACTAAATTTAACCGGTTAAAACTCCCTCAAAATTCAGAGCACTAAAGCAAATGCCCCAACAGCCTTGGGGCATTTGCTTTTTTGTGCCTTTCCAACGAATAGGATCGGCAATGAGACTCTAAATCAAAAACAAAAGAAAAAGCCGGAGCGGCAACTCCAGCTTTCTCGATGATGCACTGACTCGGGCAGTACTTCCAATCTTAGTCACGAAATTGAAGTGTAGGAAGGTCGGGTCGTGGTGTCAATGCTCTTCACAAACAAAGCCAAATGAGGCGAACGATGACGACCCATATTCCTGTCGGCGGAGAGCTTGTTGTCGCAAAAAAATATACAACACAATTTGAAGGGCACTCTGCGGCTAGGGGGCTTGCATCGCCGACAGAACCAGATCCAGTTAATAGCGAAGCTTCTAATAGCTTCGAGGATCCTGATTTCCTTCCAGCGCGAATCATGAAGGCTATCGCGCTCGCCTATGAATCCCGGTTCTTTGTTGATCTGTCAATAACGACGCGTCAGGTATTAGCAGCGTTGATTCGCTTTTCGCTCAGTGACAAATGCACGCATCAGTTGGCATTCGTAAAAAAGGAAACGCTGGCCCGCCATGTTGGAGTAAGCGAAGCCACCATTTATCGCGCCTTGTCGACCCTAGAAGGGCAGGGCCTTATCGAGCGCGAGAAGCAGTTGCGTACCAGGTTGAAGCTCCAAAACATTGGAAGGATTCGTTTCACACCAAAACTATTGGTAGCGTTGGGAATTCTTCGGACCACCAAAGAAGCAAGTGCGCTTGCCGCAAGATGTGATGGGCCAAAAAAAAATGAGCCTACTCGCTCAGGGACTTACTGTACTCACCTCACATCGGTGACAGACGTTAACCCAGGTGTAAACAAGCAGTCTTCTACGAAGAAACAATCCTCGCGGGGATTTGCGTTCAAGATAATCAACGGCAAACCAGTGCCCGCCGATTTGGCGTGGTTGGCCGAGAGCAACGCACTCGCGATCACTGGCATTTTCAAGCTCATGAAAGTTGCGCGAGACACCGGCAAACGGCTGTCGGATGTTGTCGCCGTCTCTAAGCACCCCCTCGGAAAGCTGCGTGGCAGAGAGCTATTTGCTTATTTGAGTGTTTTACTGACCAAGGAGGTAGATTTCACGTTCGTCTCAAAAGTGCAGGCTGAGGCCGGCCTATTACAACGGCAACAAGCGGAGCAAGACGCTAAGAAGAAGGCTCGTATTAACGAGCTCGCGACCTTATTACGAGGCAAAACCTTTGATATGCAAGACGGCTCTGCGATTACTGTCGACGAGGCGTCCGTCGTTATCTGCCGTGGGGCATACACCTCCTCCACACCGATTCACCTGGCGTTGCAGCAGCTTGAGGCACTGGCTTCTGGGAAGGGGAAGTCTTGGGCTGGACAGACTAAACCAGACAGGACTGCGCGGCGACCAGCGGCCGTGACAGCCCAGCTCGCGGAAAACTTGGCTCTGTTGCGCCAACGCCGCCACTGGTAGGCCGTCAAGATGTCGGATTTAAAGACTCATTGGGTGCTTGGGGAAATGAAATCTGACTAAGCGTGCGCAGTTACTGTCGGTCACGCGAGCCGAACCATTCGGGCAACCGACGCGCGTCGGGCCAAGTTGATCCTGATGCTTGAAGCCGGGCGGACTCAAATCTGAAGTGCAACACCTTGCCATCCGGTAAGGTGCAGTGAATGACAAGAACGAAGTACCAACAACTACAACCCGAAGAGCGCGTGCGCATCGAGATTTGGAAGAACATCGTATGGCCCGCAGGCTAGACCACGCGCCTTCGACACTGGTGCGTGAGCTTCGCCGCAATACCACCGCCCGTGGCCGCTATGGCGCAATGAGCGCACAAGCCTGCCGTGCGCTAGGCCAGTCGTCCATCCCCCAAGCTTCCTCCCGACAGTATGCTGTGGGGCGTGGTGCGCCACTCCTCGATCAGAAGTGGTCGCCCGAGGAAATCTCCGCTACGCGCAAACGCGCCTTCCCTGACGAGCGCGCGACTGCCAATGTCCCACGAAACCATCTACAACGCCATTTACGCCTATCCGCGAGGTGAACTGCGCTGCCAGCTTATCGCCTGCCTGCGTCAAGGCTGCGCCAAGTGCCTGCCGCGCTCGCGTGGCACTGACCGGCGCGGCAGGTTCCCGACATGGTCAGCATCCATGTGCGCCGGCCCGAGGTCAAGGACCGGCTGATGCCAGGGCACTGGGAGGGCGACCTCATCAAGGGCGCGGGCAACCAATCGGCCGTGGGCGTGCTGGTCGAGCGCATGAGCCGCGCCGTACTGCTGGTCAAGATGCCCGTCGCTACTGCTGCTTCGGCCTTGGCGGGCTTCACCGCCAAGCTGCAACCCCTGGTCGCGCCGCTGCGCCAGACGCTGACCTACGACCAGGGCCGTGAGATGGCTCGAGAACGCCGTAGGTGTTCCTGCAACTCTCTTTTACTCAGCAGTCAGAAATATATGCGACAGAAGGATGGCGGAAGAATGAGCGTACAAGCGCCGGATTTTCCGCCACGGTTTGAAGCTGTTCGTTG
>NZ_KB902915.1:0-6207 GCF_000379565.1 Cupriavidus sp. UYPR2.512 | reverse complement strand
GCATCGTTTGTCCTCCAGAGGCATCACATCTTACCCGCGTCGCTTTGCGCACGCCAGGTCCACTTCGGGAAGTTATTTCTCACTCGTTCCTAAGCTGCCCGCTAACGGCACCCAGCGGTAGACGGCAAACGCTTGACCGGGCGCTCCTTCTGGCGCGCAATGAAATTTCACGATGGTGAAATTTCATTGCCTCGTCCTTATGCCGGCATCGGTGATGTGGCCACGATCCGCGACGCCTCACAAGGCACAAAGCCTTCTTCAAGGCGAGGCGAAGAACTACTTTCACGCATGAAAGCAGATTTAACATAAAAAGTATTATGCGAAATACCAGTACCCGCTTCACGCGTCATGGCCTGCCCATATGGCATGGTCCTCTGCCAGTCACATGTTGCCGTCCGCCGCGTCTTTGACCTGCTTGCGGTGGCCCTAAGGCGTGCCCTGCCGCTACTCGATGGCACACCGTTGCGCCAATTTAGAGAGCAAGCTGCTTCATCTTCTTGATAGTCGTGGTGCTATCGTCGCCGTGCTTTCCTCAAGGGACTGCGCCGAATGAATTCAGATAGCGAACGTTAACTCCTTCTCCGACAACTTCTCTCACGATAGAGAGTAGGTGATCATGGTGACTCAGGAAAATCACTTGGGTGCGCTTGGATAGGTCTGCACCTGCAGCCCCGCGCGAGTCCTCTTGTCGTCGAAGTTGATGAAGAGGTCGTCGGCCACGAAGGGCAATGCGGACGCTTGCTCTAGCTGCAGCTCAACTGCGGCAAGGCGCAGAGCCATATACAACTGGTCACGTGTGCCTTCGCTCATACCCGAGATTCCCACGGAATTACCGTTGGCCCGAATAGCAGACAAGGCCATCGGCTGCTTATCGTAGTCGACTGAAAGGCGCGCGAATGCTCCGAGCGTCAGCTGTGAAAAAATGGCGCTCGCTCGGGAGAGCATCGGGCCCTGCCGGCGTTCGCGATATCGGTCAATTGCCCACCGCAGCAGCGTGTAAGCGGTCTCCACTTTGATGAAGCGCTCAGCCGCCTCTGCCATTGCAGATAGCGCTTCCTGCCTCTTTGCTTCAGCGATAGCCGCATTGGCAGCACCAGAAATCGCCGTCAGCGCCTGACGGGCGGTTCCAAGCTCTGTTGCAATATCACCGTGAGCCTTGACGGAAGCTGCCAGCTCATTCCCAACTCTGGTAAGCTCGGTATGGACGGTCTGAATATCCGAGCCGTCCAATTCTTCCACGAGCTCTTCGAGGGCCAGCCCATCCCCTCCACTCAGGAGGTTGTTCTTGGCGTCCCCTATGGCTCCGAGCAGCGCCCGCTTACGGTCTGAGCGAGCAATCAGTGGACGCAACAAGTCGGGGGAACCAACAGCAGCAAGTAGGTAAAGCGGCCGGAGTTGAGCGGTAGCCTCGTCAACTTCCGTCCGAGCCTTATTCACGTGGTCATTTGCGACTACGAGTTCCTTCTTGAGCCGGTCCACGTCAGACTGCGCTGCGCTAGCCACCTTAAGTCGTCTCGACAGCTCAATCGAGATACCCTCGGCATCCAATTCAACCAGGGACGCATCGAGATGCTGCGCTAACCGCCTGGCCTCCGACGAGAACGCATCCAGAGCCGAGCGCATTACATTGACTTGACTGGTGCGGATTGTCTTGACCCGGTCCAAGCGCTCACTAATCCTATTCACAATCGCGATGGCGGCCTCGGTTGACGCCTCCGAGCCTGAGGCTGTAGCAAGACCGGCCTTGGCAATCGCGTCTGACCAATCGCTTTCCCAGTGAGCATAGGCATCTTTCGCGAGCTTTTCATCCCGGCGAAGGGCGACGAGGTCAACCTGCACCGTGTCCAATTGCCTCTCTCTGTGCTTGCGCAGCGTTTTTGCTTGCTCAATGTCCCCGATGTAATGCTCCCCTGCGCAGCAAAGTGCATCAATGTCACACTGTTCTTCGGTTACTATCCCAGCTTTGGTCAGGCTCTTGGCAAGGTTTGCTCCGGCCTCCTCAGCATCCTCAACTTCTCGTCGAAGGTTCTCGGAGCTCTTCCTGACCTCCTCTGCGGCCTTCAGCGCGTCGTCCCGGCGCGCAGCCCATGACGAAATGTCGTCAAACGCCATTTCTGGCAGCTCCTGAGCGGCCATCAATGATTCCCACTCTGTGTCGAATTTGACGACAGCTGCCTCAGCGTCACGGGACAACTTCTCTTGACGAGATAGGGCCTCCTGCTCGCGGATAAGACGCTGCTTCAGGTTTAGAAGCTGCGTGGCGTCGGTGACTGAGCCCACGTGCTGGTCGGAAAGGTCATCCGCAGCTCTAATCGCTTCTTCAAACGCCGGTGCGCCACTGCTCAGCGTAACCTCCCCGGCCTTTATTGCCGTCCATGCCGAATCCCGAATGCTACGAGCATCTCGTACCTGGTCGACTGTCACCAACTGATGAGCCTGAGCAAACTTGTCGACTTCGAGGTTGGTCGAGTGGGCGCGCTCGTTGGCCTCTTCCAAACGCTCTTCGGCGAGCTTCTTCCTGGAGAGCAACTCCTGCCGCTCGGACCGCAAGGATGAGATGCGTTCCGTCGAGGGTAGCGTCATCGACCTCAGCTCAGGCGTCGGCCGACTCCATTTACCCAAGATGGCGAGACTCGCCTTGAGCACCGATTCGGCGTTATCGAGGTCGCTCTTCAATCGGCGCTGGGTTACTTGAGTGTCACGATACTTCTGTGCCGCCCGTAAAGCAGCCTGAAGCCCTATTGGGGCCTCAGAGTGAGGCGCTGCTTCAAGATGTGTCGTGAGTTCGTTGATATCGGCAAGCTTGTCGTTAACGGATTGCTCTGCTGTGGAGGCTGCCAACTCTAGCGCCCCCCGGCTGCGCATCAGGCTTGAGACAGTTTGAAGTGACATGGAGTTGGGCCGCGCCTTCCGCGCGCCCTCTTCGTCCTCAGGCCAGCCAAGCTCCGTACATGCGTCGCTGATCTCCCCTAGCAGAAGACCGACCTGTTGTTCTAGCTGGGCAATCTCCGGCCCATAGTTGCGGCATTGGTGTCGCGTCGCTTCGAGGTCCTGTATATCCTTCTGCAACGAGAGTAGCGCGTGGTCTACGGAAATACCGTTCAGGTCGCCTTCCAGCTGCTCGGCCGATTCGTTGTGCACCTTGAGCCTACCCTCTGCCGCCGCCAGTTTCGTCAGCCCGCTATTGAGCGTCGCCTCCGCATCTGCCGGCAGATCAAGGACTTCCCCAAGGGCGCTCAACTCGCCTGCATTCTCCCGCCAGACATTGAGATGGGGAGCGAGCCGTCGCACACGCTCAAGCTGATTGCGCTTGAGCTCCAGCTCGCGGCGACGTTCCTCTTCGACTTCTTGGCGCTCTTTCGCCTCTTCGACAGCGCCATGTGCAGCCCGCCAAGCGGCGGTTCGAACCATGGCTGCCTTAAGTTCTGCATTGGCTTCATCTAACTGCTTTTGACCGACGTAATATGCCCGGTCGCCCGACTTCCGCTTGGCCCAGAGACGGTCAGCCTCTTCGGCGAGCTCGTCCCGGACACGTCCAAGACTTGCGATACCAGCGGCTGACTGGAACAAGACCTGACCAACATCACTGGATGCGTCGAGAATACTTCGGCCCCCCTTGATGAGAGCCGTATGGTCCAGGCAAAACATTTGCTCAAAGAATGCTTTATCTGCTACGCCAAGGAGCGGCGCGAGGCTGTCGACAGGTAGCGACTCACCGGCCGGTGTCGTTAATGGAGACTTCCTGGCCTTCGACCGATGGAACGTAAGAGTCCCCTCACGATTCTCCAGTGCTGCGCCAAGCCTCAGTTCGCTCTGATGATGGATGAAATCCAAGGAGGAACTGTGCGGCATCCCAAACAGTAGCTCCGAGATGGCAGTCTTGATGGTCGATTTGCCCGCCTCGTTCGGACCAACCATGAAGTGAAAGTCGAGCTCGGAACGAGGGAAATCCACTGTGTCGCCAGTGAACTTCCCGTACCGGATGAGTTCCAGTTGCTTGATACGCATAACATCACTCCGCCTTTGTCAACTGCGCGACCAAGCCCGAGCGCACGTCGCGGACCAGGTGGGACAATTCGTCATTGCGCACTTGGGAAAGCGCCGGTACTAGCTCCAGCAGTTCATGCGGTGATTGTGTCACCAAGGGGACTAGCCTCTCTTTGAGGATCTTGAGGAATTCGGGGTCAGATTCGGCTTCCACCAAAAGGCCGTGAAGGTCAGCAATCGCGTCTGCTCGGCCTTTCAAGTCTTCCGCGCTGCCAATCGACGCGGTTTCGACCTTTACTTTCTCAAGCCATAGCCGGTCGTGACTGATGACTGCAATCTGGGCCAGTACCTCGGAGCGGAGTTGAGCCTCGAGTCCGAACAGTTCACCATGCGCTTTCGATGCACCGGTTATGGTGACTCGAACAGCGTGGGGAACGGATGCGGAGCCAGACTCAACCAGAGCTTCCAGCCGGCGGCCGACTTCCCGTGCAACTTCGTTGAGTGTCGAGCATTCGGAAGCGTCTACCGTCACAGGCTCCCAACGCAGGACATCAATGAGTAGCCGCTCAACAGAAACGTCGCCGGAATCGTCAACGGTAACCGTGACCGCACCGCGTCTGCCGGTCTCTCGGATGTTGCGACCCTGCAGATTTCCGGGGAATACGATGGTTGAGGCTTCCCGCCAGATAGCGTATTCGTGAACGTGACCGAGGGCCCAATATTGATAACCCTTCGCATGAAGCTCGACCCTCGAACATGGGGCATAATTGGCGTGAACAGTGTTCCCTTCCAGGGCGGTGTGTAGCACGCCAATATTGAAGAAACCAGGGACCGGTGCTGGATAGGCAGTCACCAAGTTGGATGTGACTTCCTTCTCCTTGAAGCTATGTCCATGCAGGGCGACCTTGAGCTCATCGATGCGGAATGTCTCGGCTTTTCGCGTCGAGAACGTGTGGACGTTATCCGGCAGTTGGAGCTGCTTGGTCATTTCGCTTTCGGCGTCATGATTACCAAACAACACGTATACGGGGATTCCGGCCCGGCGCAGGCGTCCCATCTCCTTGCAGAAGAAAATTCCGGTGTTGTGGTCACGCCAGGTACCGTCATAGAGGTCGCCGGCAATCACCATGAAGTCGGCTTCTTCGTCGATAGCGGCGGTCACCAACGCCGTGAAGGCATCGCGAGTGGCATTGCGCAACATGTCAGCAGGGGCGTCCGGATACGCGCTCAATCCGTGAAGTGGGCTGTCCAGATGAATGTCCGCTGCGTGAATGAATCGCATGTTGCTGCCTCCACGAGGTGATGGCGACCGCAGAAAGGTACTGCGGCGACTGACCCGAAATTCTATGCGAAACGCAGGGCTATTGCGATGGCCTCGACCGGCTGAAATCAGCCGGCGCCGGAACGGATAGTCGCACCGATTCGAGTGGCAAGCGACACGACGGTATCACGACCGTTCTCCCCCTACCGCCTAGGCGTTGTAGCTTGCGCTTCGCGAGGTCGGCATGTCGGCGGCAATGGCATCCTCTTCACGAAGAATGAAACACGCCGTTGCCACGCGTGAGGACGTCGCAGGAGGTGTAGTCAGGCGGCCGACCGCCGATGACGGCAACATGCCAGGGGCACACCCACTAGCTCAGTGTTTTGGAGGCATGCAACCAGGGGGTTGCCTCGGCTCTCCCTATACCCCTCTTCGGTGGGACTCCACGGCGAATCCGATTGCCCCCGATCACCTCAAAAAATTGCCACATGGCGTACCGATGAAGCCCGCTTCAAGCCCATTCAGCGTCGGTTCAAAGCGGATTGTCGTTGTGCGGCAACGGTGTTGCCTCGCGATCGCCTCCTGAAATCCCAGGGGGCGATAGGGTGCGGGTCGAGCCACAGCCCTATTCGCTGCAGGCGAGCCGCCTCTTCCGCCTTCTCGTACTGAACGCGGTCATCTGGCGACTGCTCGCGTTTGTATTTCGTGTAGTGCCACGCCAATCCCCGACGCACCATCTCAATGTTCACATCCCGGCCGTTCACAAGCACCTTGCCTACGAGCCGTCCATACCGATCGTGCTTGGCTCCTTCAACAACCACCGCTCGGTTGTACGTAAGGTCGGAAAGAGCCTTTTTGGCGAAGTTGCCAAACGACTGTGCCTGGGACGGCTTCAGAAAACGGAGAATATTGCCCGGTAAGGGGGAGTACGCCGGAACCGCCGAAAATTCCGGAATTTT
>NZ_KB902914.1:0-6181 GCF_000379565.1 Cupriavidus sp. UYPR2.512 | reverse complement strand
CCGCTCTATCGCTAACTACCTAACCTGGTACAACCAACGACGGCCCCATTCCAGTCTGGCGGACCAGACCCCGGATGAGGCATACTTCGCCACGCTGCCAGCGATCAAATCGGCAGCCTGACTGCCCCAGCGCTTCCACTTAAAAACTCCGGATCCCTGTCCGAACAAACGGTGCCACCTCTAACCGCCCACAAGGACATCGAGCAGCAGAAGTCCAAGTGTGTAAAGCCGATTAAGTTCGAGATTACGGGTGTTAGTTACGACAAGAATCGAAACAACAAGGACTACTTTCGGGAGGATGCCCCGCAAGAGATTAAGGCACTGGCGAACAATCTTCACGACCGTACCGACCCGTTGTGGGACAAGGCTGTGCAGTACGTCAACGCGCCAGAGTTCGTCTATGAGGTTCGCCAAGCCAGGATCATTTAGCACGACGCCTACCAATGCACTCACGCCGACGCCGCGCGGCGCGGCTTAATTTCGGCCTTCCCGAACGTGCTTCTGCGAGCCGGTAATTTCCGCTTAGGGTCGCGTAGCGTCGACCGGCCCCTTCCCCCGCCCGGCCGCCTCAAGTCGGCCATGAAGGGACTTTCGTCCGATGCGTCGTCGTGACATTCTCATGGCAGCTCAACTCCGCAAGCGGCCGTTCGATCGACGAGAGACGTACGTCGCGTCATCGGCCATTACAGCCGGTCGACGGTAGCAACCCCGCGGGAAACGATGCCGTGCCGGACAGGATTGCGTCCAGGATATGTGCATAACGGAGGCGCCAATCATGTAGCGACTGCTGCACACCGGTTAATTTTCGGCATGCGAAGGCCGGCCCTGCCCGTCGCCAAAAGCTCGCGCCGAAGCTACTGAAGCCTACGGTACCGGCTGGCGGGCGGTCGCAGCGGTCAAAATGGCTTATCATGCCTACGGTTTGGTTTGCGCAACATAGCTTGATAAGCTGCAATGCGCAAATGAAACCGGAACCACGGCGCCCCATTACCCCCTCGAGCCAAGCGGCCACCCGCCAAGTTGGAGTTGCGGCACGCTATGTCGATGAAGTCGCATCGAGGGGACGAGCGTCTTTCACCCTGGCCGATCTCTGCGCTGCCACCGGTTTGAGCCACAAGGCTGCCCGTGATCAGATTGACCACCTGGAAAACAGGGCCGTCCGCATCACCCCCCGCAAAGACTTCTTTTTGATCGTCCGCCCTGAGCAACGAGCGATTGGCGCCCCGCCCGCGTCGTGGTGGATCGACGCCTATTTCCGCCAGGCCGGCCGCCCCTACTACATCGGACTCCTCTCCGCCGCGGCTGAGTTTGGCTCCCAGCACCAGGCTGTGCAGGAAGTTCAGGTCGTAACCGACCGGCCGATGCGGGATCTGACGATTGGGCGGCAGCGCATCAAGTTCTTCGTCAAGCGCGGCACCGCTGAGACGCCGACGACGACCCCGGCCAACGCCTTCGCCCCAGTTGCCGTCAGCACGCCGGCGGCCACCTCGCTGGACCTGCTTCGTTACGCCGATCGGATCGGGGGGATCAGTCGCGCAGTCGAGGCGATCAATGGAATGGCGAAGCACCTCGACCGAGACGATGTGGTTTCGGCTACCTCCTTCTCAAACTTAACAAACCGGCTCTGGCAAAATGCGTCGCTGCCGCGCTCCCGAGCCGTTTGGAGCAAGTGTGGTTTGACTTTGACGACAAACGGGCCTGGACTGCTCGCTTGAGCGAACTCACGATCGACCCGACGTTCTCCGTAATCGAATCGCGAAACTTAAGGATTGATGCATGAACCGGCTGACCCAACAGGACATCTTGGCGCACCAGCAAGAGGTTCCGTGGCCAAATCTCTACCAGGTTGAGTAGGACCTGCTGCTCTGCCGGTCCATGATCGCAATCTTCAATGACGAGTTTCTGTCCAAGGAAGTTGCCATGCGCGGCGGCACGGTCCTTCACAAGGTTCACCTTGCCCCGGCCTGTCGCTATTCCGAAGACATCGACCTTGTCGTCGTCGGTAAACGCCCCAAAGAACACATCCGTGCCGCGATCAAACGCGTCCTGACGCCCATCCTCGGGAAGCACAAGTCGTCGATCTGGGCCACGCTCAAGCTCGCCGTGCGGAATGCCTCCCGCCCCTCGGAAATCCTTCGCGTCATTTACGAAGTGCCATCCGTCTCCACGCCCGGGCGAACGCTGACCATCGAGATCGAAGCGAACGTCACTGAGCGCACGCCGCACAAGCCAGTGCAGACGCTCCCGTTCGCAGTGCCGTATCGCGACAGATCGCTAAGCGCCAACATCATCTCGTATGACCTGCATGAGATGCTTGGCACGAAGATGAGAGCGCTGTTTCAGCGCGAGAAAGGCCGCGACCTGTTCGACCTCTACCGCGCGATCACTCCGACGAACGTGAGCCACGACGAGATCATCCGCGCGTTCCAGCACTACATGAGTGAAGAGGAAACCATGGTGCCGCGCAGCGAGTTTGACGAACACCTGGATAGGTGCCTGAAAAATCCTGGCTTCTGTTCGGACATGAAGCCTCTGCTCTTGACCGGGGTCGAATACGACCCTCTTCAGGCCGCCGAGGTGGTTCGGGAACGGCTGCTCAGCCTCCTGCCGGCGTAACCCGGGTCGGGTACGGCTCAGCGAATACCAGCTTCAAAGTTTCATGACCGCGCGTCCCAGAATCGATCGCCGGAATCCAAGGCCAAGGCTGTGCTCAACTACAAGGACATCATCTATTTCTCATAGCGAAGGCCCCAGGACGGGGGCTTTCCGCGTAACGTTGATTTCAAGGGAAGATCTATGCCCGCCGGCCAGGTTCGGCCAACGCCGGCCATCCAGCTTGCGCCTGCGGACGGCGGGAGTGGCACCGATTCTCTGCCGTTCGCCCACGACTCGGCGACGGCAGATGTCAGGCCAGAATGAGTGTTCGACCATGCGCAGCTTCCAATCCAGCCTTGCGCGCCTGCATCCAGCATCAGCCGGAAATGCTACGCGAATGATTTCTACTTGGACGATGGTCAATCACTAATGCGCCTCAATGCTCTTAGCCTAAGGGACTGGGCTCTGATTGTGTTCGACAACTCAGGCGAGGTAAGGTGAGACATAAGCCACAAATAATCATCTCGTATACTCGAGGAGTTGATTCGGTCGGCAAGCGCTTGTGCGTCTTCTACGAGTCCATACTCGTCCGGCGCCTCGAACGGGCTGTTTTTTACATGGCGCGAAAGGAACCTCTGCAACCCTTCGTCGGTGGAGCAAATTTTGTTCACCGCGGCGTACACCTCCTCATACGCGAAATTCAACTGAGCGAAGCGATAGAGAATCGCGTGCATCCTCGGCTCCTTGGCGAGCGCGTCTGAGGAGATGGAATTCCTGACCCTATCCGACCAAGATGCTAGCGCCTCGTCGACTACTCTGCCGTCGCCCACCAGTTGGGCCTCGGTAGCCTTGATTAGATCCGGCCGCACGATCCATTTTCCTTGCTCGGCCGCTGCTTCAAGCAGCACGCTCTCCGATATAGATAAGGGAGCTTTCGCAATGATCAATTTGAAAATATCGTTCTGGGTGTCCAGCCCCCCTTTCCTTACTAGCCGCGCTAGGACCTTGGCAAAGAGTTCCGCTAGATCTCTTGTCAGTCCCAAAGAAGACTGGGCGAGCGTGGCGCAGTCGACAAGGACTACCGAGCACCCCATCGCATCCGGTGCTGCGCATGAGGGAAGATAATTGTGAATCCACTCGAGCAAGAAAGTCAGCTCAGGGGGCTCGATGTTCGCAATCGCCTCGGCAAGAAGTTCTGGTCGCTGCAGTTTCTTATGGATGTCACTTGCTTCGGGGACGCTTTCAAGGGACATCATGCGGAAATAGCGTGCCAGCCGATCGGGATCCGCTATGTGTAGTTCGTCCTCCGGGACGCGATCGTGTTTTCGGAAATCATCAGGAAATAGGAACGCGCATGCCTTGGAGGCTATCGTCAGATCGGGTTCCTGTTTAGGAAGATACTTCGCCCACGCGGGTTGATCGCTTTCCTGATCGGCCTCAAGCTTTGCCCACCGAGTCCAATCGAAATCATCATCTTCGACGCCAGAGTCGCCGCGGAACGCATGTCCTGTGAAGTCAGTAGGGTGGCAGTGCACGCTTTCCCGGATCTGCGGAAAGCGCTGTGAGATGGCCTCAAATACAAGGACGTCCGTAACGTTCACCTCATTTCTGGTAGCCGGAAGGCTGAGCATGAGCCGGTTCATAAGCCGGACGACATCTCTCGGATGCCGAGCGAGCCGGGTAAGCAGGCCTACGGCCTTTGGGTAGCCGGATGCTTCGAAGTCTCGGAGCTCAATGTTAAGAGTCGAGAACAGGGTCTGTAGCTGCTTGTCTACGAAACTTCTTAGTTGGTATTCAAACAGCGGTGGGATCGGGTAGGCGACCTGGACAATTTTCTCGAGGTAAGACTGGCCGGGAGCGGCATTACCGTTCCCAAGAGCCGCCGCCACAACATCACGATCATAAGCTATGAGGTAGGTCGTCCTCGGAAAGTCGGCGACCGCTTTGATTGCCTGGACCAGCGTACGAATCTCGTCCGCAGGAAGCCGATCGACGTCGTCTACGATTACCACTATTGGGCGATTAAAATCGCGCAAGGCTTCGGCGACCTCTGCCTTCTTTTTCGCGAGATCGAGTGTAGGAAGCAATCTCT
Organism: Cupriavidus sp. UYPR2.512; assembly: GCF_000379565.1. Classification (NCBI taxonomy): domain Bacteria; kingdom Pseudomonadati; phylum Pseudomonadota; class Betaproteobacteria; order Burkholderiales; family Burkholderiaceae; genus Cupriavidus; species Cupriavidus sp. UYPR2.512. Next base: position 1,494 of record NZ_KB902914.1, on the reverse strand, counting down.
TTACGTCGCTTAGCGCGTCGCCTGCTTCCTTCGTGGCGTCGGCGGCATTATCGGCGATCTCGGCAAGGTCCTCTGCGATATTCCCCGCAAACGCTGTTCCCGGCACGTACTTGAGGTACTTGAGATGCCTGATAAGTCCGATGTACCCGAGAAGCCTCTCTCCGGCCTTGATTGCTTTTCCGGGGGTACCTCCTGGATCCAAGTTGATCGCAGCGGCGATCTGCGTCACCAGTGCGTCGATGAGCGCCCCAGTGTTGCTGACCATCCAAGGGTTGAAGTCAACCACAATCGCTTTCGTAGCTGCATCGCTGCACGCGGCCAATTCCGTCTTCACAAAGCCGATTACCGTGCTTTTGCCAGTTCCCCATCCGCCTTCGATTCCCACAACTAAGCCGTCACTTGCGCTAACTGAGAGGAGTGCCTTAGCGAGGTGTCTCGCAAATTGCGTGCGTCCAAGTGTATCAAGTTCGGCGGGACGGTCTGAATTGTAGGCTGGCACTGTCATGCTCGCTTCTTATTGGTCAATTTTTGGGCTCTTACCATTCAAATGAAGGGCAAGATGGCACGGATATGTGCCCAACTCGGGTATTCTTACACGCGCCTGATAGCTTTTCAGCGCCAATCTTACCGAGATTCGCGCTCCGATCCTTCTTCCGTTGCTTAATGGACGCAGGCTTCTCAGTCCGAGGTGGCAAGTGGACGTCGGTCAGTCTGCTCTACTCCGAAAGCTGTCATAAATGCATCCGAACATCAATGACTGTAGTGGGTCGTTCAGAGCCAATCGAGCACCGGCCCGTCGCCGAGATTGGCCGCCATGCGAAGTGCCCGGCCGAGCAATGAGACCGGCTGACGCAGATACTCAAGCCAAGTCCGAACAGCCGGGTTGAACATGCCGGGACGCTCAGCGTCGGTTTTGGCGCGCTACAAGGCGTGCCTCAGGGTCGGCAACTCCACCCGTCTCGCCACCGCTATCGCTCGAGCCTTGCGTACGTAAGCGCACTGAAATTTGTGACGCCCCGCAGGAAGAATGGGCCCAAGCACTACTCCAGTAGCGGCGTATCTGCAGTCCATGTTCTTCTCTGGTGAAGCGGTATATCGCACGTTCACCAGCGGGACATTGATATTCATCCTCTCGTGCAATGTAGATGAAGTCCGCCCGATCAAATCGACCTCCCGCCTTCGCGCTGGACGTCGTTGGCTTGGGCAAGATGGCAGCAATGCCCGTATCCGCACACGCCTTGATCTGCTGCGCACTGAAGTAGCCACGATCAGCTATGGCTTTAAGCCTGGTCTTACCCATCGCATCGCGAGCGGCTCGAGCCATCGAGCTGAGTTGCGCCCGATCTCTGCCAATATTGGTGACCTCATGAGCGACGATCAGATGGTGCTTGGCATCTACGGCCATCTGTACGTTGTAGCCGACCATTCCCGAGCCTTGCCACTTGTCGCCATCGAACGCGCATCAGGATCGGTCATCGAGATCTGACCATCTGG
>NZ_KB902913.1:0-6225 GCF_000379565.1 Cupriavidus sp. UYPR2.512 | reverse complement strand
CTCTATGCTGCTTCAGCGCCGTGCAGGAACATGAGATTGACTCGAACTATCGGATCATCCGAACCTACGCCATCACCGCTCTCAAACCTGTCCTGCCAGCGGCGCTACTGGGACTGCGCTGGGCCAAGGCTGCGCTGAATGAGACCTTGGCCTTGATCGCAACACGTACCCATCGCGTGCGACCGGATCGCGCTAAACCACGTCCGCCTCGCCAGAAACCTCATCGACATGCCGCCTATAAGGCTTGCTGATGTCCTTATCTTGGGTGGATTGGGCGCCGACGCCCCACGCGATCCTGTTCGCTTTAGCAGCGCGGCGTATGCCTCCTCCGAGAATCGGATTCCTTTTCCCATGGTGCGTCAACGAAAGTCAATGGTCTTTCGAGGCTACGTGTGGAGATGGGAATGCAAGTCGGTCTAGCAACTCTACGGGCTGGCGAAGTGCGGTTCAGTGGCTGATGTCACTGCCGGAACGCGGTGTTAGGGCGCAGGTGATCTTTGCATGTTGTCGCTTTCGGCCCATGTACATTGCCAGAAGAGAGGCCACTACACGGTGGAGCGGCAAAGCATGGGCTTGGTGTGTATCGCGGTATCCGGCGCGACCTGCTGGCGATTGCGCAATTTACGGCTTCCGGCTATCCTTCGCAGCGGATACCTTCCAAGCCTGCCGGCGGGCTAAATCGGCGCAGCACTCAGACAGCAGGACGCCCTTCACTTGGTCGCATGTAATCGCCGGTATGCAGACCCGATCACGAAGGAATCGCTCATGCCGTCAATCATTTGCTCCGCCGAAACGGTGCACGAGATCAAGCGCGCCAGCCGCGCTAAATTCCCCCAGATCAAGAATGCCCACCTCCTCGAGGCGATCGCTCGCGGATTTGGCTTTGAGACATGGGCCGCGTTCAACACGGTCCTGAAGAACGCTTCAGAGCAAGCACCGCTTTCTGCCACGTTCACATCGGATCTCGCGCAAGGTCGATTGGTCGAGCTGGGATACCCAGAACTCGCTAGCCATTCGCCCATCTTCACAGTGATTCCGACGGAGGCGCGAGGAGATTCACTCCAGCGCCGTGGCCGTGCAATCCCAACGTTGCAAGATTTGGCCGAACGAGGGATGTTCACAGCCGACGAACATCAGGCCATCAGACGCCTCGCAGAGGGGCAGCATACGATTTTGGTTGCAGGCCCAACTGGTTCTGGAAAATCCACTCTCATGCACGCTATTCTAGACGTTCAAGCGCATCGTCGACCCAGGCGTAGGATTGGCCTGCCTGTTCCAGGAGGTTCGTGAGTTCGCCGACTATCCGGATAACGTGGTCCAGTATTACATGGATCCAAGGAAGTACCAGGACGGCATGCAATACCTGAATGTGGACGAGATTGCGGCCGAGGCGAGCGACCACGACACCCTATGCATCGACGATATGCGTGATGCTACGTACTCTGCGGTCGTGCTAAAGAAATGGCGAGACAGCGGGTACGGCGTCGCAACGGTCCATGCCTCGCTTGGGAGGGGCCTCGACCGTATTGCGACTCTAACGGCTTCGTTTGGTGGTCAGAGCACTCCGGTGATCGACGCGTGCATTTACCTGGAGCACAGGAGGGGTAAGCTGTCTGTTCACTCCATCGATCTGTCGAAAGTAGCACGCCGAGGCTGACCGAGACTCTATTTCAGTCAGTTGCGAAGGGTCATCGTCTCTTAGTGCTGCTCGACATACGCGCTACCGAGGCGAACATCCCGCACAGGAAAACACAGGCGCCCCAAGAAAAAGCAAAGCCGGAAGGCCGGCTTTGCTGACTAACTGAGGTCCGAGCCTATCCGGTGACCGTGCATGCGCAACAGTCGCAATGTCAGCGGGCTCGTGGCGCCGTACAGTACGCAGAAGACACCGCCGATGCCTGCAACTACGCGAAGGCCTGGCGTGACTACTAGGTTCCACAGCGTGTCCGGGAACGAGTCCGGCGCCGTCGACCACGCCAGTACGTTCAAGGCGACAGCGCACGCGGCCAGGAGCGTGACGCTTGCCAGATGAATCAATGCGATGCGTGTGTACGTAGTCATCGTTCTATTTTAGTCTATGCCAAACGTTCTATTCTCGTCGCGCTGTCGCTCAAACGTACCCGTTTCTGCGAGCCAACGGTTGCCTCTTGGGGGGTGCAGTGCCGTCAAAGCCGGGTAGCGTGCGCCGATAACTGCGTCTCAGGCGATTCCACTGAATGTCTGAGAGTCGATCAGGAAGGGTGTCGTTGAGACGACCTCGACGAGCTCCATGTCTTCGTGATTCGGGTTGAGCAACACGTTGAAGTCGGGAGGGCTGAGAGCTGACGGTACGCGCATTGCGAGCTGCTCCTGCGCGGCCAACCATTTCGCACCGATGGCAACTGTTGCGCGCGGCTCTCGCGCGAGGTCACCCCAGCCAGGCGGGGGCGCCGGCACGTGCGCGCTCTCGTAGAGGTCGTCGGGTAGCTCAAGGGTAACAAGGTGCAGGCGCCCGGCCTCCGGCAGCATGCCACCTGTATGGGTAAGCAGCTCGAGCAGGGCGGTCGATGCATTGCAGGATGCATAGACGACCCGCTTGCCGCGTGGACTCCAGCGCCCGCCTGATAGCGCGGCCCCCATGCCGTTGAGGTGGTCCTGGCCCCGGGCCGCGGCATCCGACACGAGTTTGTAGAGCCTCACGCCATCACTCCCTCACTGGCATGTAGCAGAACGTCCCTGACGCGGTCATATCCTGGCTGCGTGTCGAGCATCTCAATCGGGCGCTTGTGGCCAAGCGGGGCTAGAGGTCGTTTGATCCATTCGACCGCCCGCTTGTCGTCGCCGAACAAATCGCGCGCGATCTTGAGGATGATGAGCACGCGCGCAACGCGGTCCGACTCCGCCGGCGACAGGCGGCTATCGTCTCTTCCTCCTTTGAGCCGACGCTGGACAGTCGACGGCGCAAGCTTCAAGCTTTTGACGAGGGTCAGCAAGGGCACGTTCAGTACATCCTTTGCGAGGCGCTCGAGCACTGCTGCCTCCATCCCGGCACTTATGACGCGACACTGCTCGGACAGGTCGAGCATATCGAACATTTCGAAGTCCTGCGGTTGGGCGCCAAACCCGTTAGTACCAAAGTGATCGATAGGCTGCATTTTAACGTCCATTTGAGCATTCTATAGACACCATTCTAGCGCAACAATCATATGAGCATTTGCAAACGTTCAAATAGATGTGATCCGGCGTTTTGGGATTCACGAATCTTGCGGGGTAGCTGGGAGTCGACTAACATGGCCAAGTGAATTCACCCGGCCAAGGGAATTCACCCGGCCAAGTGAATCGATATGGAAACGACGAACATTCATACCTCCATCGCACGGCAGGCGCACAACGCTGTCCGGTCGCTGTTCCAGGACACTGGATGGGATGTGGTGGAGGCAAAGCAGCCAGACCACGGGGAGGACTTTGTCCTAACCAATACTCACGGCCAGGCGTACCACGCTGTCCTCAAGACGTTCACTGAGGGGCGGTCGGACCGCGTCACCGCATTCTTTGCCCAAGCGTTGTTGGAAGCGCGTTCTCGCGCGAAGAAGGAACAGGTGCGGCCTGCCGTGCTGATCTGGGTCAACACGTTGGTGCCGTCCCTGGTTAACCGCCTCGTCGATTTCCATCGTGAGAACGGCGACGGCGAGCCCTTCGTTTTGTTGTCAGCAGCGGGCGTCCAGTATGCCGAGTTTCCTGGGTTAAACCTCGATCTCGCCGAAAGGCCGACCCGTGTCCGCCTCCCCGCTCGCATGACAACGCAGAGACTGGTGTTCTCAGATCTGACCCAGTGGATGCTCAAGCTCCTCCTGGCGGTAGACATCAAGCGCGGAGACATGTTTGGCGGACCGGCTGTGCGGTACAGCACAGCAACGGACCTCGCGCGGGCGGCTGGCTGTTCTGTCAACACAGCGACACGGCTGGTGAACGCGCTAAGAGCAGAGGGCTTCATCGAATCCGGGCCTTTCCTAAATCTCGTGCAACGCAGGAAGCTAGTGGAGCGATGGAAGGCGCAATACCAAGAGCCAGCCTTGTCGCTGCCTATGAAGTTTTTGGCGCCCATGCCGGCCGATGCACAGTTGCCAAAGCTCCTCCAGAAGGAGGGCGGTGTCCTCGGTCTATTCGCCGCCGCAAAAGCGCTCGGCGTTGGCCATGTTCATGGGGTACCGCCGACAGTCTGGGTACCCAATCTGATGGCGGCCGACGATTGGCGCGCGTTACGCCGCGCCCGGGAGGGCGAGCGCCCGGACTTGATCATGCAGCAGCACAGTTTTCCACTGTCGCTTGCGCGTGGAGCCGTTGTGCGCGACGGCATGCCGGTCACAGACATAATTCAGACTTGGCTCGACGTCTCGGCCCACCCGTCGCGTGGCGCCGAGCAGGCCGCAGAGCTGGAACATGGCATTCTTGCAAACGTGATAGGAGAGGGCGCTTGAGCGAACTCGTTGAATTCAGCACACTCGCGGCGACTCTGGAGCCGTGGCGCCATCAGGTCGTTTTCATTGGCGGGTGGGCCTACCGGCTTTATCGCTACGAGCCCCGCGCGTACAAACCAGATTACGAAGCGATTTTTACGCAGGACGCCGATGTGGCCTACGCCAAGCAGGAAGCGCTTGAGGGCGACATTAAGAAGGCGCTTGAGGGCGCCGGCTTCAGCGAGGAGGCAAATCTTTCAGGTGGATTCAAACCGCCCGCGATGCGATACACGTTTGGTGAAGACGGATTCTACGCCGAGTTCCTGACGCCGCTGACCGGCAGCCCTAGGCGGCGCAATAAGGTGACTGGTGAGTTCGAGCCGGATGCAACGGAGGCGAACGGAGGTGTCGTCGCCCAGAAACTGCGCCACCTGGAAGTGCTGTTGCACGAGCCGTGGATGGTTACTATCCCTGCGGAGGATTCCGGGCTTGGCGAATCCGTGGTCGACCTACGCATCCCGAACCCGGTGAGTTTCATCGTTCAGAAGCTTCTGATTCGCGATGACCGTGTGGCAAGGAAGCGCGCTCAGGATGTGCTTTATGTTCACGATACGCTCTATATCTTCAGCGGAGCGATCGAAAGCGATCTCTGTCCTATTTGGAGAACCCTGGAAGCTGCGCTGACCGAAGCGCAACGTAAGTCCGTCCGTGCGGGCATTACGGAACTCTTCTCTGAAGTGAAAGACGTCATCCGCGATGCGGCCACCATCCCGAGCGATCGCAAACTCGAGCCCGAAGACATGCTCAAGCTTTGCCAATATGGCATTGGCGAATTGTTCAGATGAGCAGTGATCGTCCGCGGTGAGATCACTGTGGCCGGTGGCAGGGCCTACTGGATCTGCGGCTGAAGCAATTGGTTTCTTACTGTCCGCGCCGCCCCTCTCGGGGGCTAGACGGGTTTGATGCCGCCCCGCCGTCGCCGAACTACTGAGAGGAACCGTAATTCGCCAGACTGCGATTTCCAATAAATCAATGACTTAACCGCTAATTTCGTAAGTGCTCAATAACCCGGGGCAAAGATGTGCCTGCTGCTCATGCAGAAATAGGGAGGCGCTGCTCGAGGATGTGCGGCAGCAGGGGAATGTGATTGGTGTATGAGATGCGGTCGGTCAGGTAATTCCAGAAGGAGATTCCCAGCTTCCGACAGGTCTTCTTCAGGCTCGAGAAGGTGTCACGGCATTGACGACCAAGTTCGCTGCGTGTGCCGCCACTGATCTTCCGCTTTTTCACTTGATCGCGAATATCCCGTTCACTTCCGTTTGTATGCAGTGGCACTTCGGGGCGTTCCAGCACCAGCAGCAACTCGGCCTTGTTCTTGTGAATGCGCCTGAGTAGTCGGTCCAGCGTCGCGTAGCGGGTCTTTTGTATGAAGACCGCGTCAAAGCGCTTTTGCAGTTCGCTCTTGCGTTGACTCGTCGGATGCTGCTTGTATTCCTTCAGATCGGCATAAGTGTCTTGAGTAAACCAATTTCACGAATGAAAGTCAGATGCCAGTCACATGAAGAACGAGCTGGCATCGCCGATGAAGTGCACCATCGAACTGAACGACGTGGAGAAACGAACCTTGGAAGAGCTTGCGCTGCGGCATCCGTATGAAGACTTCAGGGTTAGAGGACAAGGCTTGTTGCTGCTCGGTGCAGGTCAACGAGTGCACGAGATCGCGACGCAGTTGGATGTGAGCAAGAAGACTGTGTACAACTGGACGAACGCCTGGCGCGAGAAAGGGCTG
>NZ_KB902912.1:0-6297 GCF_000379565.1 Cupriavidus sp. UYPR2.512 | reverse complement strand
CCGAACCTTCAGGGCGACGGAAATCGCGCTATATCATGCACTTGGCAATCTTCCTGAGCCTTCGTCAACCCACACTTTTTCCTGACGAACCATATCTAAACTATGCCCGCGAGCACTGGGTGAAACCTGGTGAGAATCCGCCGGTGGGCCTGATATTGTGCGCGGAAAAAGGCGCGGCCGAAGCTCACTACGCGCTGGAGGGCTTACCCAACAAAGTGCTGGCCGCCGAATACCAAACCGTGCTGCCCGATGAAAAACTGTTGGCAGAGGAGCTCGCTAAGACGCGACTTGAGCTGGATGCGCGAAATGTGTGACGGTCTGCCGATGCGGCCGGCAACGAATAAAAGCAGGCTTGAAGTCGCCCTTGTGGGATGATATTGTCGACGCAGACGGTCGCTGGGCAGTCCAATCTGCGGTCATCGCCATCGCGGCGAAGAGAGCATTTCGGGATCGAACTGCTCGCATAGCTTGCGTTGGCGTTCAGTATCGCTATTCGGCCCGGATACCGCCTTGCTTGATGACCTTGGCCCACTTTGCCGTCTCGCCCTCGACGAATTTGCGGAAGTCCTCGGGTCGCGAGCCGGCCGGATCTGCGCCAATGGCAGCCAATCGTTGGGAAATCTCCGGCGAATTGAGCACTTCGCGCGTCAGCGCGCTGAGCCGGTCGACGATCGCTTGTGGCGTACCGGCCGGCGCGAAGAGTCCGTTCCATTCATAGACCTGATAGCCCGGCAAACCGGATTCGGCAATGGTGGGCGTGTCTGGCAACGCGGCAGACCGCTTCGTGCCTGTCGTGGCCAGCACCTTGAGCTTCTTGCCCGCGACCAGCGGGTATGACGCCGCCATATTGCTGAACATCATGTCCACCTGGCCACCCATCAGGTCACTCAGTGCAGGCGCGCCGCCCTTGTAGGGAACATGCAGCAGGTCCAGCCCCGACTGCTGCCGGAACAACTCCGCCGCCAGATGCTGTGCCGTGCCCGGTCCCGCCGAAGCATAAGTCAGCTTGCCCGGCTTGGCCTTGGCCGCGGCAACAATATCCTTAGGCGACTTGAATGGAGAATTGGGCGGCACCACCAGCAGGTTCGGCACAAGCACCACCAGTGAGATGGGAGCGAAGTCCTTAGCCGTGTCGTATGGCAAGCGCGCCTGCAAGCTAGGATTGACGGAATGCGCAGTGGCATCGAGCAGCAGCGTGTAGCCGTCAGGGGCGGCCTTTGCCACAGCGCCCGCGCCAATCACGCCGCTTGCCCCGGGCCGGTTGTCGACCACGATGGTCTGTCCGAGCTTGACACCGAGCGGCGCGGCCAGGGTGCGGGCCACCGTGTCGGCGGCGCCGCCCGCGGGATAGGGTACAACCAGACGGATGGGCCGGTCGGGATAGGCAGCGGAGGCGGCGTTGGCGAAAATGCCGAGGCCAAGCAATGCGAACGAAAGCAGCCGGGCTGTGATGGGCTTGAACATGTCTCTACTCCAGTTCTTATGTGCTGAAATTCAGACGGTAGCGATGGGAGTTGCCGGGGAACCGACGGCGCCCGGCAGGCGCAGCGGCGGTGCGGTCAACAGGAAGCGGCTGCGCTGATGTGCCCGCAGCCACCGCGCCAACGGCGTGAGGTGCCACAGTTCGCCCAGATGAATGCCGTTCTTGAACAGGCAATGCTCGTGCAGCGGTAGCCGGGGGCCACGGATCGGCGATGGCGTCAGCGGCTTGGGAACGACAAGCTCGACGGCCGGGTTGTCTGCCAGCAGGCAAGCGAGCTGCACGTCGGTGATCCAGTTCAGCAGCTTCTTGTCGTGCCCGTCCAGCCCAGTCCCGGTTTGGTGCAACACCCGCAGGTCGGGCATCTGGTTCATCGACAGCAGCGTGTCCGCAAACCCGGTATGCAGGCACACCATGTCGCCCGGTTCGACCGCAATCTTGTCGGCATCGAGGATGCGCATCAGCGCGTCATAGCCGACAGCGTTGCGCTTGCGGCCGATGTGGTGCTCAAGGTCAATCATGACGCCGCGCCCCTGCGCACCATGCTCGGCCAGCACCGCAATGCTGAGCACCCGGGCTTCGGGATTCTCGTAGCGCGCCCACGGCTCCGTGGCCTGCGTCTCGGTACCCGCGATGATATCCTCGCCGCCCCGGTAGCCGTTATAGAAGACCGGCTCTTCCTGGCCATCGCCATCTGCGTCGAAGTGGCTGCCGACGTGCGCAAGGCTGTCCCATTGCGTTGAGTACTGCAGGCTCATCAACACCACGTCGTCGTTGACGACATCGGTCAGGTCGGGGTCTTCCGACTGATACGACCAGCAGAAGCCCTGCTGCCCGGCGCTCTTGCCATCGCGCAGCACGGCAAAGCGACGCGGGGGCTGGCGGCGGACATTCATCGTTTGCCCGCCCGGATAGTCAAGCGGCAGCGACAGGCAGAACGTGAGGCCCTCGCGCACTTCCGCGACACCTTGCAGCACCTTGGCACGGTCGACGAGGTTCATCCGGCCGCGCTGGTCATCGGGGCCGAATTCGCCCCAATGACTGCCTTCGGGCTGCCGCTTCCAGCGAAGTTGTGTTGACTCCATGCCCGCTCCTCAGGGTTGCACGCTCAGCACCGCCAGCGCGTTCGTCGCGGCCGCTACGCCCATGTTGACGTAGGCCGCGCTGGTCACGCCGCCGATATGGGGGCTGAGCACGAACTTCGGCTGACGGAAGAACGGATGGTCCGGAGGAGGAGGCTCCTGTGCCAGCGAATCCAGCCCGGCTGCTGCAACCTTGCCGCTCTCCACCGACGCCAGCAGTGCCGCCTCGTCGATCAGGCCGCCACGCGCGGTATTGATCACGATGACGCCGTCCTTGCAGGCGGCCAATGCCTCTGCACCGAGCAAGCCTTTGTTGTCGGCGGTGAGCGGGCAATGGAACGACACGACATCGGACTCGCGCCAGATCGTGTCCAGGCTGACCGCACGGATATCGCCCGGTACCTCTGTGGCGAAAGGGTCGTAACCCAGCACGTGCATGTCCGTGGCGGTTGCCATGCGCGCAAAGCGGCGGCCGATGGCGCCCAGACCGATCAGGCCCAGCGTTCGTCCTTTCAATTCGAGGCTCTGGTGCGTCGCCTTGTCCCAATGCCCCGAGCGCGTGCGCTGGTCCAGGTGCACCACGGATTTCGCACAGGCAAGCAGCAGCGCCATGGCTTGCTCGGCCACGGCCGCTGCGTTGGCGCCGGCGGCCGCCACCACCTTCACGCCACGCGCCTGCGCGGCTTGCTGGTCGATGTTGTCGATACCGCTGCCGTGCTTAGACAACACCCGGATGGACGGCGCCGCGTCGAGCGCCATCGCACCCACCTTGCTGGTGCGCACGATGATCGCCACCGGTGCATGGCGGCGACACAATTCGGCCGTTTCTACTTCGCTGACGGCCTTGCCGGCATAGATCAGTTCGTAGTCGGATAGCAAGGCGACGGCTTGCGGGGCGAGATTTGCCGCAGTCACGACAATGACAGGCTTGCTGTTGGTGCTCACAGCGCCTCTCCCGCCTTCAGCACGCCTGCAGCGCGCAGCGCGTCGTCCAGCCATGCCGGGCGCAAGGCATTGCCCGACTTGATTCCGTCGATGCGCTTGCGCTCGCCGGCCACTTTTTCGGCTGCGGCGGCGATCAGGGAAGCCGCCTTATCGCGTTCGATGACGACGACACCATCGGCATCCCCGATCACCAAGTCGCCGGGGCATACGCTGACGCCTCCACATTGGATCGGGTGGTTAACCCGGCCCGGCACGAACTTGGTCGGGCCATTGGGGTTGGTGCCTACGGAATACATCGGGAACCCGGCCTCCCGGATTTCGTCGGCGTCCCGCGACGCAGCATCCAGCACGACGGCGGTCACGCCAAGCGCAATGCACTGCTGGATCATGATGATGCCCATCAGCGCGCTGTTCTGGTCGCCTTTGCCATCGACCACGATGACGTCGCCCGGGCGGGCCAGCGCCATGGCCGCGTGGATCATCAGGTTGTCGCCCGGTCGCACTTCCACCGTCAGCGCGGTGCCACAAAAGCGGCTCGTGGGGCTGAGCGGCGCAATGCGGCCGTGCATGCCGCCGCGGCGTCCCGCCACGTCAGCGAAGATGGACGAGGCGAACTCCGAAGCCTGGCGAACGATCTCGGCCGGCACGCGTTCAAAATCACGGATGACATCAGGGAGGGTCGGTTGCGCGGACATGGTTGCTCCTGGAAAAGTGCGAACGCATCCCACCGCCCGCCCAGCTACCCATGGCGGGAGGTCTTGCAGTGATGCGAAGTGATTGGGGAGTGCTTGGTGACTAAAGCGCGCCGACGCTCAGTCGATGGTGGCCCCGGAATCCTTGACCACTACGCGCCAGCGGGCGAGGTCTTTCTGCATCAGCGACGTGAATTCAGTGCTGCTGCCGCCAAGGATGCGACCGCCTTCGGCTTCGATCTTCGTCTTGACGTCAGGCGTCTTCAGCGCGCGGTTCAGCTCGGCGTTGAGCTTTTCCAAGATCGGCGCAGGCGTGCCGGCAGGCGCGAGCAGGCCGAACCAGGTATCGGCTTCAAACTGCTTCACGCCGGCTTCCGTGACGGTAGGCGTCGACGGAAGCTGCGCGGAGCGGTTGGTCGAGGTCACGGCCAGGCCGCGCAGCTTGCCATTCTTGATCTGCCCCATGACGGTCGGCACGGAACCAATATAGATCGCAACCTGCCCGCTCAGCACATCGGTCAGCGCCTGCGAAGCGCCCTTGTAGGGGATGTGCTGCAGCTTCACGCCGGCCTGCTTCTGCAGCAATTCCATGGCGAGGTGAGCCACGGTGCCGTTGCCCGGCGTGCCAAAGGTGACGGTCCCCGGCTTGGCCTTGGCTGCCGCCAGCACTTCGCCGAGGTTGCGGTACGGGGAATTGCCCGCCACCACGAGCGCAAGCGGCGCAGACGCGATCAGCCCGATTGGAGCAAGGTCCTTGCCCGGATCATACGGAAGTTTTTTGTACAGCGAGGGGTTGATCGCCAGGTTGCTGGTCTGGCCGAACACAAGCGTATAGCCGTCTGGCGTCGCCTTGGCTGCCGCTTCAATGCCTAGATTGCCGCCAGCGCCGGGCTTGTTCTCGATGACTACCGTCCACTTCAGGTCTCGGCTCATCTGGTTGCCGATGGCGCGGGAGAAGGCGTCAGGCGCACCACCCGGCGGGAACGGCACGATCAGGCGAATAGGCTTGGAGGGATAGCTGTCGGCCATCGCAGACAGGGGCAGCAGAGCGAAAATCGCGCAGGCGGCCAGAAAGTGGGTACTCCGTTTCAAGGTTGTCTCCGTGTTGCCTTGTTCTGCCCGCACTATAGGTAACCGTTGCGACGTGTACAATAGCGTTGCCTTGTACGGAACGTATGCCATGAGACGGAACGAGCCCCCCACCGCAAATCAGGACGGCAACGAAAGTGGAGATAAGGCCACGATCATCGCCGTGACGCGCGCTTTGCAGATTCTGGAAGCGTTTTCGGCCGATGACACGTCGCTGACGCTGGCCGAGCTCAGTCGCCGCGTCGGCATGGGTAAATCGACCGTCCTGCGCACCGCGCGAACGCTCGCACAATCCGAATTTCTGGTGCAACGGGAAGACGGCCAATGGCGGCTAGGCGCCGCGGCCGGCTGGCTCGGCGCACGCTACCAGGCGGCATTCCGAGTCAGCGATAGCGTCGAACCGGTGTTGCGGCGCATCTCATATGAGACGCGCGAGAGTGCCGCGTTCTACGTCAGAGAGGGCGACACCCGGGCCTGCCTGGTGCGCGTGGAAGGGCCTGGCGCGGTGAGGCACCACGTGCGCGTAGGCGAAAGGCTGCCACTGATCGGCGCACCGGGGCGCGTCCTGCGAGCTTTTGCCGGAGACATGGGCGAGCCCTACGAATCAATCCGCAAAGACGGGTATTTCATCTCGATGGGGGAACGCGAGCCCGAAGTTTCCAGCATTGCAGTCCCCGTGTTTGGCATAAATTGGGCGCTTGCAGGCTCGCTTTGCATCTCTGGCCCGATCAGCCGCCTGACCCGCGACAAGCTTGGCGAGTATGTCGAACTGATGCTGGCCGCGGGCCGCGAAATGTCGTATCTGATCTCCGGCTCCCGCGGGCAGACCGTCAGGCCATCGACTTGGCATCCATAATCGCTGTGCGGCTGCAGCGCCTCCTCCTTAGCTACACCGTACCGCTCGCCGCCGACTAGCGGTCATTGAATCTGATTTATTACTCAGCAGTCGGAAATATAGGCGACAGAAGGAGCCTGGAAGAATGATCGAACGAGACACGGCTTTTGCCGG
>NZ_KB902911.1:0-6306 GCF_000379565.1 Cupriavidus sp. UYPR2.512 | reverse complement strand
GCCAACGCGAGACCTGCACGCGTCCGACTCCCAACTGCTCGGCGATGTCCTTGTTCTGCATTCCGTTGGCGGCCAGCAGCACAATGCGCGCGCGCTGCGCCAGCCTCACGCTCGTGAGCTTCGACCGAACCAGCCTCGTCAAATTGGTTCGCTCCTCGTCGGTCAACATGATCTCGGGGGCAACTCGCACTCACTCTCTCCACGCTGTGTCGCAGTGTGGGCATTGGAGACGCCGAATTCATATAAGTTCNATCAAGAACAGAACGCTACACTAGGGTCAGTACCTGATAACTATGGTCAGGTTGTCCTGCGAGGACTATGCGACTGTGCCTATGACTTGGAAGTGTTGGCCAGGCACCAGCACGAAATGGTGATGATCCAGTCGCTATTGCGGTCCGTCCATGAAGCGAACGTTCGCAATCGACTACACCGCTTGGCGCACGGCGATGCCGTTCTGACACGATTCGAGTTCGATTTCACACTGCCGGTGACGCCGGCGAACGACGGTCCGCCAGCACCGCCGACGACGATGAGTTTCCTTGTCGAACCACATTCGGAGCCTCCGACAAATCTGCACGTGCTCGTCGGTAGGAATGGTGCCGGGAAAACCCGATGCATTCAGAGCCTGATCAACACTCTTCTCGAACGGCCGACTGAGAAGGCGCCTCTTGGAACGCTCCGCCGTCTAGGTCAAAACCAACAAGAGTGGACTTTCGCTGGACTTGTATCCGTCTCGTTCAGTGCCTTCGATGATTTCCTGGCACCATCGGCGCAGGAATTAAGAATCGAAGCTGCGTTCGTTGGCCTGCGCCATCAGCGTCAGATTAACGGCCAAGTGATTGACGGGATTAAAGGGCCGGCTGCTCTCGCTAAAGACTTTGTTAAGAGCCTGGAGCGCTGTCGGACGGAGCCACGGCGAACTCGATGGCTTCGAGCCGTCGGGACTTTGGCGACCGACCCGCTATTTGCGGAAGCTGGTGTCCAACGGCTTGTCGAGCTTACCGGTGAGAACTGGACCGATACTGCGGAGCATTTTTTTGGCCGCCTGAGTTCGGGTCATGCCATAGTTCTCCTTACGACCACGCGTCTTGTGGAATTGGTTGATGAACGCACGCTAGTCGTCCTTGACGAACCGGAAGGACACCTGCATCCGCCGCTGCTTTCGGCATTTGTGCGCGCCATAGCCGATCTGCTCGTAGCCCGCAACGGGGTTGCACTGATCGCCACACATTCGCCCGTTGTATTGCAAGAGGTGCCGAAACGATGCGTATGGATGCTGCGTCGGACGTTGATGCGATCGACCGTCGAGCGCCCGTCAATGGAGACGTTCGGCGAAAGCGCAGGTGTCCTGACTCGCGAGGTGTTTGGACTGGAAGTGACAAACGCGGGCTTCCATCAACTGGTCAGTACAGTCGCTAGCGTACCTGGACAGACCTATGACGGAGTAGAGCAGCATTTTTCCGGGCAGTTGGGGTCTGAGGCTATGGCGCTAGCCCGCAGCTTGGTGACGAAGCGTGCGGAGTGAGTTGCAGCAATGAAGCGACTCAATCCTCCGACGTTCACCGCCGCTAAAGCGGTGGAAGCTTGTGCATCCGGCATTAGTATTGTCGAGCGCGCTCAGGCGCTGCGCGATGCGGTTCCCGTCATCGTGGCGTCCGAGGCTCAGTATCAGGAGTTAGGGCCGCTTGGGCAGTTGTTCTCAATGGAGCAATCCGAGCAGGTGACCGAGGCGATCAATGCAGAATTGATGGGCGTGATCTACAAATCCCACTTCGCTCGCGGCGGCTCGCCGTCTCGGCCGCTCTACGAGCAGATTCGCATGGCTCCCGAGCACGGCCTTTGCCCCTTGTGCGGCCAGCGGGTGGTGGCTACGGTCGATCACTACCTGCCACAGTCGCGCTATCCCAAACTAAACCTAACGCCTGTCAATCTCGTCCCGGCCTGCTCCGACTGCAACAAGCGAAAGCTGGCCAGTGCTCCGGCGCAGGCGGAGGAGCAAACACTCCACCCGTACTTCGACAACCTCGGTGACGAGCGCTGGTTGGTCGCAGCCATCGAGGCCTCGACGCCGCCCACTGTGTCATTTTTCGTCCAGGCATCGAGTGAGTGGGATGCCGTGCTTACGGCGCGTGTACGCAGACACTTCGAGGTAATGGGCCTTGCCCCGCTTTATGCGGCCCAGGCCGCCAGCGAGATGGCTGATATTTCCTACGCGCTTGAGGAGGTCGGGCAGGCGGCAGGACCAACCGGCATACGCGCCCATCTAGATGCCCAGTTTCGGTCTCGACATGCGCGTGATCGGAACTCATGGAAGACGGCTCTGTACGAGGGACTGCGCGATTCGGCCTGGTTCTGTGGGGAGGGCTATCACCTGATCCGGCATCGCGTGGTGTAGTCGCCGATGCGC
The DNA here is from genome assembly GCF_000379565.1 of Cupriavidus sp. UYPR2.512. Lineage (NCBI taxonomy): Bacteria > Pseudomonadati > Pseudomonadota > Betaproteobacteria > Burkholderiales > Burkholderiaceae > Cupriavidus > Cupriavidus sp. UYPR2.512. The sequence continues at coordinate 3,899 of NZ_KB902911.1, read as the reverse complement.
AGTTGTTTCTGTGACAGTGCACGAGGACATTCGCCTCGCACTTTTCAAGCGGGCGCCGGGGAGGCGACGCGAGAGCAATGTCAAAATGGAACTCGATTTTTCGACGGCGGGGGAATGCATGGATGATCTGTTTGCGCACGAGGTAGAACTCGTCGTCCCGAACCTGGTCGATCTGCTCGACCGATCTGACGGCAATGTGATCAAACGGCTGCGCTCGGCGCGGCAGCGTTTGACGGTCAAGTTGTCCCCGCTACAGCGAAGCGCAGGGTTTAGCGGATTCAGCCCGGACTTTGGTTCATTCGCGGTCGTGGATCGTAAGACCAATTCGTCGTACGGGAACGCCAGTGTCCTCAAAGTTGACGATGCCTCGAACGTCGAGGCAGTCATGCGAGGGGAAGCTAAATGGCTGCTACCACGGGCGCGTCAGGCGAAGGGCATGGAGACCGCGCAGATCGCTGATATCGAACGCACTTTGGCATCTTGGGAGGATGCCCTAGATCTGCGCGCCGAACGTTACGATGGGGAGGAGCGCCTCATTCGCGCAGGCATGCGCTTGCCGCAGGTTGGTGCAGTCAGGGCCGTGCTTGCGCATTGGAGCGTGAGCCGGGCCGCCGTGACGGTCGTCCTGCCTACAGGGACCGGCAAGACGGAGACCATGCTTGCGCTGCTGGTTATGGCATTAATACGGAGACTACTGGTTATTGTCCCGTCGGATGCGCTTCGGACGCAGGTGACAGAAAAGTTCTTGACCCTGGGCATGCTTAGGCAGACTCAATGCCTTGCCCACAGTGCGCTATTGCCAACCGTTGCCATGCTCAAACGCGCGCCGAAGACGACAGAGGAGTTCGCTCGCTTTCTCGACTCTGCACAAATCGTAGTCACAACAATGGATCTGGTCGCCGAGCTGTCTTCGGACATGCAGGAGCGTGCGGCGGAATGGGCGACACACCTTTTTGTCGATGAAGCGCATCACATTGCTGCTGCCACCTGGCGCGCGTTTAAGCAACAGTTCAGCAAGAAGACTGTTCTGCAGTTCACCGCGACGCCCTACCGCAACGACGGTAGGCGCGTGGACGGACGACATATCTATTCCTATCCCCTAAGGCAAGCCCAGCGTGATGGGCTCTTCAAGTCGATCAACTATATTCCCGTGATGGGCCTGGATCGAGATGATGCCGACGATCAGATCATCACGCATGTGGGGCAGGTATTACGGCGCGACCGTGCCAAGGGTTGGGCTCATTTAGTGATGGCGCGAGTGGGAACGATTGAAGCAGCAAAAGCCTTGCATCAAAAGTATCAGGTCAGGCTGAGCGAGTTTTCCCCGCAGATGATACATAGCAATATGGGCGTGATAGCTCGCCGGGAAGCTTTGCGTAAGCTCCGTGCGGGCGAGGCTGCAATCATTGTATGCGTCAACATGCTCGGAGAGGGTTTCGATCTGCCGGAGTTGAAGATCGCCGCGCTGCATGACAAGCACAAGAGCGAGGCCATCACGCTTCAGTTCGTTGGACGGTTTACTCGAACCCGCGCAGATTTGGGCGCCGCGACCGTGATTGCTAACGTGGCCATGGACGATGTCAATGAGCGCTTGAAAGCCCTGTATGCGGAGGATGCCGACTGGAATCATCTCCTAAATGTAGTTGGCTACCAGAAGACCTTCGACGCCAAGCGCCGCGAAGACATCGTGACGGGTCTGCTGACACCTCCCGAAAACTTCCATGTCGAAAACCTCCAGCCGCGAATGAGTACCATCGTCTATCGCACAGACTGCGAAGAATGGTGCGTTGAGGATATCGACGATGCTATTGGCAGTAATGCCACGATTGCCGATGGCGAGCGTAAATCCCGCAGAACGTCTTCTGATCTTCGTGACTCGCGACGAGGAAGCCTTGCCCTGGACGAACGTGAAGTTTCCAAGGAACGTCCAGTACAACCTCGTCATGGCCTACTGGAATGAGGAGCAGCAACTTCTGTTCATTAATACGTCGCGCAAGAAGGACCTGCACATGCCACTGGCCAGCAAGCTGACCGGCGGCACGGCGTCCCGACTTGGAGGGGATTCGGTATTTCGAGCGCTGGACGGTTTTGAGAGATTGATGCTGTCGAACCTTGGACTAAGCGAGGCTCAGCGAAAGCCCGTGCGCTACTCCATGTTCATGGGCGTCGATATCGCCGATCAACTCAATGCCTATGCCGGTAACCGCACAAAGACGCTCAACAATCTGTTCGGACAGGGTTTTGTGGATCTAGAGGACGTCGACGAGGACGGCGAAACGCGGGATTCCACTCGAACGCGTGCCACGCTGGGCTGTTCCATCAAGGGAAAAATTTGGTCGCAGAACACGACCAATAATCCGGCCGAATGGATGCGGTGGTGCGACCGGCTTGGGAAAAAGCTTTTGGATGAACGCATCACGACCGAACGAATCCTCAGGAATCTTGTTAAGGCGGTGGCGCAGGAAAGGTTGCCAGAGGGCAGGATTCCATTGGCGATGGACTGGCCGGAGGACGTGCTGTTCGAGCGCGAGGATCGCATCGCGCTGGTGGCTGGCGATACCGCCGAGCCGTTTCAAGATTGCGAGATTTCCTTGGAGGACTTCACTTGTGCCGGCGGCATCCATTTCCGGATCGGCAGTGATCGCATAGCTACCACGTATCGCTTCACAATCGAGGGCGGTGCGCCTAGGTTCTTTCAGTCCACAGGACCTACGCTGGCGATCCGGCGCGGCAAGAAGGAACAGGCCTTGCTGGAAGGGTTCCTCGAGAGCCCACCGCACGTCTACATGGCTGATGGTGACATGCTAGTCGGCTCGGCCTTGTTCATCGTGCCACCGCGCGACGAAGTACCGGTTTTCGATCTAAAGCGCATAGCCACCGATGGCTGGGAAGGTGTGAACATCCGATCGGAATCACAGGGCTTGGAAAAAAAGCCCGATTCAATCCAGCGCCGGGTAATTGAACGCCTGCTCGAAGATCCGTGGGATATCGTCTTTGACGATGACGGCGCAGGGGAAATTGCGGACGTGGTCGCAATTAAGCTGGAAGGAAACCGCTTGCGCATTCATCTCTATCATTGCAAGTATTCCTCCAAGGCGAAACCCGCAGCACGCATTGAGGATCTCTATGAGATTTGCGGACAGGCGCAGAAATCGGTTCGCTGGGCGGAACAACTGGGCGATTTTCTCAAACGCCTACAGCGGCGGGAAGCCGGTCGGCTAAAGGCGAATAAGGCCTCCCGGTTTGAGCGGGGGGGATTGCCGTTGCTCGTGACCTGGATCAACCGATGGCAGCAGTTGCGTCCTGACTATGCCATGACGCTAGTGCAACCCGGCTACTCAAAAAATGACGCTGAACCGGCGCACTTGGAAGTTCTTGCCGCGACACAATCATATCTCACGGATACCTACCGAATACCAATGTACGCGTGGTTCAACGAGTAGGGCATTGAGCAGCATAAACGCGTGATCCATGGGGCGGCAACAATGCAAGCCACTTCAGCGAAAGACAAGGGCGTGAACCGAATCTGGCGATTTGAAAGCCTGAAGCTGTTCCTTCTGAAAGTACTTTAATGGATGTTAATTTACTAGATGCATTATGATAAATTCGCAATCAAAAATTATTTGGCCGCCGACACGTAACGCTGCCGATCCGTATATCGNTCTCGAAGAACTCGATAGTCCCACTGTCAATTCATGGGTTTTCGCTCAGACAGCCCGTACTATGGAAATGTACGGACGCACGTCAGCCGCCGACGTGCTAACTAAGGAACGTGCTCGAAATAACTTCCCGCTATGCGGCGTTCCGTGAGCGGATGCTGTAGTTCCACGCAGGCAAGGTTGAGTCGTACTCGATGTTCAGTGAAGCACGGACGCAACGAGTGACTGTCCGTCCGGCTT
>NZ_KB902910.1:0-6507 GCF_000379565.1 Cupriavidus sp. UYPR2.512 | reverse complement strand
GCAAAGGGATGCTCCAGATGCAGTTCGTCGATTCGGCGCATCCGCTCCAGATCGGCCTCGCAGACTGGCTGTGGCTGGTAGTACGCGCTGGATCGTGCAATGCCGACCAGCCTGACCNGCCGACTCACCGGCAGCGCGTGCTCGCGGTCGATCATCGCTTTGCGCTCAGCAGGCCGGCCTTGCTGAGCGCGCCGGACAAAAAATCGTTCTCCAGCGCCAATTGGCCGATCTTGGCGTGCAGCACCTTCAGATCCACAGGCGGCTCGCCCGCGTTCTCCTTGCCGCCACCGAACAAGTCCGCCGCATGTTCGACCAACTGCTGCTTCCAGGCTGTGATCTGGCTGGGGTGCACGTCGTACTGCTGGGCCAGCTCCGCCAGCGTCTTTTCGCCCTTGAGGGCCGCCAGGGCTACCTTCGCCTTCAACCCCGCCGAGTGGGTCCGCCTGCTTCGTTTCGTCATCTTATTGAGAGGTCCTTTCTGCCCGCCATTATGGCCGGCTCAGGCCCCAGCTCTTCCACTTTTCCGGCTGTCCGAAATTCCGGCACCACCTCTCGCGCGGCATGGCTAATGCTCAAGTACATTTAAGTGGCTGCCCTTCTTGCCAGTGCCGGGGCCGTCGCGGGCCTTTCCAGCAAGCCCCGGGCCCAATAGAACATCGTTCTGATCGTTGAGATAGCGGGAGCGGTCATCGATCCCTGCCAGGGTCATGTGCGAAAGCTTGCCTCCGCCTTGATGACCTTGCTCTTTGCCGATCTTGCCGCCGCCCTTGCCCGCCGATCCGCCCTTGCCACCGCTACTGCCTTTGCCTGCCATGATGCTTCTCCTTGCCTCAAGTTGCCGTTCACCGTTGGGCGGTGAGGGGATTCTCCGACGGGCTCGGCGCCAACTAGTCCCGATTTCTTACCGAAAACAAAGCGCACGGTAGGTAGCCGAACAGGAAATGATGTTGCTTTCGTACGACCGTGGGAGGTGGTGGCGGTAAGCGGCAGTTGAAATGCCGGGAGACGAGCGCGCCAAAAGGCATAATGCGCGTCTGCCACTACCTGTCCATATGATCGAACCCACTCTCATCCGTGTTGGAGAAGCGTTCTACGACATCACGCATCTTGCGCCCACCAGGCACACTGTCCCGGTGCTGGTGCGGGGCAACATCGCCAAAGTGCCGGTGAGGGTTTCGTACACGAACCACTGCTACAGCAGGACGCCGCGCGCGGGCGAGCAGGTGACGACCGGGCATGAAATCAAGGATGGTGCGAAGCTACGGATGTTCTGTGAGCAACGCCATCGGCTGTCTTCGTACTTGCCGCAAATCCTGATCGACCTGTTGCAGGGCGAGACGAGCCTATGGCAGGCGGCCGGTGGAAATTTTCTGCAGGTGGAGTTGGTCGACGACGTCGATGGTGAACCGCCTACGAAGATTGAGTACAACGTGATACTGCGAATGGAGCGGCTCAAGTCTGAAGGCGACCAGAAACACATTATGATTCGCGTCGAAACGGCGTACCCCGAGGACATCGAATACGACAAGCCGTTCCGGAAAAAATCGTACAAGGTCTCGCGCATCTTGGCAGCCAAGTGGGAGGATCGAGACCATCGCGAGCCCGAGCCGAAGCCCGGCAAAGGCAAGGGGAAAGGCAAGAAGAAGTAGAAAAGTAAACGCCCCCTGCGGAGAGGGGGCGTTCAGGAATAGGTCGCGGGGGCCTCTCTTGGATATCCCACTCCCGGTGGGACCTCGGCGCAGGTCGCCAAGGCGGCGCTTAGCTTTTGGAGCTGGACACCCCGCTATAAACTAAGCCTTTCCGGTCCATTCGGACTGGACCTCCCGCAGGCTTTCGGCTTTCACCTCAGCAGGGGGGAGGATTTGAAAAACGGCTTGGAATGCATAGCAACCCGCATTGCGAACGCGTTAGCAACTCCAGTGCGATGATCATAATTGATCAAGCGCCGCATTGCAATGTCATCACCCAAGATTACTTTGCTATACAACCACATTTGAGACTCAGCATGTCCGCTGCAGTTCAGATTCCGCAACGGATCGCCGACATATGAGCCTAATGCAGCACTTTGTCGCGGCACAGCGGGCTAGAATCCGGAGCCGGATCTGCGCACGCGATGCGCAGATCGGCATCTACGATGGCCGTTGCTGCATCTGGCGACGAACGACGGTGCCATGCCCCACTACGGTAGGGTCCAGCACATGCGTCCTGGCGCCGTTGAGGAACGTTGGCATGCGACGTGGTGGTGCAGCATCCCATCATCAGGAAAGACCCGGTGGCCGGCGACACACCAGCCAGATCCTCCGGGTACGGCAGACGACAATGATGAAATTTACCGAATACGTAGTGCTGGAGCGCGCCGCACAGGCGATCGATCCGCTGGGATTCCGTGGGCCTGGCGGCGTGCTGCAGGACCTGCTCTTTCCGCAGTTCACCGTGCTGACGTTGCATCCGGCCTACCTGAGCGCGTTGTGCTGCTTTCGGCGGCACCTGGAAGACGAGCCGGTCACATCGCGCGAGCGGGCGTTTGCGCGAGACTTCCGGGTATTGGAGTTGCTCTGGGGCATCGCCAACGCACGGGTGGATTCTCCGGTCATCAACAAAAAAGCCCGCACCAAACCTAGGTTCGCAAACCGTCGTAAATTGCACCAAAATCAAAGCCACCCCAGCGAGCGCGACGAGGGTTTACTACTGACCCCGTCGGACGCGGGTGCGGGGAATGCCAGCGTCGCGCTCCAGTGGGCTATTGCGTCAACACCTTGTAGCCGCTTAGTCCCTTAACAGTCTCGCGAAGGAAGCGTAGCGTTCCCCCCTGTGTCGCAGGCCACGCTTTCTTGACACCTTCAGCCACGAAGACAGCATTCCTCCCACCGCTTAGCTTCGAAGCCTCCCAAACACACTCGCCAATGGCTTTGGGCTGAAGATTGCCGGGCGTGCCAACCAGTGTCACTAGTGCTTTGCTGAGCGAAAGACCTGCGCCAAGGTCGATGGATGGAAGCTTGTATCGGCGATAGAGCTCTTCATTGATGATGGCCCGGGCGTCGTCGACACAGTCTCGCGCAGCCTGGTAGGCAGCACGCACCGACTTCGGGCGGTCACCGACCTGAACTGGGAAGAGCACGAGCGCGCCGTCTCCAAGGTACTCAGTGACAACGCCTTCCCTGAAGCCCGTCGTCACTGCGACGGCGGGCAAGAGAGCGGATGTCTCGAAGTAGATTCGCTGGATACCCTCCATTGCGATGCCGTTCACCCTTGTCTTGAGATGCTTCGAGGAATCCCGCATGTCCACCATCACCGCGACGAACTCCTCGACAACCGGATTGTTGTCAGATACCAAAGGGTGCCCGGGGATGCGTGAGGGCTCTAAGTGTGCCTCTATGGCATGGTCAAACGCGTATCCCTCCTTCAGAAGCTCGCTGCCTATCTTCTTCCAAGTCTTTTCGGCGTTGTCGAGCCCGAGTACAACCGCCTTCTTTACTTCCTGTTTTTGCGATGTGGTAAGCATTTCTTGTTTTCAGTGCGGTCGTGGCGCTGCCTTGCATCCGTTTGCGTGGATGCAGCGGTCGCCTTGTTGTGGCCAATCCCGGCGCCAGATTTCCAGGCGCAGTTACCGGATTACCCCGACTGATTCGATGTGTCGTCGCACCTTCTCGATGGCGGGAGCCAAGGCGGAGTCGATTTCTGATCCCGAAGCTAGCTTGTAGCCAACAGTAGTAATGCCGGCCATGTCACTTGGAAGCTTTACCTTCGTCCCGCGCGGCTCCATGAGGATGGCGCGGTTGCGGCCGAGCCGCCCAATAAACATGCCGAGCTCCAGCACAACGTTGTCCCGTGGCGCTGGCCAGTCCTCCTCCCGCCATGTCAACTTGTCATCTGGGTGCGCGATGGCAATGGCGAAGTCCGATGTGTTGAGTTCGCGTTCCAGATCCTCAAGTGTGTAGTTCGTGACTTTAAAGACACCGTCAGTCCATAGCTTGACGTCGAACTTGTCATGCTCCACAGCCGCGGTGATGGCTCGACCAACCGCCAGCGCCTCGGTCGAGCAGATGACGAAGACGCGGGCGCGATCGCGCACTGCGGGAATCAGGTGGTTGCGCTCGGATACACGCCGGGCCAGGTCCCTGGCAATATGGCGGTAGATATCCGGAAACTCCGAACCCAGTGCCGTCAGTTGCTCAGCAGTCAGCTTCGCGACCGTGCTGAGGACCTTTGCGGTTACCGTGGCCGAGCGCGGTTGGGGCCTTATCGCGGCCATCTCTCCAACGCATTCACGCTCGCGGCAAATGGCAACGCGACGCTTGTTCACTAGTACGTCGAACTCGCCTACCAGGACAAAGAAGACGTCGGTCGTCTCGTCCAATTGCTCAATGATGGTTTCACCCGGATTCACGTCATAAACATCGACAATGTCGGCCAAAGCTTCGGCCATCAGCATGTTGGCCCCGACCATGCGTTGCAACGCAAGCGACTCCACCAGTTCCGGGCGGCCGGCCTTGTCGGTAAATCGATTTTTCATAGTTTCTTGGGTCTTTAGATGTGCGTTTGATGGCACCCCCTCGGGCGAGGTGCGAAGCTAACACGCACAAGACCCTGGTAACACCCCACGCTCGTCGGATGCGCCAGACTTCTTGCTCATGACCTTCAGTCTTGAAGGCCAATGCAATCATGCAGGTCGCAACTCCCTGGCCAAATTGGAAGCCCGCGACGCGGCGAATGGGGCCGAGGCCGAGCGGGACGCCGCGCGCGCCGAGACTGCGGCCGCGCGCGAGGATGCGCTGGCGCTTTCGGCGCAGCTGGGCGAGACGCGCCAGGTGCACGACGCGACGCGGGCGCGCTGGGAAGCGGGGCGGGGGGAACTGGAGGCGGCGGGGCGCGAGCTGGCGGAACTGCGCACCCAATTCTCGACGGAGCTCGAGCGCGCTCGCGAGCAGGTAGGCATTGCGCAGGAGCGCGCCGAGGCGAGCGAGCGGCGCGCGCTGCGTGAGCTCGACCAGGAACGCACGGCCCGCCAGAAGAGCGAGCGCACCGCGGAAGAATTGCGCGGCGAACTGGCGGCAGCGCGCAGCGAGGCCCGCGACGCCGCCGTGGCGCAGGCCGAGGTCCGCGCCCGGCTTGAGGCCCAGGCCGCTGCATTGACGGACCGGCTTGCCGCGACCGAACAGGCACAAGGCCGGCAGACCCTTGAGCGGGAGCGGCTGAGCACCGAGCTGGCAGCAGCGCAACGACGCGCCGAGCGCGCCGAAGCTTAGGCGGCGCTCGCGCGTCAGCTGCTGGAAGAATTGCGCGGGGCGCTGCACGAACGGGGTGACGGGCGTGGGCGGCGGCGCAAGGCCGGTGGCCAAGCCCCGGCGGCGCCGGATGAAGCGGGCGAAGCGCAGGGCGAAGCACAGCCCGGATCGGCCCCGGCCCTTCACCCGGAGGACAGCCACGACAGCATTGATAGCAGCGATGACCACAAAAACAGAGCGGACGGCAGCGATCCGCTGGAGCCAGGGCCAAATGGCCGAGGCTGACGCTGGAACAGCTAGATGCGGCAGGGGTGCTTCGAGCCGCCGCCACCGCCGCCACCCCCGACGCCCGTGGCCTGGCACCGCAACGCCGAGGGGCTGAGCTGGCACGGGCAGGGGGAGATGCCCGCCTGGCTGCGGCGGGCGGTTAATGCGGGGCAATCCGTGGAGTTTTTTGTGTCACATATCACCGTGTGCTCCCGGCATCAGCCGTATTCCAAGACTCGGCCGGAATCCAATGGGCCGCGGCTAACTGTCATGCGCTGGGCGACGCACGGCATGTGGCGTATGGCGCACACAATGCTCAGATTCCTCGGGAATATGTTTCCAGGTGCCCAGGGCGCTACAACCGGCATACTTACGATCGAGAGGTCCACGAGAGGCTGGGAAAACTGTCCGAAAGATTAGAGGCCTCGCTGAACTTTTAGGAGGAGGCGCACAGATTCCACATTTCGCGCTTGATACCATAGGTCCTTCCCTGGAGTAGGGATGAACTTTGGCCGTTGCTCGTGGCTGTGTGAATTTGCCCTCCCCAGCAAAGAGCATGGCAAAATCAGCGTGTTGGCCCATTGAGGACGTTCCACCATATGAAAAATGTCTACAACTTGGAAGGCTGATGGCTTAGTCGTCGCCCGCTCGACGAACTAGACCGATACAAGCGTAATTTCCTGAGGCAGGCGGTCTGTGAGTTTCGTTTCCCGACTCTTCTCGAGTTAGGGGGGAGCCGGCCCAATCCACCCAAGATAAGGACATCAGCAAGCCTTATAGGCGGCATGTCGATGAGGTTTCTGGCGAGGCGGACGTGGTTTAGCGCGATCCGGTCGCACGCGATGGGTACGTGTTGCGATCAAGGCCAAGGTCTCATTCAGCGCAGCCTTGGCCCAGCGCAGTCCCAGTAGCGCCGCTGGCAGGACAGGTTTGAGAGCGGTGATGGCGTAGGTTCGGATGATCCGATAGTTCGAGTCAATCTCATGTTCCTGCACGGCGCTGAAGCAGCATAGAG
>NZ_KB902909.1:0-108926 GCF_000379565.1 Cupriavidus sp. UYPR2.512 | reverse complement strand
CATCGCCGCATACGTTCACGGCCAATGTGTCGCTGGTCTCGGACTACCGCTATCGCGGCATCAGCCAGACCAACCTGCGCCCGGCTATCCAGGGTGGCTTTGACTACGCCCACGAAAGCGGCTTCTACGTGGGCAACTGGAACTCCAGCATCAGCTGGCTCGAGGATGCCAACCCGGCGGTNTCGGCCCCGGTCGAGATGGATTTCTACGGCGGCTTCAAGAACACCTTCAAGGTCGCCGGCACCGAATTCAACTATGACCTGGGCGTGCTCCAGTACTACTACCCGGGCGGCTACAACAACCCGCGCCCTTACACCACGGAACTGTACGCCGGCATCGGCTGGGGCCCGGTCATGCTCAAGTACTCGCACGCGGTCACCAACCTGTTTGGCTGGGCCGACAGCAAGAACAGCTACTACGTCGACCTGAGCGCCAATGTCCCGCTGAATTTCTGGGACCTGACGCTGAACGCGCACGTCGGCTACCAGGGCGTCACGCACAACAGCGACGCCTCGTACACCGACTGGAAGATCGGCCTGACCAAGGACCTGGGCAAGGGCTTCGCGCTGGCGCTTGCCTATGTCGACACCAATGCCAAGGAAGTGGCCTATACCAGCGCCAACCGCGGACGCTACCTGGGCAAGGCCGCGGCCTGGGCCTCGATCACCAAGACTTTCTAATCATTGCCGCAGGCCGGGCGGGCAGCGCCGGCCTGCCCCGAGGAGAAATCGGATGAAACTCATCATCGCAGTCATCAAGCCGTTCAAGCTCGACGAAGTGCGCGAAGCGCTGTCGGACGTGGGCGTGTCCGGCATCACCGTGACCGAAGTGAAAGGCTTCGGCCGCCAGAAGGGCCACACCGAGCTGTACCGCGGCGCCGAATATATCGTCGACTTCCTGCCCAAGGTGAAGATCGAGGTGGCGGTGCCCGACGACGTGGTCGAACGCGCCATCGAGGCGGTCGAGAAATCGGCCCGCACCGGCAAGATCGGCGACGGCAAGATCTTCGTGGCACCGATCGAGCAGGTCATCCGCATCCGCACCGGCGAGACCGGCGGCGATGCCCTGTGACCCGAGACAGCATAAGACAAGAGGTTAATCACATGAAAACCTGGTTCAAGCGATTCCTGACGGCCGGCGCGATGGCGCTGGCCATCGGCACGGCGGGCGTGGGCATCTCCACGCCGGCCGCCGCACAGGACAAGCCGGCCGCCGAGGCATCTGCCCCGGCTGCCTCCGCTGCCCCCGCTGCAGCCGCTGCCGAAGCCTCGGCGCCGGCTGCTGCCGCTGCGCCTGCCGCGGCCGCACCGGCCGCCGCCCCCGCGGAAGCCGCCGCCGCGCCGGCCGCACCGGCGCCCAACAAGGGCGACACCGCCTGGCTGCTGGTTTCGACCGCCTTCGTGATCCTGATGACGCTGCCCGGCCTGGCGCTGTTCTACGGCGGCCTGGTGCGCTCCAAGAACATGCTGTCGGTGCTGATGCAGTGCCTGGTGATCTTCTCGCTGGTGGCGCTGCTGTGGGCGATCTACGGCTACAGCTTTGCCTTCACCGAGGGTAACGCCTTCTTCGGCGGCACCGACCGGCTCTTCATGAAGGGGCTGACGGTCGAGGCCGTGGCTGCCACCTTCAGCAAGGGCGTGGTGGTGCCGGAACTGGGCTACTTCGCCTTCCAGTGCGCCTTCGCCTGCATCACCTGCGGCCTGATCATCGGCGCTTTCGCCGAACGCGCCAAGTTCTCGGCCGTGCTGGTGTTCGTGGTGTTGTGGTTCACGTTCTCCTACATCCCGATGGCCCACATGGTCTGGTTCTGGCCGGGTCCGGACGCCTACCCCGATGCCGCTGCCGGCGCCGCCGCGACCGCCAAGTCGGGCTGGCTGTTCCAGAAGGGCGCGCTCGACTTCGCCGGCGGCACCGTGGTGCACATCAACGCGGCCGTGGCTGGCCTGGTGGGTGCGTATATGTTCGGCAAGCGCATCGGCTTTGGCCGCGAGGCGATCCGTCCGCACAGCCTGACCTTCACCATGGTCGGCGCTTCGCTGCTGTGGTTCGGCTGGTTCGGCTTCAACGCCGGCTCGGCGCTGGAAGCCAACGGCTCGGCCGCACTGGCCTTCGTCAACACGCTGCTGGCCACCTGCGCCGCCGTGCTGGCGTGGACCTTCGGCGAGTGGATCGGCAAGGGCAAGCCGTCGATGCTGGGCGGTGCCTCGGGCGCGGTCGCGGGCCTGGTGGCGATCACCCCGGCTGCCGGCTTCGTCGGCCCGATGGGCTCGATCGCGATCGGCCTGCTGGCCGGCCTGCTGTGCCTGTGGGGCGTGACCGGCCTGAAGCGCATGCTGGGCATGGACGACTCGCTGGATGTGTTCGGCGTGCACGGCGTGGGCGGCATCCTGGGTGCGCTGATGACCGGCGTGTTCGCTTCACCCAGCCTGGGTGGCACGGGCATCTACGACTACGTGGCCAACAAGGTGGCGGACGACTACTCGATCGCCGGCCAGCTGTGGATCCAGTTCGAAGGCGTGCTGACCACCGTGGTGTGGTCCGGCGTGGTCGCCTTCGTGGCCTACAAGCTGGTGGACATGCTGATCGGCCTGCGGGTGCCGGAAGACGAAGAACGCGAGGGCCTGGATATCACCTCGCACGGCGAGACCGCGTATGAAGTCTGATCGCAAAAGTGTTGTGCTGGAGAGCTGATTGGGAATCTTCTCTCAGGAGTTTTGCCCGGCCGCGTGCCGGGCTTTTTCTTGTGCCGGCATTGCACGCAAGTGCAGACATTTGATGCCCTTCGGGCGATGCCAAGAGGGCCGGCGAGGCTCCCGGCAGGGTTTCCGGGGGGCCTTGCGAAAACCCGCAAACTCAGTGCCAGAGCGGGCTAGCGGGCGATCACCCCGCGCCTCGCGCGGGTTTTTCGCAAAGTGCTTAACTCCGATCTTAAAAAGCTTCAATTGTCTTTAATGTGCTGAGAACATACATTGCCAGTGAGGCAGTTTCCTCCACCTGCAGAACGCTCCCCGTATCTGTCAGGCCATTTAAGAGCGCGGCATCGCCGCGCTTTTTTTTGCCTGTGCGGCCGGCTCTTTATTTTCGCGCCGCCCATCCCCATATCGTTATCCCTCAGGCCCGGCCGTGCATATCCTTATAAGGGGGGGTGCCAGCGCCTGGTTGGCCGTTCCTCTACAATCGGGGCGAACGATTAAGACGACGATTTATAGGATGGATATGGTCCCGCATCTCATCACCGCGCTGAACGGTCCGCTGCTCGAACTGGAAAAGAAGATCCTGGACGCCACGCCGTCCATCGAGCGCTGGTTCAGGCTGGAATGGCAGGAGCATACCCCCCCGTTCTACTGTTCGGTGGACCTGCGCAATGCCGGCTTCAAGCTGGCGCCGGTCGATACCAACCTGTTCCCGGGCGGGTTTAACAACCTGGCCCCGGAAATGCTGCCGCTGGCAGTGCAGGCGGCGATGGCGGCGATCGAGAAGATCTGCCCGGACGCCAAGAACCTGCTGCTGATCCCTGAGCGGCATACCCGCAACATGTTCTACCTGCAGAACGTGGCGCGGCTGTCGCTGATCATGCGCCAGGCGGGCCTGAACGTGCGCCTGGGCTCGCTCTCGGAGGAAATCACCGAACCGACCCCGATCGAGCTGCCCGACGGCCAGACCCTGGTGGTCGAGCCGCTGGCGCGCCTGGGCACCAAGGGCCGCCGGCTGGGCCTGAAGGACTTCGACCCCTGTTCGATCCTGCTGAACAACGACCTCTCGGCCGGCATCCCGCCGATCCTGGAAAACATCAACGAGCAGTACCTGCTGCCGCCGCTGCACGCTGGCTGGTCCACCCGCCGCAAGAGCAGCCACTTTGCCGCCTATGACGAGGTGGCCAAGAAGTTCGCCAAGCTGATCGACATCGACCAGTGGATGGTCAACCCGTACTTCGCCCGCTGCTCCGGCGTGAATTTCCACGAACGCGTGGGCGAGGAAGAACTGGCCGACGCGGTCGAGGGCGTGCTCAAGAAGGTGGCCAAGAAATACCGCGAATACGGCATCAAGGAGACCCCTTACGTGGTGGTCAAGGCCGATGCCGGCACCTACGGCATGGGCATCATGACCGTGCGCGATCCGTCCGAGGTCAAGGGCCTGAACCGGAAGGAGCGCAACAAGATGAGCGTCGTCAAGGAAGGCCTGGAGGTCAGTGACGTCATCATCCAGGAAGGCGTGCACACCTTCGAGAAGGTCAATGAAGCGGTGGCCGAGCCGGTGGTGTACATGATCGACCGCTACGTGGTTGGCGGCTTCTACCGTGTGCACACTGGACGCGGCAACGACGAGAACCTGAACGCGCCGGGCATGCATTTCGTGCCGCTGGCGTTTGCGCCCAACGGCATCCCGGACAGCCACGCCAAGCCTGGCGCCGCCGTGCCGAACCGCTTCTACATGTATGGCGTGGTGGCCCGGCTGGCGCTGCTGGCGGCGTCGCTGGAACTCGAGAAGACCGACCCGAACCCGATTATCTGAGCCGCCACCATGCGCATCCTCTTCATCACCGATCCGCTGGAGACCTTCAAGACGTACAAGGACTCCACCTACGCCATGATGACCGAGGCCGCCGCGCGCGGCCACGAGCTGTACTGGTGCCTGCAGCCGCAGTTGTCGCTGTCGGGCCGCACGGTCGAGACCGTGGCCACGCGGCTGCACCTGACTGGCGAGACCAGTGACGCCGATCACAGTGCCTGGTACCGCGAGGGCAATCGCGCACTGGAGCCGCTGTCGGCCTTCGACGCGGTGCTGATGCGCAAGGACCCGCCGTTCGACATGGAGTACGTCACCAGCACCTGGCTGCTGGAGCTGGCCGAGTCGCAGGGCGCGCGCGTGTTCAACAAGCCGCGCGCGATCCGCGACCATTCCGAGAAGCTGGCCATTGCCCAGTACCCGGAATACATCACGCCGACGCTGGTCACGCGCGACCTGGCGCGCATTCGCGACTTCCACGCCGAGCACCGCGACATCATCGTCAAGCCGCTCGACGGCATGGGCGGCATGGGCGTGTTCCGCGTCGGCGCGGACGGCATGAACCTGGCCGCGATCGTCGAGACGCTGGGCCAAGACGGCGCCCGCACGCTGATGGTTCAGCGCTATATCCCGGCGATCAAGGACGGCGATAAGCGCATCCTGCTGATCGGCGGCGTGCCGGTACCGTATTCGCTGGCGCGCGTGCCAATGGCCGGCGAAGTGCGCGGCAACCTGGCTGCCGGCGGCACCGGCCGCGCGCAGGAACTGAGCCCGCGCGACCGCGATATCGCCGAGGCACTGGCGCCGGGGCTGTGGGAGCAGGGGCTGCTGCTGGTGGGCCTGGACGTCATCGGCGACTACCTGACAGAAGTCAATGTGACGAGTCCGACCTGTTTCCAGGAGATCACCCAGCAAACCGGTTTCCATGTCGCGGCGATGTTCATCGACGCGCTGGAGCACGCCGTGGACGCTGCTGGCCGCTGAGCCTGGCTGGCAGCGGGCGCGCGGGGGCCGCCTGCTACAATCGGGGCAATCCAACGGATTCACCATCATGGCAGGCATTCTGATCATCGCGCACACCCCGCTGGCTTCGGCCCTGCGCGATTGCGCCGCCCACGTCTACTGCGGCCAGCCGCAACGGCTGGAAGCCATCGACGTCCTTCCCGATGCCGACCCCGCCGTCGTGCTGGCCGAGGCCAGGCGCCGGCTGGCGGCCATCTGCGAAGACAACGGCGCGCTGGTCCTCACCGATATCTTCGGCGCCACCCCCGCCAATATTGCCGCACGCCTGGCCGAGCCGGGCCGCGTGCGCGTGCTGGCCGGCGTCAACCTTCCGATGCTCGTGCGCGCGATCTGCTACCGGGGCGAAAAGCTCGACCAGCTTGCCACCAAGGCCCTGGCCGGCGGCTCGCAGGGTGTGCTGCAGGTCGGCACCACGACTGTCCAGAACCAAACCGCAAACCATCCCGACAAATATGCTGCAGAGGGACACCACCATCATCAATAAGCTCGGACTGCATGCCCGCGCTTCCGCCAAGCTGACCCAGCTCGCCGGCAACTTCGTCAGCCAGGTCAAGATGTCCCGCAATGGTCGCCAGGTCGACGCCAAGAGCATCATGGGCGTAATGATGCTGGCCGCCGGGATCGGCTCGACGGTGACCCTCGAGACCGAGGGCCCCGACGAGCAGGAGGCGATGGACGCGCTGCTGGCGCTGATCGCCAACCGCTTTGGTGAGGGAGAGTGAGGCCGGCAGCCTCGACCCGAATTCTTAAACGTTCCTGACGGAGCGGTACATGCCTTTCGCCTTGCACGGCATCCCGGTCTCGCGCGGCGTCGCCATCGGGCGCGCGCACCTGCTTGCGCCCGCGGCGCTGGACGTGTCGCACTACCTGGTCGATGAAGACCAGCTTGACGCCGAGGTCGAACGGCTGCGCGCCGCGCGCGCCGCGGTGCGGGCGGAACTGGTCGCGCTCAAGCGCGACCTGCCGCGCGACGCACCCGAGGAGCTGGGCGCGTTCCTGGACGTGCACGCGATGATCCTCGACGACGAGGCGCTGGCGCGCGAGCCCGAGGCCCTGATCCGGGGCCGCCGCTACAACGCAGAGTGGGCACTTACCACGCGCCTCGAAGAGCTGATGCGCCAGTTCGACGAGATCGAGGATGAATACCTGCGCGAGCGCAAGGCCGATATCCGGCAGGTGGTCGAGCGCATCCTGAAGGCGCTGGCCGGGGCCCCGGTGCTGGTGCCCGCGCCGGTGCCGGCGCTGGCCGCCGACGGCGAGGCCGCGACCGGGGTGATCGTGGTGGCCCACGATATCTCCCCGGCCGACATGCTGCAGTTCCGCCATACCATCTTCCACGGCTTCGTGACCGACATGGGCGGGCGCACCTCGCATACCGCCATCGTCGCGCGCAGCCTGGACATCCCGGCCGCGGTCGGTGTGCAGAGCGCGAGCGAGCTGATCCGCCAGGACGACTGGATTATCATCGACGGCGATGCCGGGCTGGTGATCGTCGACCCGACCGCCATCATCCTGGAAGAGTACCGCCACCGGCAGAGCGAGCGCGCGCTGGAAAAGAAGCGCCTGCAGCGGCTGCGGCATACCCCGGCGGTGACGCTGGACGGGCTGGAGATCGACCTGCTGGCCAATATCGAGATGGCCGAGGACGCCGGCGCGGCGCTGGCGGCCGGCGCGGTCGGCGTGGGCCTGTTCCGGTCCGAATTCCTGTTCATGAACCGGCGCGACGAGCTGCCGGGCGAAGACGAGCAGTTCCAGGCCTACCGCGGCGCGGTCGATGCCATGCATGGGCTGCCGGTGACCATCCGCACCATCGACATCGGCGCGGACAAGCCGCTCGATGCCCGGGGCGACGGCCGCAGCGATGACTTCGAGACCGCGCTGAACCCGGCGCTGGGCCTGCGCGCGATCCGCTGGTCGCTGTCCGAGCCGGGCATGTTCCTGACCCAGCTGCGCGCGCTGCTGCGTGCTTCGGCCTTCGGCCCGGTGCGGCTGCTGGTGCCGATGCTGGCGCACGCCAGCGAGATCGACCAGACCCTGGCGCTGATTGCCAAGGCCAAGCGCCAGCTCGACGAGCGCGGCGAGGCCTACGATCCGGGCATGAAGGTCGGCGCCATGATCGAGATCCCGGCGGCGGTGCTGCTGCTGCCGCTGTTCCTGCGCAAGATGGACTTCCTGTCCATCGGCACCAACGACCTGATCCAGTACACGCTGGCCATCGACCGCGCCGACAACGCGGTGGCGCACCTGTTCGACCCGCTGCACCCGGCGGTGCTGCAACTGGTGGCGCGCACCATCCGCGAGGCCAACCGCGCCGGCGTGCCGGTGGCCGTGTGTGGCGAAATGGCGGGCGACCCGTCCATGACCCGGCTGCTGCTGGGCATGGGGCTGCGCGAGTTCTCGATGCACCCGGCACAGCTGCTGCGGGTCAAGCAGGAGATCCTGCATGCCCACTGCGAACGGCTCGAGCCGCTGGTCGACCAGGTCCTGCAGGCCTTCGATCCGGAGGAGCAGGCGACGGCCCTGCGGCAGCTGGCACGACCCTAAAGCGATCAGGGTTTTCTGATGCAGCCAGGCGGCTGGTGCAGCACTTTCATAAGGTGGAAAGTGCCGCCCCAGCCGCGTTCTTTTTCCCTCCTGTGGCGTCTACCCGACCTCTCCAAATGTGGCTTAATGGGAATTGTTATCATTATTGATCTCTGATATTCTGACGTTCATTCGCAGTGGCATGCCGGTGCCACGCGCCTCAACGGAGGGACTTGTGTACGTCTGCATCTGCAACCAGATCACCGATCGTGAGATTCACGGTGCCGCGCACCTGGGCGTCGAGACCCTCGACGAACTGGCTGAAACGCTTGGCGTCGGCACGTGCTGTGGCCGCTGCCGCGAATGCGCGCAGCAGGTGTTGCAGGAAGGCGTGGCAGCGGTGCGCAACGTCACCGTGGCGACCCTCGCCAACATCCAGGTTGTGGAGATTTCTTCCTGTTCCGCATCGGGCCCATGTACCATAATGGACACTCGGGACCCGGCAGTCGCGAACGACCGGCGCAAGGCGCTGGTGGCCTGAACGCGCCCATGAACTGAAGATCCAGTTCACGGCGCGTTTTTGCGCTTTTCCTTTTTCACTGACTGCACGGCGCCATTGGCGCCGTTTCGTGTTTTTGCGCGGGCCCGGTGCAACAGGAGCCGCCAATGAAAGGTGACAAGAAGGTCATCCAGCATCTGAACGCCCAGCTCAAGAACGAGCTGACCGCGATCAACCAGTATTTCCTGCACGCCCGCATGTATCGCCACTGGGGCCTGAAGAAGCTCGGCGACGTGGAGTACAAGGAATCGATCGGCGAGATGAAGCACGCCGACCGCCTGATCGAGCGCATCCTGATGCTGGACGGCCTGCCCAACCTGCAGGACCTGCACAAGCTGCTGCTCGGCGAAGACACGCCCGAGATGCTCAAGTGCGACCTGAAGCTCGAGCAGACCGCGCACGGCACCGTCAAGGAAGGCATTGCCTACTGTGAATCCGTGGGCGATTATGTCAGCCGCGAAATCCTGGTCGATATCCTCACCGATACCGAGGAACATATCGAATACCTGGAAACGCAGCTGGACCTGATCGACAAGGTCGGGCTGCAGAATTACCTGCAGTCGCAGTTGGAGCCGGGCGAGCAATAAGCCGGTCTCCGGCGTGGCCGCTCTTCATGAGCGGCCCGCCCCAGCGCGCGGCGCCATTCGGCACCGCCTTGTTGCTCGCCTGTTGGCAGTAACCCTTCTCATTCCGATTCCTGTTCTTCATCCAGGCGTCCCTGGCGGGCAAAGGCTCCTGTCCCGCCACGGCGCCGCGCGGAGCTCACCCTATGACCAGTCCCATCCGCCTGACGCAGTACAGCCACGGCGCGGGCTGTGGCTGCAAGATTTCCCCGAAAGTGCTCGACGTGATCCTGGCCGGCAGCGGCGCGCAGCATCTCGACCCACGTTTGTGGGTCGGCAATGCCTCGCGCGACGATGCCGCGGTGTATGCGCTGGATCGCGCCGACGGGCAGCGCGGGGTGGTCTCCACCACCGACTTCTTCATGCCCATCGTCGACGATCCGTTCGAAGCCGCGTTCCTGGCCGAATGCCAGCGGCTCGGGCTGGCACTGGCTCCTATTGGCGAGATGGTGGCGCGTGCCGCGCTTGCCGTAGAGATTCAGTGATGCGCCCTGACACCGCCGACTTCCGCACCCTGTTCCTCAGCGGCGTGGCCATGCTGGACGTGCGCGCGCCACTGGAATTCGCGCGCGGGGCCTTCCCCGGCGCGGTCAACCTGCCGCTGATGGACGATGCCGAGCGCCACGAGGTGGGCCTGTGCTATGCGCAGAAGGGCCAGCAGGCGGCAATCGAGCTTGGCCACCAGCTGGTGTCGGGCCTGCGCAAGGCGGCGCGGATCGCAGCCTGGGCGGAGTTCGCGCGGGCGCATCCGGACGGCTACCTGTATTGCTTCCGCGGCGGACTGCGCTCGCAGCTGGTGCAGCAGTGGCTGCGAGCGGCCGGTGTCGACTATCCGCGCGTGACCGGCGGATACAAGGCGATGCGCGGCTTCCTGATTGAGACCATTGATGTGGCGACTACGCAGCAGCAGTGGTTCGTGCTTGGCGGCCTTACCGGCACCGGCAAGACCGATGTGCTGGCCGACGTGCCCGCCGCGATCGATCTCGAAGGCCATGCGCGGCACCGCGGCTCGGCGTTCGGCCGGCGCGCGCTGGCACAGCCGACGCAGATCGATTTCGAGAACGCGCTGGCCATCGATCTGCTGCGGCATATTGACGCAGGCAGCCGCGCGCTGGTGGTGGAGGACGAAGGCCGCTTCATCGGCAGCCGCAACGTGCCCAAAGTGCTCACACAGCGCATGCAGGCCAGCCCGCTGGTATGGCTGGAAGCGTCGTTCGACGAACGCGTCGAGCGCGTGCTGCGCGACTACGTGCAGGGGCTGGCGGCGGAGTTCATCGCGCGGACGGGCAGCGCGGAAGGCTTCGAAGCCTATGCCGCGCGCCTGCGCGAGGCAATGGCCGGCATTTCGCCGCGGCTGGGCGGCGAGCGCTACGGCAGGCTGTCAGCGTTGCTGGAACAGGCGCTGGCACGGCAGCTGGAGTGGGGCGAGGTGGAACTGCACCGTGGCTGGATCGAGGTGCTGCTGCGCGAGTACTACGACCCCATGTACGCATTCCAGAGCGAGCAGCGTGAGGCCCGCATCGTGTTCCGCGGCGACCGTGCCGCCGTCACCGACTGGCTGCGGGCGCACACAGTACGGCAAGCCTGAGCATCGTGCTCAGTGCCCGGCGCAGACCGGGCAATCCGGCGTGCGGGCCAGCCGCATCGTGGTCCATTCCATCGACAACGCATTGACCATCAGCAGCCGGCCCGCCAGGCTCTCGCCGACACCGGCGAGCAGCTTGAGCGCCTCGGCCGCCTGCACCGTGCCGACCATGCCGACCAGCGGCGCGAACACGCCCATGGTGGCGCAGGCCACTTCCGGCGCGGGTTCGGCCGGCGGGAACAGGCAGGCGTAGCAGGGCGCGTCGGGCTGGCGCCGGTCGAACACGCCGATCTGGCCATCGAAGCGCAGCGCCGCGCCTGACACCAGCGGCACCTTGTGGCGCACGCAGGCGGCGTTGACTGCCTGGCGCGTAGCGAAGTTGTCGCAGCAGTCGAGCACCACGCCGGCCGTGGCGACGAGCTGGTCAAGCTCTGCATCGCCCACGCGCGCGGGCACCGTCACGATCTCCAGTCCCGGGTTGATGCGCAGCATGCCTTCGCGCGCCGAATCCACCTTGGGCCGGCCCACGTTGGCGGTAGTGTGGATGATCTGGCGCTGCAGGTTGGTCAGGTCGACTTCATCGTTGTCGACCACCGTGATGCGGCCGACCCCGGCCGAGGCCAGGAAGGGCAGCGCGGCCGCGCCCAGGCCGCCGGCGCCGATTACCAGCGCATGGCCGGCCAGCAGGCGCCGCTGGCCCTCGATGCCAAGCTCGTCCAGCAGGATGTGGCGCGAATAGCGCAGCAGTTGTTCGTCGTTGAGGCCGTCATTCAGGCCGTCGTTCTGGTCGTCGTTCATGATGGCTGGCGCAGGGCTGGTGCGGCGCTTCGTGTTGCGGTGAGGGCGGCAGGGGGCAGGGCCGGGCAGGTCACGCCTGGCATTGTGCTCCAACTTGCTTTCCCATGCCGAGCGGGCGGGAATGAAAAAAGCGGCCCCGCAGGGCCGCTTCTGGTGTGGCGCCGGCCCCGGCTTCAGGGTGCCTTGCCGGTCGGCGTGCCCAGCGGCTCGCCGATCGGGGCGCTGGCCGGCGGCTGCTTGGCGGGGGCCGGTGCCGCCGGCTTGGCTGCCGGAGCGCTGGCGCCCTTGGCGCCGCTCTTGCCCGCAGGCTTCGCCGCCTTGCCGTTGTCGGCCGGCGGATTGGTTTCCAGCTTTGACTTGGAGCGCTTGACCGGCTGGCCGTTGAGCTGGGCGATGGCCTGCTGCAGCATGAAGTCGTCGGCCGAACCGAATTCCACCGGCTTCTTGCGGCGGTCCTTCTCGCGCTCTTCCGGTGACTTCTTTGCGTTATCTTCTTCCAGGCGGCGCAGCTCTTCCACGCGGCGCTGCTCGCGCTCGGTCATTTCCGGTTCTTCCGACTCCTGCTTGTTGTGCAGGTGGCGCTCGGTGTCGATCTCGCGCGTGATCAGCGCGTCGTCCGGATCGCCTTCGGGGTTCTGGTCGACCGGGATGTCCGGACGGATGCCCTTGGCCTGGATCGACTTGCCGCTCGGCGTGTAGTAGTACGCGATGGTCAGCTTGATGCCGGTGTCGTTGGTCAGCGGGCGCACGGTCTGCACCGAGCCCTTGCCGAAAGTGGTCTTGCCCATGATCTGCGCGCGGTGATGATCCTGCAGCGCGCCGGCCACGATCTCGGAGGCCGAGGCCGAGTAGGCGTTGGTCAGCACCACCATCGGGATCTTCTTGTAGATCGCGGGCAGGCCCTTGAGCGGATCATCTTCCAGCGACGACAGGCGGTAGTTGTTGTACGAGGCCTTGTACACGCGCTTGGCATCGGGCACCTGGCCGTTGGTGGACACCACCGTGGCGTCTTCCGGCAGGAAGGCCGCGGCCACGCCGACCGCGCCCTGCAGCACGCCGCCGCCGTTGTTGCGCAGGTCCAGCACCAGGCCCTTCATGTTGGGGTTCTTCTGCGCCAGCTCGGCCAGCTTGCGGGACAGGTCGGAGATGGTGCGTTCCTGGAAGCTGGTCAGGCGGAGCCAGCCGATATTGTTGTCCAGCATCTTGGCCTTGACCGACTGCACGCGGATCTCGGCGCGCGTGATCGAGACCGGGAAGGTGCGTTCCTCGCTCTTGCGGTAGATGGTCAGCGTGACCTTGGTGCCGGGCTCGCCGCGCATGCGCTTGACCGCCTGCTCCAGCGGCAGGCCGCGCACGGGCTTGTCGTCGATGCGGGTGATCAGGTCGCCCGGCTGGATGCCGGCGCGGAAGGCAGGGGTGTCCTCGATCGGGTTGATCACCTTGACCAGGCCTTCTTCCTGCGAGATCTCGATGCCCAGGCCGGCAAAGCGCCCGCGCGTGCCTTCCTGCAGTTCCTTGAAGTCTTTCTCGTCGAGGTAGGACGAATGCGGGTCGAGGCTGGCGACCATGCCCTTGATGGCTTCGGTCAGCAGCTTCTTGTCATCGACCGGCTCCACGTACTCGCGCTTGATCTGCCCGAAGATATCGGCCATCAGGCGCAACTGGTCCAGCGGCAAGGGCCCCGATGAATTCTGGGCGGTCGCCGAAATCTGCAGCGTGGCGAGCACGCCGGCGACGAGGCCGACAGAAACTAGGCTGATGTTCTTGAGCGTCTTGCGCATGAGGGCTGCCTGAACGTGTACTCGAAGTACTGGTGTACGGTAGGGAGATTATGCCGGCTGCGGCCGCCCGGCGCCGGGCGATTTGTCCGACAGTATAAGTGCGTGTGGTGAAAAGGGCCTGTCCCGTCCCTTCTCAGGGTGGGCGGCCGCACATCCGCGCGCGGCCGCCCCGGCCGGCTTCAGCGTGCCTTGCCCTGGCTGGCCACGGCCGCCAGCGAGGCGGCGATGGCGTCCTGGTCACCCAGGTAGTAGTGGCGCAGGGGGCGCAGGTCGGCGTCCAGCTCATAAACGAGCGGGGTGCCATTGGGGATATTGAGTCCGACGATATCGTCATCCGAGATCTGGTCCAGGTATTTCACCAGCGCGCGGATGCTGTTGCCATGGGCGGCAATGACCACGCGCTTGCCGGATTGGATGTCGGGGGCAATGGATTCGTTCCACAGCGGCATCACGCGGGCCACGGTGTCCTTCAGGCACTCGGTCAGCGGAATCTCGTTGCGCGGCACATTGGCGTAGCGCGGATCGTCGTACGAGGAACGCGGATCAGTGGGTTCCAGCGCGGGCGGCGGCGTGTCATAGCTGCGGCGCCACACCAGCACCTGCTCGTCGCCGAACTTGGCGGCGGTTTCTGCCTTGTTCAGGCCGGCCAGCGCGCCGTAGTGGCGCTCGTTCAGGCGCCATTCGTTGCGCACGGGGACCCACATCAGGTCCATTTCATCCTGCACGTGCCACAGCGTGCGGATGGCGCGCTTGAGCACCGAGGTATAGGCCACGTCAAAGCCCAGGCCGGCATCCTTGAGCAGCTTGCCGGCCTGGCGCGCCTGGTCGGCGCCGGTTTCAGTCAGGTCGACATCGACCCAGCCGGTAAAGCGGTTTTCAAGGTTCCACGTGGATTCGCCGTGGCGGATGAGGACAAGCTTATACATGCTGCTGCTTCCAGAGAGTAAGTAACCTGCATGCGTCCGCGCCGTCACCTGGAGGGGGCCGATGGGTTCCTTGTGGACATCCCATGTCTCAGACAGGCGACAATGGCGGATGGCCATGCGACGGCAGGGCCTGGACGCCAAACCGCGTATTTTATAATGCCGCCGACCCAACCTACCGGAATGCCAACGTGAATTTCTTCGCCGACTACAACAACCTCGCTCTGATCGCCCTTGCCGTGGTCTCGGGCGGCCTGCTGGCCTGGCCCGCGATCTCGCGCAGCACCGGCGGCAAGACCGTCAATACGGCCGCCGCGACCCAGCTGATCAACAAGCGCGGCGCGGTCGTGGTCGACATCCGCGAGCCCGCCGAGTATGCCAAGGGTCACCTGCCGCAAGCCAAGAGCGCGCCGCTGGCCGATTTGGCCTCGCGCGCGGCCGGCCTTGCAAAGGACAAGGCTGCCCCCATCATTGTCGTATGCCAGACCGGCCAGCGCTCGGGCAAGGCCCAGGCAGCGTTGAAGGAAGCCGGTTACAGTGAGATCTACGCGCTCGAGGGCGGCATCGCCGCCTGGCAGCAGGCAGGCCTGCCGCTGGTGAAGTAATCTCGGGCGGCGCCGCCGTATCCGTCACAGCGCGCGCCCCCGGCCAGGCCGGCGCGCGCGCATTGCATTCAAGGAGAACCCGCATGGCCCGTGTCGTCATGTACAGCACCGTGGTGTGCCCGTATTGCCTGATGGCTGAACGCCTGCTCAAGTCCAAGGGCGTGGAAATGATCGAGAAGATCCTGATCGACCGCGAACCCGGCAAGCGTGAAGAAATGATGGCCCGTACCGGTCGCCGCACCGTGCCGCAGATCTACATCGACGAGACCCACGTGGGCGGCTTCGACGACCTCTCGGCGCTGGACCGCCAGGGCGGCCTGGTGCCGCTGCTGGCCGCCTGAGCCGGTTGCGCCGGCGCTGGCCCGGAATCCTCTGATTCCGGGCCGGGCTGGTTCCGGCACACCCCAGGCGCGGGTGAATTCGCCACCCGCGTCATGTACCATATGCGTTTTCCAACCGGGCACCGGCCAGCCTTGCAAGGGCTGCAGCCGCCGCGCCCGATGCACATCCAGCCCATCCTCCCGGAAGCCTTTCATGAGCGACCAGCAAAACACCCAGCAGGACGATCAACCCTTCTTCAACATCCAGCGCGTCTACCTGAAGGACATGTCGCTGGAGCAGCCCAATTCGCCTGGCATCTTCCTGGAATCGGAAGCCCCGTCGGTGGAAGTGCAGGTCAACGTCGGCGCTTCGCAGCTGCAGGAAGGGATCTTCGAAGTGGTGGTGACGGGCACCGTGACGACCAAGGTACAGGACAAGGTTGCCTTCCTGGTGGAAGCGCACCAGGCCGGCATCTTCGACATCCGCAACGTGCCGGTGGAGCAGCTGGACCCGCTGCTGGGCATCGCCTGCCCGACCATCCTGTACCCGTACCTGCGCGGCAATATCGCTGACGTGATCACCCGCGCCGGCTTCCAGGCCATCCACCTGTCGGAAATCAACTTCCAGGCGCTGTATGAGCAACGCCTGCAGGCCGCCATGGAAGAAGGCCAGGGTGCCGAAGGCGGCAACAGCGGCATCGTGATGCCCGACGGCAGCCAGGCCCGCCACTGATCCGGGCGTCCGGACCATGCACGGAAACGGGGCTGCGGCCCCGTTTTGCCTTTGGGCTACCATCGATTGCGTCCATCCTCGGATCGAGCTGCCATGAAACTGACTTTCCTCGGTGCCGGTGCCTGGGGCACCGCCCTCGCCAGCCATGCCGCGGCCACCAATGACGTGGTGCTGTGGGGGCGCGACACCGCACAACTCGCGGCCATAGCGGCCACGCGTGAGAACGCCGCCTACCTGCCCGGCGTGACGCTGTCCGGGCGGCTCGCGGTGCAGGCGGATTTCGAGCAGGCCGTGGCGCATGCCGCCGACGATCCCGACGGCATCGTGGTGGTGGCAACGCCGGTGGCGGGCTTGCGCGAGATGACGCGCCGGCTGGCCGCGCGCGGCGCCAGGCCGGTGTCGATGCTGTGGTTGTGCAAGGGCTTCGAGTCCGGCACCCACCTGCTGCCGCATCAGATGGTGCGCGCCGAACTCGATGCCGCCGGGCGCACCGGGGGCTTTGCCTACGGCGTGCTGACCGGCCCCAGCTTCGCGCGCGAGGTGGCGCTGGGGCTGCCGTGCGCGCTGACCGTGGCGGGCAACGAGCCGTCGCTGGCAGAGCGCGCGCAGGCGGCCTTCCACCACCATGCGATGCGCATCTACGGCAGCGACGACCTGACCGGCGTGGAAGTCGGCGGTGCGGTCAAGAACGTGCTGGCCATCGCCACCGGCGCCAGCGACGGGCTGGGCCTGGGCCTGAACGCGCGCGCCGCGCTGGTGACGCGCGGGCTGGCCGAGATGACGCGTCTGGGGTTGGCGCTGGGCGGCCGGGTCGAGACCTTCATGGGCCTGGCCGGCGTGGGCGACCTGATCCTGACCGCCACCGGCGACCTGTCGCGCAACCGCAAGGTCGGCCAGCAGCTGGCGGCGGGGCAGAGCCTGGAGCAGATCCTGGCCGGGCTGGGCCACGTCGCCGAAGGCGTGCGCTGCGCCCAGGCGGTGGCCGAGCTGGCCGCCACGCACGGCGTCGAAATGCCGATCGCCCGCGCGGTCTGCGCGGTACTGTTCGACGGGCTGAGCGCCGCCGATGCCGTGGCGCAGCTGCTGCAGCGCGACGCGCGCGACGAATAACAACCATACCCACCTTCTGATCCTCTGCACCGCATGCCCACACGACGACAAGCGCTGATCGCGCTGGCTGCTGCCTGCGCCGCCGTCACTGCCGGCAGCGTCTTCGCCCAACCCTGGCCCGCGCGGCCGATCCGCATGGTGGTGCCGTTCCCGCCGGGCTCGTCGCCCGACCTGATCGCGCGCATCGTGACCGAAAAGCTGGCCGCCGCGCTGGGCCAGCCGGTGCTGGTGGAAAACCGTCCCGGCGCCGGCGGCAATATCGGCACCGGCATGGTGGCGCGCGCCGCCCCCGATGGCTATACGCTGCTGTTCACCATCAACGGCCCGCTGGTGACCGCGCCGACGCTGTCGCGCAATCTGAACTACGACCCGTTCCGGCAACTGGCGCCGGTCACGCTGGTGGCGACCTCGCCCAACGTGCTGGTGGTGGATGCACGCCTGCCGGTGCACAACCTGCGCGAGTTCGTTGCGCTGGCACGGTCCAGGCCGGCTGAGTTGAACTATGGCTCGCCCGGCAACGGCAGCGCCTCGCACCTGGCGATGGAGCAACTGAAGGCGATGGCGGGCATCGATCTGCAGCACGTGCCGTACCCCGGCTTCCCGCAGATCACCACGGCGATGGTGGGCGGGCAGGTGCAGGCGGGCTTCATGGTGCCGGCGATCGCGATGCCGCAGGTCAACGCGGGCAAGCTGCGCGTGCTGGCCGTGACCACGACGGGGCGCACGGCGGTGTTGCCGTCGGTGCCGACGGTGGCGGAATCCGGCTACCCGGGCTTCGAGGCGATTTCCTGGCAGGCGGTGCTGGCGCCGGCGGGCACGCCGCAGGCTGTGATCGACCGGCTCTACCGCGAGCTGGTAGCGATCATCGGCAGCGCCGATGTGCGCGACAAGATGCGCGCGCAATATTTCGTGCCGGCCGGCACCGCGCCTGCCTCGCTGCGGCAGACCATGGTGAGCGAGAAGGCACGCTGGGACAAAGTGATCCGCGCCGCCGGCGTGCAGCCCGAGTAGGCGCTCGCCGGTCGGCTCAGCTGCCGCCTTCGAACCCGTTCTGGCGCCACGCCTCGAACACCACCACGGCGACCGTGTTCGACAGGTTCAGGCTGCGGTTGTCGGGCCGCATCGGCAGACGGATGCGCTGCGCGGGCGGGAACCAGTCGCGCCGCTCCGGGGATAGCCCGCGCGTTTCGGAGCCGAACACGAACCAGTCCCCGGGCCGGAACGCCACCTGGCCGAACGGCGTCGAGCCGCGCGTGGTCAGCGCGAACATGCGCGCCGGGTCGGGCTGCTCGCTGGCCATCAGCGCGTCCCAGCTTTCATGCACGCGCATGGTGGCGTACTCGTGGTAATCCAGTCCCGCGCGGCGCATGCGCGCATCTTCCAGCGGAAAACCCAGGGGCTTGACCAGGTGCAGCTGCGCGCCGGTGTTGGCGCACAGGCGGATCACATTGCCGGTATTGGGCGGGATTTCCGGTTCGACCAGGACGACGTTGAACATGATGCGGGAGGATGGCGGGCGCGCGGCGCCCTTCGTCAGAAGGTGCGCAGCTTACCGCGCGCACCCGCCACTGTCATCCGGCTGCTACGGCGTGCGCAGCGCGACGATCACGCTGACGCAGGCTGCGCCATGCGCCTTGAGCACGCTGGCGGCCTCGTGCAGGGTGGCGCCGGAGGTCATCACATCGTCCACCAGCGCCACGTGCAGGCCGTCCAGCCGCGCGGCGCGCGTCAGCCTGAAGGCGCCGCGCAGGTTCACCTGCCGGGCGGCCAGGTCCAGCGCACGCTGGCTGCCGGTGTCGCGCTGGCGCTGTAGCAGCACCGGGTCGGCGCGCAGGCCCAGGTGGCGCGCCAGCGGCCGCGCGATTTCCCAGGCCTGGTTGAAGCCGCGCGCGGCCAGCCGCTGCGGTGACAGGGGGACTGGGGCGATCAGGTCGGGCGGCGCCTGCCGGGCGCCGGCCCAGGCCCCCGGCAGCCCCGCGGCCAGCCGGGCCGCGAGCCAGCCCGCCAGTGGCAGCGCGTGGCCGAACTTGAGCGCCAGCACCAGCTGGTCCTGGGGCGACGCGTAGTCGCCCAGCGTGTGGGCGTGATCGAAGGCCGGGGGCGATGCCGCGCAGGCCGGGCAGTGGAAGTGGCGCCCCAGCGCCAGCGCGCAGGCGGGGCAGCGCCGCACCGCGGGCAGCAGGTCGGCGGCGCAGTCTGTGCAGACCACCTGCCGCTGCACCGCCCCGCACAGCGCGCAGGCACTTGGCAGCAGCAGCTCGCGGGCGCCGGCCAGCACCTTGCCGGCGGCGCCGGCAGCCAGCGCGGCGCGCGCGTATACTTGCCGTCCGGCCGCACCCCATCGGGCGCGGCGGCCGTGTTCATCCGGCGCCCGGGCTTGATCCTGTATCTGTCCTCGCGCCGGTTCCTGGTTCTCTTGCTGCCCTGTCTGCCCGTGTCCCTGCATGCCGCTGATTCCCCCGATGCCTTCCTGCCGCCCGCGCGCCTGACCCGGCTCGCCTTCGACCGGCGCAGCCGCGGCTTCGGCCAGCTGGACTTCTTGCTGGGCGAGATCGGCCGCCGCATGCAGGAGCGCATGGAAGTGATCCGCCTGGCGCCGCAGCGCGCGCTGGATATCGGCTGCGGCCACGGCCAGGGCCTGGCCGGGCTGCGCGCGCGCTTTCCGGATGCGCAGATCGCTGGCCTGGATATCTCCGGTGCGATGCTGGCCGAGGCCGGCCAGCGCGACCCGCAGCGCCGGCCCGGCTGGATCGGCCGCATGCTGGGCAAGCGGCCGCTCTTTGACCTGGTCCAGGGCGATCTTGCCACACTGCCCTTTGCGCCCGCGAGCTTCGACCTGCTGTGGTCCAACCTGGCGCTGCACTGGCATCCGGAGCCGCACCGCGTGTTCCCCGAGTGGCACCGCGTGGCGCGCGACGAAGGGCTGGTGCTGTTCTCGCTGTTCGGTCCGGACACCCTGAAAGAGCTGCGCGCGGCCTTTGCCGAAGTCGACCATGCACACCATACGTTGCGCTTTGTCGACATGCACGATATCGGCGACATGCTGGTGCACAGCGGCTGGTCCACCCCGGTGATGGACATGGAGACGCTGACCGTGACCTACGAGTCCCCCGCCACGCTGCTGCGCGAGGTGCAGGCCTTCGGCGGCCTGCGCGGACCGGCCGGGGCGCTGCCGCAGGGCCTGCGCGGCCGCGGCTGGTACCAGGCGCTGGCGCAGGCCCTGGAGCGGCGGCGCAACGCCGATGGTGTGATCCCGCTGACCTTCGAGATCGTCTACGGCCACGCCTGGAAGCTGGCCCCGCGTGGCGGCCAGGCGGTCGACGCCCAGGGCCGCGCGGTGGTGCCGCTGGACCAGATCGGCCGTGCAAGGCCGCGTCGGACAAGTTAAAACAGAGTTAACTTGCGCCGGTGCGGGATTGCCGCAAACATAGCGTCGGCGCGGCGGGCAGGGCGATGGCGGGGCTCTTCCCTATGCACAGATTCAAGCGGCGCGCAAGCCGTCCGGTCAAGGCGCGCCCTTGTCCGTGTATGGGAAGCGCCCTATAATGCGCCAGTTTGTCGCAGTGGTCCCCTGGCACAAGAACGTCCTGGTTTTGCACTTGCACTGTGCGGCCCGGACGCCATCGTCCCGGGTGTGCATCCGATGCAGAGTGGTTGGCGATGCAAGACTTGGGTATCGCATTCCAGACGGCAGGTGGTGACTCCGGCGGAAATCTCGACGGACCTCTCCCCGCGCCCCACGACTGGCTGATGAAGCGGAATTGCTCGCTGAGTCCACGCCAGGTCGGCTGGTTTTACCTCTCGATCCTCACGGTTTCGCTTGCCATCGCGTTGTTTTTTGCGTGGCAAGGGTCCTGGCTCGTGCTGCCGTTCGCGAGCATCGAGCTGATGGGGCTGGGCATCGCACTGCTGGTGTATGCGCGCCATGCGACAGACTATGAGCGCGTCAGCATCACCGACGGCACGCTGGTCGTGGAGACAGCCAGCGCCGGACGGGTGACGCGCCAGGAATTCAATCCGCGCTGGGTGCGGATCGAACTGGGTGAATCGTTCCGCGCGCTGGTGACGCTGCGCTCGGGCGGGCGTGAGGTACAGGTGGGGTGTCACGTGGACCCGTACCGGCGACGCAAGTTCGCGCAGGAGCTCGCAGCGGCCTTGCGCCGCCTCTGAGAGGCGGCGGGAGCGGCGGCGGGGACAGATTTGAATCTGTAAATTGGGTAGATAACAAATGAAAATGTGGAAGAAGGCATCCGCAGTTTGTCTGGCCGGCGCGTCCCTGCTTGCCAGCCAGGCGGCGTCCGCGGTCAGCGACATGCCCGGCGGCCCCGCCGTGCGCCAGCTCAACCTGACCGAGCCGGTTACCAAGATCGCCGAACAGATTCACTGGCTGAACTGGATGATGCTGATCATGTGCACCGTGATCTTCATCGCGGTATTCAGCGTGATGTTCTATTCCGTCTTCAAGCACCGCAAGTCCAAGGGTGCCAAGCCTGCTGCCTTCCATGAGAGCATCACGGTCGAAGTGATCTGGACCATCGTCCCGTTCATCATCGTGATTGCGATGGCCCTGCCGGCGACCAAGACCGTTGTGGCGATGAAGGACACCACCAACTCCGACATCACCATCAAGGCCACCGGCTACCAGTGGAAGTGGGGCTATGACTACCTGAAGGGCGAAGGCGAAGGCATTTCCTTCGTGTCGACCCTGACCACCCCGCGCGAGCAGATCAACAACGAGCAGCCCAAGTCGAACACCTACCTGATGGAGGTGGACAACGAGCTGGTCGTGCCGGTCAACAAGAAGATCCGCGTCGTCACCACTGCCAACGACGTGATCCACGCCTGGATGATCCCGGCCTTCGGCGTCAAGCAGGATGCGATCCCCGGCTTTGTGCGCGACGCCTGGTTCAAGGCCGAGAAGATCGGCGTGTACCGTGGCCAGTGCGCCGAGCTGTGCGGCAAGGAACACGCCTTCATGCCGATCGTGGTGCGCGTGGTGTCCGACGCCGACTACACCAAGTGGGTCGACGGCAAGAAAAAGGAACTGGCGGCCAAGGCCGACGACCCCAACAAGACCCGGACCCTGGACGAGTCGAAGGTGCGCGGCGAGAAGATCTACGCCGCCAACTGCGCGGTCTGCCACCAGCCCAACGGCAAGGGCGGCGGTGCCTTCCCGGCACTGGACGGCTCCAAAGTCGTGAACGGCCCGAAGGCCGGCCAGATGCACATCCTGCTGGAAGGCAAGGGCGGCATGCCGTCGTGGAAGCAGCTCTCGGACACCGAGCTGGCCGCGGTCATGACCTATACGCGCAACGCCTGGAGCAACAAGACGGGTGAAGTGATCCAGCCGGGCGACTTCGTGGGTGCCCGCGCGGGCAAGTTCCCCGAAGGCGGCGGCGCGGCCGGCGGCGAAGCGCCGAAGGCCGAAGCCAAGCCGGCCGACAAGGCTGACAAGCAGGCCAGCCTCGCGGGCAACCGCGTCGCGGGCTGACCCGCTGAAGACAGAACAGGATTAGAGGAGCATTTGCGATGAGTACTGCTACCCCGGACGCGCTCGCCCATCCGCACGATCACGCGCATGACGACCACGCGCACGACCACCCGCATGGCTGGCGCCGCTGGCTGTTCGCCACCAACCACAAGGACATCGGTACGCTGTACCTGCTGTTCTCGTTCATCATGCTGCTGTCGGGCGGCGTGCTGGCACTGCTGATCCGCCTGGAGCTGTTCGAGCCGGGCCTGCAGTTCTTCCGCCCCGAACTGTTCAACCAGTTCACCACCATGCACGGCCTGGTGATGGTGTTCGGCGCGATCATGCCGGCCTTCGTCGGCTTCGCCAACTGGATGATCCCGCTGCAGATCGGCGCCTCCGACATGGCGTTCGCGCGCATGAACAACTTCAGCTTCTGGCTGTTGCCGCCAGCCGCGCTGCTGCTGGCCGGCTCGTTCCTGGTCCCGGGCGGCGCCACCGCCGCCGGCTGGACCCTGTACGCGCCGCTGTCGGTGCAGATGGGCCCGGGCATGGACATGGCCATCTTCGCGATGCACATCATGGGTGCGTCGTCGATCATGGGCTCGATCAACATCATCGTGACCATCCTCAACATGCGCGCCCCTGGCATGACGCTGATGAAGATGCCGATGTTCTGCTGGACCTGGCTGATCACCGCCTACCTGCTGATCGCCGTGATGCCCGTGCTGGCCGGCGCCATCACCATGGTGCTGACCGACCGCCACTTCGGCACGAGCTTCTTCTCGGCCGCCGGTGGTGGTGATCCGGTGATGTACCAGCATATCTTCTGGTTCTTCGGCCACCCCGAGGTGTACATCATGATCCTGCCGGCGTTCGGGATCGTCTCGCAGGTGGTGCCGGCGTTTGCCCGCAAGCGCCTGTTCGGCTACAGCTCGATGGTGTATGCCACCGCCTCGATCGCCATCCTGTCGTTCATCGTGTGGGCCCACCACATGTTCACGACCGGCATGCCGGTGACCGGCCAGCTGTTCTTCATGTACGCGACCATGCTGATCGCGGTGCCCACGGCCGTGAAGATCTTCAACTGGATCGCCACCATGTGGCGCGGCTCGATGACCTTCGAGACCCCGATGCTGTTCTCGATCGGCTTCATCTTCGTGTTCACCATCGGCGGCTTCACCGGCCTGATGCCGGCCGTGGCCCCGATCGACATCCAGCTGCAGGACACCTACTTCATCGTGGCGCACTTCCACTATGTGCTGGTGGCCGGCTCGTTGTTCGCGCTGTTCGCGGGCTTCTACTACTGGGGTCCGAAGTGGAGCGGTTTCATGTACAACGAAACCCGCGGCCAGATCCACTTCTGGGGCTCGATCATCTTCTTCAACGTCACCTTCTTCCCGATGCACTTCCTGGGCCTGGCCGGCATGCCGCGACGCTACGCCGACTACCCGACCCAGTTCGCGGACTTCAACGCGATCGCGTCGATCGGCGCGCTGGGCTTCGGCCTGATGCAGGTGTACTTCTTCTTCTTCGTGGTGCTGCCGTCGTACCGCGGTGGCGAGAAGGCCGCCGACAAGCCCTGGGATGGCGCCGAGGGCCTGGAGTGGACCGTGCCGTCGCCGGCACCGTTCCACACCTTTGAAGTTCCCCCGCAGGTCCGCTAAGGCGCGGCCAGCGTAATCAGGCAGCGGGAGGCGGCAGCGTCCGCCTCCCGCGCCGGCAGGTAACAGAAGCAGCTATGCAGTCTCCAGACAAAAGCCCGTCACGCCCGGACCAGAAGGCCGCCAACCGGCGCCTTGGCCTGATCCTGCTGTCGATCGTGGTGGTTTTCTTTCTGGGGTTCTTCGCCAAGATGATGTTTCTTGGCTGAGGCGGCAGGGTAGCGAGATGAGCATCGACCAGCAGGCTGGCAGGGAAGCGGAGAAGCGATTCAACCGCGGCATGATGCTGCGCCTGGTCGTGATCGTGGCCGTGATGTTCGGCTTCGGCTATGCACTGGTGCCGCTGTACAAGAAGATCTGCGAGATCACCGGCATCAACGTGATCACCACGCGCGAGCTGCACGGCGCGGCGAAGAACACGCAGGTCGACAAGAGCCGCACCATCACGGTGGAGTTCGACTCCAACGCGCGAGGGCCCTTCGCCTTCCGGCCGGTGAAGAACAGCATGGAAGTGCATCCGGGCGAGATGGCAACGATCGTCTATGAGGTGGCCAACGGGCAGCCGCGCGATATCTCGGCGCAGGCCATCCCGAGCTACGCGCCCAAGCAGGCGACCCAGTATTTCATGAAGCTGGAGTGCTTCTGCTTCAAGCAGCAGACGCTCAAGGCGAAAGAGGCGCGCGAGATGCCGGTGGTGTTCGTGATCGATCCCGCGCTGCCCAAGGATGTGAAGAATATTACGCTGTCGTACACCTTCTTCGAGGTGGGTGCGCCGGTGGCGCAGGCGCCTGAGGGCCAGCTGGCGCCGCAGCCGGCACTGGCCGGCAAGGGCATCTGAGGCGGCCGCGGTGCATGCAGGGGCTGAGGAGGACGGGCGATGGATGAGATGAAGGACGCGGTCAAGCGCAAGATGTCATTCGGGCAGACCATGCGCGCGGTGCTGTGGTCGTTCATCGGCCTGCGCAAGGGCGCTGAGCACGAGCGCGACATGGCCCGGCTGAACCCGGTGCATGTGGTGATTGCCGGAGTGATCGCGGCGGCCATCTTCATCGCGGTGCTGGTGGTCATCGTACGCACCGTGGTGGGACAGGCGGCGGGATAGCAGGGCAGGAAGGGTAGACAACAAAAGCAGTCGCAGAACAAAGCAACCGCGGCGGCGGGGCTGGCCCAGAGGAGGGGGCGGCCCGCAGTGCCAAAGCGCGGATCACGAATACTGAATCAAAGACTCTGAGCTGGAGATAAAAGAATGAGTGCGAATCGCGCAAACGCTCCGTACTACTTCGTACCGGGCCCGTCGCGCCACCCAGTCACGGCAAGCTTCGGCCTGCTGTTGACGGGCGCGGGCGCCGCCGGTTGGGTAAACGGGCAGCCCTGGGCGCCGTACATGTGCGGCTTCGGCCTGCTGTGGTTCCTGTTTGTGCTCAAGAGCTGGTTTGGCGACGCCATCAGCGAGTCCGAAGGCGGCATGTACGGCAAGAACATCGACCTGTCGTACCGCTGGTCGATGGGCTGGTTCATCTTCTCCGAAGTAATGTTCTTCGCGGCCTTCTTCGGCGCGCTGTTCTACGCCCGCACCATCGCCATGCCGTGGCTGGGCGACCTGAACAACAAGATCCTGTGGCCCGACTTTGCCGCCGTGTGGCCCAACACCGGCCCGGCCGGCGTGGTGGACAGCTTCCAGACCATGGGTCCGTGGCCAATCCCGACCATCAACACCGCGCTGCTGCTGATGTCCGGCCTGACGCTGACCTGGGCGCACCACGCGCTGCTGGCCGGCAAGCGCAGCCAGCTGATCCAGGGCCTGGTGCTGACCATCCTGCTGGGCGCCATCTTCATGTGCTTCCAGGCGTACGAGTACATGCACGCCTACTCGGAACTGAACCTGAAGCTGAGCTCGGGCATCTACGGCTCGACCTTCTTCCTGCTGACCGGCTTCCATGGCTTCCACGTGACCATGGGCGCGATCATGCTGACCGTGGTGCTGGTCCGCGTGCTGAAGGGCCACTTCACGCCGGACCACCACTTTGCATTCGAAGGCGCTGCCTGGTACTGGCACTTTGTTGACGTGGTGTGGCTGTTCCTCTACGTCGTGGTGTACTGGCTGTAAATCCGGCTGCCGTACCCGCCGGCGCGCCCTTCGGGGGCGCCGGCGCCAACGCAAAAGAGAAACGCCGCAGGAGGTTGTCCAGCCTGCGGCGTTTGTCTTTTGCGAGCCTGCTGCCCGCGTCCTGGCGTTCAGGGCGCCATGCGGATGCCCGTGCTGTGGATCCAGCCCATCCAGTTCGAGAACAGGATGAACAGGAACAGCGCCACCGAGAAACCGACGCGCAGCATCAGCGAGCGCATCATGTTGGGCGTTGTGCCGCGGTCGCGCATCATGAAGTACAGGGCGGAGGCCAGGCTGGCGATGATCAGGATGAAGGCAACGATGATGACAAAGCGCATGGCGGGGCAGGTCGGGGCAAAGAGCGGTGGAGAAACCCATTATCGCACCGGCCCGCGTTGTGGTCCCGCCTGCCGATGACAGTGCGCCGCTTTTTCAGCCCGCTGCCGCTGGCCGCCGCACTGGTGGTGATCGCCGTGACCTGCGCGCTGGGCAACTGGCAGCTCAACCGCGCGCACGACAAAGAGGCGCGCGCGGCGCGGCTGCAGGCGCTGTCGGCGCAGCCGCCGGTGGTGCTGGGCACGGCCCCGCTGCCGCAAGCCGTGACCGACCGCACGGTCCACGTGACCGGGCGCTTTGACACGGCCCGCACCGTATTGCTGGATAATCGCCCCCACGGCAATGGCAGCAGCCCCGGGGATAGCCGCGCCGGCTTCCTGGTGCTGACGCCGCTACGGATTTCAGCCACCTCGCCGGCGCCCGCAGGTAGTGCCGGCGCCACGCGGGCGGTGCTGGTGCTGCGCGGCTGGCTGCCGCGCGATGCCCGGGACCGCACCCGGATTGCGCCGTTCCCCACGCCCGAGGGCGAGGTCACGATCGAAGGCACGGCACTGGCGGCCGTGCCGCGTGTCTTTAGCCTGGGCCAGGACGCCGCCGGCAGCAAGATCCGCCAGAACCTGGACATCGCTGCCTATGCCGCCGAAACCGGCCTGGCGCTGCACCCGCTGGTGCTGGAGCAGCGCAGCGATACCGGCGATGGCCTGGCGCGCGACTGGGCCCCGGCCGACCTGGGCGCGGACCGGCACTACGGCTATGCCTTCCAGTGGTTCGGGCTGGCCGCGCTGACGGTGGTGCTGGTGGTTGTGCTGGGCTGGCGCCGCGCGCGCCGGGTGGCGGCACCGTAACTCGAATGAACCGGGCGCATGCGCTCGCTGAAGACAAAGGACAGACGTAATCCATGGCACAGCAAGACTCCGCCCCGGCCGCCGCGGCCTCGCCGCCGGATACCCGTATCGATGCGCGCACGCGCCGCGGCCGCCTGCAGATGCTGATGCTGTTGCTGGTGTGCGCGTCGCCGGTGATTGCCTCTTACTTCACCTACTACGTCATCAAGCCGCGCGGCGGCGCCACCAACTATGGCGCGCTGGTCGACCCGCAGCGGCCGATGCCGCCGGTGCGCGTCACCGACGAGCAGGGCCGGGCCGTGCCGCTGGAGCAGTTCCGCGGCAAGTGGCTGCTGGTGAGCGCCGATCCGTCCGCCTGCGACGAGGCCTGCGCGAAGAAGCTCTTCACCATCCGCCAGATCCGTGCCGGCCAGGGCCAGGACCGCGAACGCATCGTGCCGGTGTGGCTGGTGACCGACGACGGCAACATCGACGAGCGCCTGACCGCCGCCTATAACGAGCCCTACGCCGGTGTGCGCTTCCTGCGCATCGACCGCCAGGCCGCGCAGCAGTGGCTGCCGGCCGAACCCGGCAAGCGCGCCGAGGACACCCTGTTCCTGGTCGACCCGCTGGGCAACCTGATGATGCGTTTCCCGCAGGACCCGGACCCCAAGAAGATGAGCGGCGACCTGAAGAAGCTGCTCAAGGTCTCACGCATCGGCTAAAGGGGACGGCATGCTGCTGCAACTGGCCATCATCGGCATCCTGGTCGCGCTGTTCCCGCTGTCCTACGTGCTGGTGAAAGGGGACCGCAACAAGTACCGCAAGCTCGCCTGGATCACGGCGTTCCTGACGCTGGACCTGATCATGTTCGGCAGCTTCACGCGCCTGACCGACTCCGGCCTGGGCTGCCCGGACTGGCCCGGCTGCTACGGGCACTCCAACCCGCACGCCGCGATGGAGCCGATCCGCGCGGCCGAGACCGCGCTGCCCAGTGGCCCGGTAACGCTGGCCAAGGCGTGGATCGAGATGATCCACCGTTACTTCGCCATGGCGGTCGGGGTGCTGATCATCACGCTGATGGTGCTGGCGTGGGTCAAGCGGCGCGAGTTGAAGCAGTCGCCGTGGTTCGCCACCGGGGTGCTGCTGCTGGTGTGCGTGCAGGGGGCGTTCGGCGCCTTCACCGTGACCCTGAAGCTGCAGCCCGTCATCGTGGTCACGCACCTGATGCTGGGCATGGCCCTGCTGGCCGTGCTGATCCAGCTGGGCTCGCGCAACGATCCGCCGCACCCGGTCGCGGCGCAGGCCGCGCGGCTGCGCTGGCCGGTGCGCATCGGCCTGCTGCTGCTGGTGATCCAGATCTTCCTGGGGGGTTGGGTCAGCACCAACTACGCGGTGCTGGCCTGTACCGACTTCCCGCTGTGCAACGGCCAGCTGGTGCCCGAGATGGATTTCCGCCACGGCTTCACGCTGTGGCGCCAGCTGGGCATGACCGCCGACGGCGATTACATCCCGCATGCGGCGCTGGTGGCGATCCATTGGGTGCACCGCGGCTTTGCCTTGGTCGTGCTCGGCTACCTGGCCTGGCTCGGCCTGCGCGCGCGCCGGCTTGAAGGGCTCGCGCGCGCGGCCGGCTGGCTGCTGGCCGCGCTGGTGCTGCAACTGGCCACCGGGATGTCCAATATCGTGTTCGACTGGCCGCTGGTGGCGGCGGTTGCGCACAATGGCGGCGCTGCGCTGCTCCTGCTGCTGCTGGTCCGCCTCCACTACAATACAGGGCTCGCAGGGCTCACGATGCGGGCCGCCGGCGCCCCCGCTGCCGTGCCGAACGCCGCCCGCGCCACATGAAAGACAAGATCCCTTCCGTGGTTACCGCTACCCACCCCCATTCGCTGGGCAAGTTGAGCCGGATACGGCACCTTGCCCGACAATATGCCGCCCTGACCAAGCCGCGCGTGACGCAGCTGGCCGTGTTCTGCGCCATCATCGGCATGTTCCTGGCTACGCCCGGCATGGTGCCGTGGCGCGTGCTGATCGGCGGCGCCGCCGGCATCTGGCTGCTGGCCGGTGCGGCCTTTGCCATCAATTGCCTGGTCGAGCAGAAGATCGACGCGCTGATGCGCCGCACCGCGTGGCGCCCGTCGGCCACCGGCGAGATCACCACGCCGCAGACCCTGGTGTTCTCCGCCATCCTGGGCGGCGCCGGCATGTGGCTGCTGCATGTCTACGCCAATGACCTGACGATGTGGCTGACCTTTGCCACCTTCCTCGGCTACGCGGTGGTCTACACCATCCTGCTCAAGCCAGCCACGCCGCAGAACATCGTGATCGGCGGGCTGTCCGGGGCGATGCCGCCGGCGCTGGGCTGGGCCGCGGTGGCGGGCGAGGTGCCGGCCGAAGCCTGGTTCCTGGTGCTGATCATCTTCACCTGGACCCCGCCGCACTTCTGGGCCCTGGCGCTCTACCGCCGCGCCGACTACGCCAAGTCCGGCCTGCCGATGCTGCCGGTCACGCACGGCGAGCGCTATACGCTGCTGCATATCCTGCTGTACACGCTGATCATGATCGCCGCGACGCTGCTGCCCTTTGTCTACGGCATGAGCGGCTATATCTACCTGGCGGCCGCGCTGGCGCTGGGCGCGGGTTTCCTTGCCTACGCCTGGAAGATGTACCGCAACTATTCAGACGAGCTGGCGCAGCGCACCTTCCGCTTTTCGATCCTGTACCTGTCGCTGCTGTTCGCCGCGCTGCTGGTCGATCACTATTTCAAGTTCGTGCCGCAGGTCTGACCGGTGGCCCACCGGCTGCGGCATCTTGTCGCGGCCGGCGCAGCGTGGCGGTACGATCGGCGATACTGCGTGATGTCGCCGCCCTCCGGTGCCGCTGTTTCCTCCCACCCCTGACCGGTTTCCGCCGCATGTCCCGCCTAAGCCCCGCCTCCGGCCTGTTCGCCGCCTTCCGCCGCTTTTCCCTGCTGGCCGCGCTTGCGCTGGCCGTGGCTGCCTGCGGGCAGCAGAAGGCCTCGTTCCGCAATGTCGACATCACCGGCGCGGCGGACTTCGGCAAGGACTTCTCGCTGGCCGACCATCACGGCAAGGTGCGCACCATTGCCGACTTCAAAGGCAAGGCGGTGGTGATGTTCTTCGGCTACACCCACTGCCCGGACGTGTGCCCGACAACGATGGCCGAACTGAAGGCGGTGATGGAGAAACTGGGCCCGGACGCCGACCGCGTGCAGGTGCTGTTCGTCACGGTCGACCCGGAACGCGACACGCAGGCGCTGCTGGCCCAGTACGTGCCGGCCTTCGATGCGCGCTTCCTGGGGCTGCGCCCGGCCGACGAAGCCGCACTGCAGAAGGTGACCAAGGACTTCAAGGTGTTCTACGCCAAGGTGCCGGGCAGCTCCCCGGGCAACTACACGGTGGACCACTCCGCGGGCAGCTATGTGTTCGACCCGGAGGGCAAGCTGCGGCTGTTCATCCGTCACGGCCAGGGTCCGGATCCGATCGCGCACGACCTGAAACAGCTGCTGTCGTGATGTGAAAGCGAGGGGAGGGGTGCGGCATAACGTCGCACCCGGCCTCTCGCGGGCAACAAAAAGGCCGGTCCAGTGGACCGGCCTTTTGCATGGCTGGACGCGCGGATCAGGCGAACGCCTGCAGCGCCCCCTTCATCTTCTTCATGGCCGCGGCTTCAATCTGGCGGATGCGCTCGGCCGAGACGCCGAACTCGTCAGCCAGCTCATGCAGCGTGGCGCCGCCCGAGCCGTCGTCCTCGACGTGCAGCCAGCGCGCCTCGATGATGCGGCGGCTGCGTTCGTCCAGCTTGGCCAGCGCTTCTTCCAGGCCTTCGACCTGCATGCGGTCGTGGCGCTTGGCCTCCAGCACGCGGGTGGGCTCGTTGTGGTTGTCCGCCAGGTAGGCGATGGGGGCGAATTCCTCTTCGCCGTCGTCGATCTGGCCTTCCAGCGCCAGGTCGCCGCCCGACAGGCGGGTTTCCATCTCCATCACTTCTTCGGGCTTGACGTTCAGCTCGCGCGCCACGGCCTCGATCTGCTCCGGCGTGAACGTGTGCGCGCCCTGCTTGTGGCTGCGCAGGTTGAAGAACAGCTTGCGCTGGGCCTTGGTGGTGGCCACCTTGACCATGCGCCAGTTCTTCAGCACGTATTCGTGGATCTCGGCCTTGATCCAGTGCATCGCGTACGACACCAGGCGCACGCCTTGTTCGGGGTCGAAGCGCTTCACGGCCTTCATCAGGCCGATATTGCCTTCCTGGATCAGGTCGGCGTGCGGCAGGCCGTAGCCCAGGTACTGGCGGGCGATCGACACCACCAGGCGCAGGTGGGACATCACCATCTGGCGGGCCGCATCAACGGAATCGTGGTCGCGGAGCTCGCGCGCCAGGCGCTGCTCTTCCTCCGCGGTCAGCAGCGGAATCCGGTGGACAGCCTGGATATAGCTGTCGAGGTTGCCAA
Organism: Cupriavidus sp. UYPR2.512; assembly: GCF_000379565.1. NCBI lineage: Bacteria > Pseudomonadati > Pseudomonadota > Betaproteobacteria > Burkholderiales > Burkholderiaceae > Cupriavidus > Cupriavidus sp. UYPR2.512. The sequence continues at coordinate 76,962 of NZ_KB902909.1, read as the reverse complement.
CGGTGGCCGGGAAGGTCAGCGCAAAGCTGCCCGTGCTCCGGGGTGCCGTTGGCAGACGGTTATTCAGGGTTTGGTCGGCAGACAAGACTGCGTTCACTCAATGGCTCCTTTCGCATCCGGCGGTTCGGTTGCCGGGGTGCCGCGCCGTTTGGGGCGGTGGCACTGCAACACATATTAGCACTCAGGCCGGGTGAGTGCTAATTGGAGCCCCGATGGCCGTGATAGTTCCTCTCGATTGCTCTCGCAGATAGCATAGCTACTTACCACCTTGAGCGGCGGGAAAGATACCCACGGTTCGGCGCACTGGATATTAGAGCGGTGCGGGGCATTGGGGTTCTGTCCGCTGCTGCAATGATTTGTTGCATCAGCGGCTACACTCGACCAAGCTGCGGCGCGCTGGCATGCTTGCGAGCCTCTCTCATTCCACCGGAGGAGTTATGTCTGCTATCGAACACTTGCTCAAGCCGCATGTGCGCGACCTTGGCGATTTTACCGTGCGCCGGTTGTTGCCCGCCGCCGCGACCCAGACCGTCGGGCCGTTCATCTTCTTCGACCATATGGGGCCGGTGCAGCTGCCGCCGGGTGGCGGCGCTGATGTGCGTCCGCACCCACATATCGGGCTGGCCACCGTCACCTACCTGTTCGAAGGCGAGATCATCCACCGCGACAGCCTGGGCAGCGACCAGGCGATCCGCCCGGGCGACGTCAACTGGATGACCGCCGGGCGTGGCATCGTGCACTCGGAACGCTCGCCCGAGCATGTGCGCCCCGCCGGTGCCCGCCTGCATGGCATCCAGACCTGGGTGGCACTGCCGCAGGAGCATGAGGGTGCCGAGCCGTCGTTCTTCCATCATCCCGCCGCCACGCTGCCGCGGATCGAGCGGCCGGGCGTGCGCATGGTGGTGATTGCGGGCGATGCCTTTGGCCAGATCTCTCCGGTCAAGGTCTTCAGCCGCACCCTGTATGTGGCGATCGAGCTGGATGCGGGCGCGAGCGTGGAGATCCCGGCCGATCATGCCGAGCGTGGCATCTATCCGGTGGATGGCGCGGTGGCGCTCGACGGCGAGCCGCTGCCGGCCGAGCACATGGTGGTGCTCACGCCGGGCCAGCCCGCGACGCTGACGGCCACGGCGCCGTCGCGCGTGATGCTGCTGGGCGGCGACCCGACCGACGGGCACCGCTTTATCTACTGGAATTTCGTTGCCAGCAGCAAGGTGGCGATCGAAGCCGCCGCCCAGCGCTGGGAGGACGATCAGTTCCCGCACGTGCCGGGCGAGACCGAGCGCATCCCGCTGCCCCCGCGCAAGGCCTGACAGCGGTCCCGGGGCTGCTCAGACCGGACTGGCCCAGATCACGCGGGTGCCTTGCCGCAGGCATTCGCGGATGGCCTCGACCTGGATCGCAAGCGGTGCCGGCACCGGCACCGCGCCGTCCAGCACGCGCCGGATCCAGGCCACGGTCTGGCCGGCGTCGCTGCCGGGCGGCAGTTCAGGTACTTCGGCCAGCGAACCCACGGCCGGATCGACCAGCGTCTGCTGGTGGCCTTCATGCAGCCAGTCGATGCGGCTGGTGCGGCGCGCATCGGCCACCACTTCGCCCTCGGTGCCGCGTGCCAGCAGCACGTTGGCGGGCTCATGCGAGAAGTAGTCGGTCAGCGTCTCGCGGTATTCAGGGTGGGTGTAGCTGTACAGCCGCAACCCTTCAGCGGGCGAATGCTCGCCCACTGGCTGCAGCATCTTGGCCACCGTATGCGCCGAATTGCGCAGGCCGATCACGGTGCGCCGCTCCAGCAGCTGCGACAGCCCGGGCGACAGCACATCCACGGGCAGCACCGCCAGCGGCCCGAGGCCGCTGCCCTCGCGCAGCCGTGCCGAGGCCTCGTCGGTAGTCGCGCACAAGGGCACGCCCAGCGCCTCGAACAGCGTCATGCTGGTCACGCGGCCATTGAACAGCCGCGTGCCGTGCACCAGCACGGGAACATCTTCGCGCGCCAGCAGCAGCGCCAGCAGCGGCACCAGGTTGGGTTGCTTGCGCGCGCCGTTGTAGCTGGGGATTACCACCACCTGCCGGTCAGGCGGCGCCGGCAGTGGCTGGCAGTGCGCATGGGCGGCTTCCAGCATGCCTGCCAGTTCGTGCGGGGCCTCGCCCTTGATGCGATAGGCCATCAGGATGGCGCCAAGCTCCAGGTCGGAGACGCGCCCGGCCAGCATGGCGCCGAACAAGGCCTGCGCGTCTTCGCGGGGCAGCGCCCGCGCGCCGTTGACGCCGCGGCCAATCTCCTTGATATAGCGGGCAGCAGGGAAGGACGTGGCTGGCGTGGTCATGGCGGCGTGGGGGTAGTCTGTTCTGGGTTCATGATAGCGGAGCCAGGCCGCCGCGCCCACCGCCGCCGGTCACCGCCCATTGCCTCCTGAGGACACTACGCGGCTTCCTGCAGCGCCGGGTTGCGCTGCTTGCGGTAGAGGAAGTCCAGCACCGCGGTGCGGCAGGCGTGGTAGGCCTTGTCGTCGGCCAGCGCGACGCGGTCGCGCGGGCGCGGCAGGCCCACCTTCAGGATCTCGCCGATGGTCGCGGCCGGGCCGTTGGTCATCATGACGATGCGGTCGGCCAGCAGCACGGCCTCGTCGACGTCGTGGGTCACCATCACCACGGTGCTGCGGGTACGCGCCACGATCTTGATCAGCTCGTCCTGCAGGTGCGCGCGCGTGAGCGCATCGAGCGCGCCGAAAGGCTCGTCCATCAACAGCACCTTGGGCGACATCGCCAGCGCGCGGGCAATGCCCACACGCTGCTTCATGCCGCCGGAGATTTCATGCGGATACTTGTTCTCGGCGTGCGTCAGGCCCACCAGCGCCAGCGTGTCGTGCGTGCGCGCCTTGAGCTGCGGCTTGCTCTCGCTGGCGGCGAAGACGCGCTCCACGCCCAGGTAGACGTTTTCGAAGCACGTCAGCCACGGCAGCAGCGAATGGTTCTGGAACACCACCGCGCGCTCCGGCCCCGGTCCGGCGATCTCGCGCCCGGCGCAGATCAGCGCGCCGGTGGTGGGCGTGGCCAGTCCCGCGACCAGGTTCAGCAGCGTGGACTTGCCGCAGCCGGAATGGCCGATCAGCGTGATGAACTCGCCCTCGGCGATATGCAGGTTGATATCGCGCAGGGCGACGAACGGGCCCTTGCGGGTCTTGAAGGTCTGGCCGACGTTTTCGATGCTGACGAACTTGTCCATGGCGATTCTCCCCGCGTATCAGTTGGTGCCGTAGCTGAAGCGCCGGGCCAGCGCCAGCAGCGCGTGCTCGAGCAGCAGCCCGATGATGCCGATCACGAAGATCGCGATCACGATGTGCTCGACCTTCAGGTTGTTCCATTCGTCCCAAAGCCAGAAGCCGATGCCGGTGCCGCCGGTCAGCATCTCGGCCGCGACGATCACCAGCCACGCGGTGCCGATCGACAGCCGCACGCCGGTCAGCATGTAGGGCAGCACCGCGGGGAACAGCACCCGCGTGAACACCTTCCATTCCGACAGGTCCAGCACGCGTGCCACGTTCAGGTAGTCCTGCGGCACGCGCGTGACGCCCACCGCGGTGTTGATCACCATCGGCCAGATCGAGCAGATAAAGATCGCCCAGATCGCGGCCGGGTTGGCGGCCTTGAACAGCAGCAGGCCGATCGGCAGCCACGCCAGCGGCGAGACCGGGCGCAGCAGGCTGATCACCGGCGCGGTCATCGCATTCAGGAAGGCAAAGCGCCCGATCAGGAAGCCGGCCGGGATGCCGACCAGCGCGGCCAGGCCGAAGCCCGCCGCGACGCGCGCCAGCGATGCCAGCACGTTCCAGCCGATGCCCTGGTCATTGGGCCCGTTGCGGTAGAACGGGTCGGCAAACAGCGGCACCGCGGCGTTCCATGTGGCCTGCGGCGTGGGGATGGCCGGGATCATCGTGGCGATGCCGTGCCAGGCCAGCACGAACAGGGCAAAGCCCAGCACCGGCGGCACGGCCTTGAGCACCAGCGCGGCGACTGCCTCGCGGCGTTGCGCGCGCCGGGCCTGCGCGGCGATTTCCTGTTCGCGCCGGCGGGCCCGCTCCTTGATGTCGGGGTCGGCGGGGGTGGCTATGGTTGCACCATCGGGCGTGGGGTGGGCAATGGCATTCACGTCTGGCTCCTTTCGTCAGGGGCACTGCGGATCAGTGGGGAAGGCTTGTGTCAGGCCTTGATCTTGAAACCATCGGCGTAGGCCTTGGGGTCCTTGCCGTCCCAGACCACGCCGTCGATCAGCTTGGCGCTGCGCATGTCGCTCTTGGGCAGCGGCACTTGCGCCGCCGTGGCGGCCTGCTTGTAGACGTCGATGCGGTTGACCTGCTTCGCCACCGCGAGATAGTCCGGATGTTCCTTCAGCAAGCCCCAGCGCTTGTGCTGCGTCAGGAACCACATGCCATCGGACAGGTACGGGTAGTTGGCGCTGCCGTCCTGGTAGAACTTCATCGCGTCCGGGTCGTCCCAGGTCTTGCCCAGGCCATTGGTGTAGCGGCCCAGCATGCGATCCAGGATGATGTCCATGTCGGTGTTGACGTAGGACTTGGCGGCAATGGTCTCGGCGGTCTTGCGGCGGTTGGAGGCCGACGCATCAATGAACTTCGATGCCTCCAGCACCGCGGCCACCATCGCGCGCGCGGTGTTGGGATACTTCTGCACGAATTCGGCGGTGGTGCCCAGGGTCTTCTCGGGGTGGCTCTTCCAGATGGCCTGCGTGGTCTCGGCGGTGAAGCCGATCTTGTCGGCGATGGCGCGCGCGCCCCAGGGCTCGCCCACGCAGAAGCCGTCCATATTGCCCACGCGCATATTGGCCACCATCTGCGGCGGCGGCACCGTGATCGCCTTGGCGTCCTGCATCGGGTTGATGCCGTTGGCCGCCAGCCAGTAGTACAGCCACATCGCATGCGTGCCGGTGGGGAAGGTCTGGGCGAAGGTGTAGTCGCGCTTCTCCTTCATCATCAGCGCCTTCAGGCTGGCGCCGTCCTTGACGCCTTTCTCGGCGAGCTTGGACGACAGCGTGATGGCTTGGCCGTTGTGGTTCAGGTTCATCAGCACGGCCATGTCCTTCTTCGGGCCGCCGATGCCCAGCTGCACGCCGTAGATCAGGCCGTACAGCACGTGCGCCGCGTCCAGCTCGCCATTGACCAGCTTGTCGCGCACGCCGGCCCATGAGGCTTCCTTGGTCGGCGTGATCTTGATGCCGTACTTCTTGTCCAGCCCGAGGGTGGCGGCCATCACCACCGAGGCGCAGTCGGTCAGCGGGATAAAGCCGATGCGCACGTCAGTCTTCTCTGGCGCGTCCGAGCCCGCAGCCCACGCACCAGCGCGCACCAGCGGATCGACCAGCGTCATCACGCTGGCGCCGGCGATGGTGGCCAGCACGCGGCGGCGGCCGCTGCTGGCCGGCACGGCGTCGGCAGCGGCGTCGGAAACGTGGACGGCTGCGTGCAGCGGCTTGGCAATCCTGAGGCGAGAGGGCATTGCATGGCTCCAAGAAAAAAGGCGTCCCTGCCGCGACCGGCTTCGCCAGAAGACCGGTGCGGCACAGGGACGCCGTTGTCCGTGGCGTGGCACAGCCCGCGTTGGCCGTGCCCGCCGAAATTGTTGGTCGGCCGCCGTTGGCCGATACCTGCATTACGCAAGGCGTGTGCCAGCCTGTGCAGTGCAGCATTCGTGGGCGGATTTGTGACGGATCGGGAGGAAATGGCCGGATGCGGTGCGCGCGCGGCAGCCGCTGCCGCATTCGCGGGAGAAGGGGAGGGAGGTGACGCAGCGCGGCAGCGCCAGGAACGTGCATTGCACCAGTCGTGTGCGGCAGCGCACCACGGCTGGCAGGCGGGAGCGGCTCAGCCCATCACGTCGATCACGCGCTGGGCCGCGTCCACCAGCTTCAGGCCGCGCTCCATCGCCATGCTGCGCAGGCGCTTGTAGGCCTCGTCCTCGCTGAGGCCGCGCGCCTGCATCAGCAGCCCCTTGGCGCGCTCGACCACCTTGCGCTCGGCCAGCTTGAGCCGGGTGGCATCGAGCTCGGCGCGCAGCTGCTGGTCCAGTTCAAAGCGCGCGTAGGCCACGTCGAGCACGGTCTTGACGCGCTCGGCGCGCAGGCCGTCGACGATATAGGCGGTGATCCCAGCCGTCAGCGCTGCCTTGATGCGCTGGCTGTCGTCGTTATCGGTGAACAGCACGATCGGGCGCGGCGCATGCTGGGTCGAGACGCAGACATGCTCGATGGTGTCGCGCGCGGCGGATTCAGACGCGATGATCAGCATGTCGGGTTGGGTGGCCGTGATCACATCCGGCAGGCGCAGGTCGGCATCGACGATCTGGATCTCGGTAAAGCCGGCGCTCACCAGCCCGCCGCGGATGGTTTCGACGTTCAGCGGGTCGGCGTCATGCGGGTCGCGCACGAGCAGGATCCGCAACACCCGGCCGCCGGCAGTCGGCGGGGCAAGTGCGGCGGGCGTGGGCGATGGGGGCGGGTGGTGTCGTGTCATGGCTAGGCTCTGTTGCAGTGCGCCATGCAAGATTCGCGCCGGGTAAGTATCCGGTCATCTGCGCCAGTCCGGTGCGGTGGCGCTGCGAGGATGCCTGGATTCATTGTATGCGGTCGTCCGCAGAGCCAACTCTCGCGGTGTATCCTGTTGCCCTGCTGCGCCGGGCGCGTCTGCTGGCGACGCCGCGCATGGCTGCATCCCGCAACCCCGCATCCCGCGCCGCAGCACCGATCAGAACAAATCTGGAGAGATGCATGACCGAATTCGTGTTCGCCCCGCCCGCGCCCGTTGGCGTGCCGGTGCGCGGCAGCAACGCTAGCTTCCCGGTCCGGCGCGTGTACTGCGTCGGCCGCAACTATGCTGCCCACGCCCGTGAAATGGGCTCGGACCCCGACCGCGAGCCGCCGTTCTTCTTCTGCAAGCCGTCCGACGCGGTCAGCTACGTCGCCGACGGCAGCGAAGGCGCCTTCCCGTACCCGCCGGGCACCAGCAACTGCCACTATGAAGTGGAGCTGGTGGTGGCGATCGGCAAGGGCGGCCGCGACATCCCGGTCGACCAGGCAGCCGGCCACGTGTTTGGCTACGCCGTAGGTCTGGACATGACCCGCCGCGACCTGCAGAACGAATCGAAGAAGACCGGTCGCCCCTGGGAGACCGGCAAGGCCTTCGACCAGTCCGCGCCGATCGGCCCGATCGTGCCGGTGTCGGCCATCGGCCATCCGGAGAAGGGCGCGGTGACGCTGGCGGTCAACGGCGTGGAGAAGCAGCGCGGCGACCTGTCCGACCTGATCTGGTCTGTGCCGGAGATGGTGTCGTACCTGTCGAAGCTGTTCGAGCTGCAGCCGGGCGACCTGATCTTCAGCGGCACGCCCGAAGGCGTGGGCCCCGTGGTCAAGGGCGATGTCATGCAGTGCCACGTCGGCGGCGTGGGCGATCTCACCATCAAGGTAGTCTGATCCGATGCTCAAGCTCTACAGCTATTTCCGCAGCTCGGCCTCGTTCCGCGTGCGCATCGCGCTGGAGCTCAAGGGGCTGTCCTATGACTATGTGCCGGTGCACCTGCTCAAGGAAGGCGGCCAGCAGCTCAAGCCAGAGTTCCGCGCCGTGAATCCAGACGGCCTGGTGCCTGCGCTGGCCGACGGCGAGCATGTGCTGCAGCAATCGCTGGCGATCGTCGAATACCTGGATGAGGTCCATCCCGAGCCGAAGCTGCTGCCCGGCACGGCGCTGGACCGCGCCTACGTGCGCGGACTGGCCCAGGAGATCGCGTGCGAGATCCACCCGCTGAACAACCTGCGCGTGCTGAAGTACCTGAAGCACACCGTGGGCGTGACCGACGAGGTCAAGGACGCGTGGTACCACCACTGGATCGAGCTGGGCTTTGCGTCGCTGCAGGCCAACCTGGAGCGCGGCGGCAAGGCCGGGCGCTTCTGCTTTGGCGACACCCCCACGCTGGCCGATATCTGCCTGGTGCCGCAGGTGTTCAACGCGCAGCGCTTCAATATCGACCTGGCCCGCTACCCGGCGATCGCGAAGATCTATGAGGCCTGCATGGCACTGCCGGCCTTCCAGAAGGCACAGCCGAAGTCGCAGCCTGACGCGGAATAAGCATTCGCAGGCCTGCAAAGCAAAACGCCCCGGCAGTGCCGGGGCGTTTTGCTTTGCGCGGGTTGCCGGGCCTTACCCCAGCAGCGCGTCGGCGAACTCGTCCGCCTTGAACGGCTGCAGGTCCTCCACCTTCTCTCCAACGCCGATGAAGTAGACCGGCACCGGGCGCTGGCGCGCGATCGCCGCCAGGATACCGCCCTTGGCGGTGCCGTCGAGCTTGGTCACGATCAGCCCGGTCAGGCCCAGCGCGTCGTCGAAGGCGCGGGTTTGCTGCAAGGCGTTCTGGCCGGTATTGGCGTCGATCACCAGCAGCACCTCGTGCGGCGCGCTCGGCATGGCCTTGCTGATCACGCGCTTGACCTTCTTGAGCTCTTCCATCAGGTGCAGCTGCGTCGGCAGGCGGCCGGCGGTGTCGGCCATGACGATGTCGAGGCCGCGCGCCTTGGCCGCATTGACGGCGTCGAAGATCACCGCCGCCGGGTCGCCGCTTTCCTGCGCCACCACGGTGACGTTGTTGCGCTCGCCCCAGATTGTCAGCTGCTCGCGCGCGGCCGCGCGGAAGGTGTCGCCGGCGGCCAGCAGCACCTTCTGGTCATAGCGCTGGAAGTGCTTGCACAGCTTGCCGATGCTGGTGGTCTTGCCGGCGCCGTTGACGCCCGCGATCATCATCACCATCGGCTGCTCGCGGCCCAGCGCCATGGTCTTTTCCAGCGGGCGCAGCAGCTGGGTCAGCAGTTCGCGCAGTGCCGCCTTGACGCCTTCGGCGGTCTCGATGCGCTCGGCCTTGACGCGCTTGCGCAGCTCGCCCAGCAGGTATTCGGTGGCTTCGACGCCGGCATCGGCCATCAACAGCGCGGTTTCCAGTTCCTCGAACAGGGCCTCGTCGACCTTGACGCCGACGAACAGCGTGCCGATGTTGCGGCTGGTCTTGGACAAGCCGGTACGCAGCCGCTGCATCCAGCCCTGCCTGGCTTCCACGCTGGGCGCGGGCGGCGGCACCAGCTCGAGCGCCTCGGCCGGTGCCGCGGCGGGCGCCGGGGCAGGGGGTGGCACCTGGGCCGGGACCGGCACCGGGGCTGGCACCGGAGCGGGGGCCGGGACGGGTGCCGGCGCGGGCGCCGGGGTGGGTGCAGGCGTCGCGACCGGAGCGGGGGCCGGGGCTGGCGCCTCGACGGGCGCGGGCTCGGCCTTGCGCTTCTTCCAGAAACTAAACATGGGGGAATGGGGTCAATACCGTGGCCGTTACCCTGGCGGCAACCAATGCCAGCAGGCAACCGGTTAATAATCAAGGGGTTACGCAGGTATCGCGATGGCTGGGGAGAAACCGTTGTGGTCCCGGCCGGCGATTGCGTATAGTTCGCTACATGGCAGATTCATGCGCGCAGCCTTGCGCACGTGAGTCGATCGGCAAAATTCTAGCAGACGGGGTCGCATGAACCATTGCGCTGTCCTGACCGCAGCGGGCGCCGAAGGTGCCCAAACGCGCATCCAACGCCTTTCACCACACTCAGAACCGCTTCCCTCCCGCGCCGCGCATCTTGCCCGGCATGTCATTCCCGCGCTGCTGCTGGCCTTGCTGCCCTGGTCGATGCCGGCGGGCGCGCAGGGCGTGGTCGCGTCGCCCATGCCCGGCATGCAGACCGCCCCGGTGGGCGCCACCGTCCAGGACACGACCGAATACCGCCTGTCCAACGGGCTGAGGCTGATCGTCAAGGAAGACCACCGCGCGCCCACAGTCGCGCACCAGATCTGGTATCGCGTGGGCGGCATCGATGAGGTCAGCGGCACCACCGGCGTGGCCCACATGCTCGAGCACATGATGTTCAAGGGCACGCCCAAGGTCGGCGTGGGTGAATTCTCCAAGCAGGTGGCCGCGCTGGGCGGGCGTGAGAACGCCATGACCAACCGCGACTTCACCATGTATTACCAGCAGATCGGCAAGCAGTACCTGCCGAGGATGATGGAGCTGGAGGCCGACCGCATGGCCAACCTCATCATCACCAAGGACGAGTTCGAACGCGAGATGAAGGTGGTGATGGAAGAACGCCGCCTGCGCACCGACGACTCCGCGCGCGGCACCGTCTACGAGCAACTGCTGGCCACCGTCTACACCGCGGCCGCGTACCGCCACCCGGTGATCGGCTGGATGGACGACCTGGTCAATATGCGCGTGGACGACGTCAAGGCGTGGTACCGCCACTGGTACGTGCCCAACAACGCCATGGTGATTGTCACCGGCGACGTCAAGGCCGAGGAAGTGCGCGCCCTGGCCGAGCGCTATTACGGCAAGATCAAGCCGCGCACGCTGCCGCTGCGCAAGGACCAGGAAGAGCCGGCGCAAAAGGGCATCAAGCGTATCTGGGTCAAGGCGCCGGCCGAGAACCAGTACATGGTGATGGCTTACAAGGTGCCGCGCCTGCGCGATATCGAGAAGGACGTCGACCCCTACGCGCTGGAGGTGCTGTCGGCCGTGCTCAACGGCTACGACAACGCGCGCCTGACGCGCGAACTGGTGCGCGAGCAGCGCCTGGCCGACGACGTCAACGTCGGCTACGACAGCATCAACCGCGGCGAGTCGCTGTTCGTGCTCGACGGCACGCCGGCTGCGGGCCACAACACCGACGAGATCGAGCGCGCGCTGCGCGCCGAGGTCCAGCGCATCGCCAAGGAAGGCGTATCGCCAGAGGAGCTCAAACGCGTCAAGGCGCAGGTGGTGGCCGGCCAGATCTACAAGCGTGATTCGGTGTTCGGGCAGGGCATGGAAATCGGTGTGTCCGAGATCTCGGATATCTCCTGGCGCCAGATCGACCGCATGCTCGACAAGATCAAGGCTGTCACGCCGGCGCAGGTACAGGCCGTCGCCGCGAAGTATTTCAACGACGACAACCTGACCGTGGCCACCCTTGTGCCGCAGCCGATCGATCCGAACAAGCCCAAGGCCCAGGCCCCCTCGGGCCTGCGCCACTGAGGAAAGGCGATGACTCAGTACGTCCCCACCCCGCAGCGTGCGCTGCGCAAACTGGCCGGCGCCGCATTGGGCGCCGTCGTCCTCCTGGCTGCGCAGCTGGCGCAGGCCGCGATTCCGATCGAGCACTGGACTGCGTCCACCGGCGCCAAGGTGTTCTTCGTGCACAGCCCGTCGATCCCGATGCTCGACGTCAATATCGACTTCGACGCCGGCAGCCGCTATGACCCGCCGGGCAAGGCCGGGCTGGCCACGCTGACCGCCGCGCTGCTGGACAAGGGCGCCGCGGCGCTGGCGGGCCAGCCGGCGCGCGATGAAGCAAAGATCGCCGATGGCTTTGCCGATACCGGTGCCGCCTTCGGCGGCGCTGCCGGCGGCGATCGCGGCGGCATCGGGCTGCGCACGCTGACCGCGCAGCCGGAGCTGGACCAGTCGGTCGCGCTGGCCGCGCAGCTGATCAAGGCGCCGACCTACCCGGACGCCGTGGTCGGGCGCGAGAAGCAGCGCCTGATCACAGCCATCCGCGAAGCCGACGCCAAGCCCGGCGTGATCGCCGACAAGGCGCTGGCCAAGGCCATGTATCCTGACCACCCCTACGGCGTGGCCGCGACCCCGGACAGCGTGGCGTCGATCACGCGCGACGACATCGTCAGGTTCTGGCGCGACAACTACAGCGCGCAGCGCGCGGTGGTGACGCTGATCGGCGCGGTCGACCGCAAGCAGGCCGAAGCCATTGCCGAGCAGCTCACGGGCGGGCTGCCGCCCGGCAGCGCGGCGCCGGCCATGCCGCAGGTGCGCCTGAACATTGCGCCGAGCGAGCAGCGCATGCCGCATCCGGCACAGCAGTCCAGCGTGGCCATCGGCCAGCCGGCCATTGCCCGCGGCGATCCCGATTACTTTGCGCTGCTGGTGGGCAATTACGTGCTGGGCGGCGGTGGCTTCAGCTCGCGCCTGACTGACGAGGTGCGCGAGAAGCGCGGCCTGACCTACGGCGTGGACAGCTACTTCGCGCCGTCCAAGCAGCCGGGTCCGTTCGGCATCAGCCTGCAGACCAAGAAGGCGCAGACCGACGAAGCGCTGGCGCTGGTGCGCCAGGTGCTGGCGCGCTTTGTCGCCGAGGGCCCGACCGAGAAAGAGTTGCGCGCGGCCAAGGACAATCTCATCAACGGTTTCCCGCTGCGCATCGACAACAACCGCAAGCTGCTGACCAACGTCGCCAACATCGGCTGGTACGGGCTGCCGCTGGATTACCTGGACACCTGGACCGCCAAGATTGGCAAGGTCACGCGCGAGCAGGTCAGGGCCGCTTTCCAGCGCCATGTGCGCCCGGACAATATGGCGACGGTGATCGTCGGCGGCCCGGTCGCAGCGCCTGCGACCGCCGCCAGGCAGTGATGCCAGCACCGCTTGGGGCCGTCATGGGCGCCGGGACTCCGGCGCGTGCGGCGAACCGGCCCGCAGGCTCTACAATCACGGGATGAATTCGCGTTCCCGATTGCCATCGCCCGCCACCGGCGGGCGACCCGCCTCTCCTGCCGCTGCCAGCGGCGGGCGTTCCCCCGTTTCCGCGGCGCCTCGCCAGGCACCGTCCCAGGTCCGCATCATCGGCGGCCGCTGGAAGCGCACCTTGCTGCCCGTTCCCGACGCCCAGGGCCTGCGCCCCACGCCCGACCGCGTGCGCGAGACGCTCTTCAACTGGCTCGGCCAGGACCTGTCCGGGCTGGAGTGCCTGGACCTGTTCGCCGGCTCCGGCGCGCTCGGCTTCGAGGCCGCCTCGCGCGGCGCCGCCGCGGTCACGCTGGTCGAGTCCAATGCGCGCGTGGCCAAGCAGCTGCGCGACAACCAGTACCGGCTCGACGCGGCCCAGGTGCGCGTGATGCAGGGCGATGCCTTTGCCATTGCCGCGCAGTTGCCCGATGCCACCTTCGACGTGGTTTTCCTGGATCCTCCCTTCGCCGAGGACTGGATCGGGCCGGCGCTGGAGCATGCGGCGCGGCTGTCACGGCCCGGCGGCGCAGTCTATGTCGAGACTGACCATGCGCTGACCGGCGCCGACGCGCCGGTGCCGGCATCGCTTGAAATCGTCCGCCATGCGCGCGCGGGCGCGGTGCATTTCCACCTGCTCCAGCATCGCGTGCCGGGCAACGGCGCTGCCTGATGCACCAGCCTGGTGCGATTGTCGGGGTGCGCCTGTTCCACATTCAGGAAGGGCGCCTTCCTCAATGGGAAACGGGTTCCTAGCTGCACTGCGGCAAAACGGTGCGCCGGGCGACTTCCAAGTGGCGCATTTGGGGTTACACTACGCCGCTGTCACAACGCTCGCGACGCAGCACCCACGCCGGTTCCGGCCGGCGCAAGAGGCGGCCCATGGCCGGCAGCGGGCAGATCAAGGAGGAAGTATGGTCATCGCGGTCTATCCCGGCACGTTCGATCCAATGACCCGGGGACACGAGGATCTCGTCCGCCGTGCGTCGAACATCTTCGACGAACTGGTGGTCGGCGTGGCGCACAGCCCCAACAAGCGCCCGTTCTTTGCGCTCGAAGAGCGCATCAGCATTGCCCGTGAAGTGCTCGGGCATTATCCCAATGTGCGCGTCGAAGGCTTTTCCGGCCTGCTCAAGGACTTTGTGCGCAACAACAATGCGCGCGTGATCGTGCGCGGCCTGCGCGCGGTGTCCGACTTCGAGTACGAATTCCAGATGGCAGGCATGAACCGCTACCTGCTGCCCGACGTGGAAACCATGTTCCTGACGCCGTCGGACCAGTACCAGTTCATCTCCGGCACCTTCGTGCGCGAGATCGCGGTGCTGGGCGGAGACGTCAGCAAGTTCGTGTTCCCGTCGGTGGAACGCTGGCTGCAAGAGAAAATCGGCAAACCAGAATAAAATAGCAATTCAGATACGTCGAGTCGCGGCCAGTCGGGCGCGGGCGTGTCCGCAGGAAGGAAACACCATGGCGCTACTGATCACCGACGACTGCATCAACTGCGACGTTTGTGAACCCGAGTGCCCGAACGAAGCCATTTCGATGGGGCCCGAGATCTATGAAATCGACCCCAACAAGTGCACCGAGTGTGTCGGGCACTTCGACGAGCCGCAATGCCAGCAGGTCTGCCCGGTTGCCTGTATCCCCAAGGATCCGAACCGCGTCGAAACGCATGAGGTCCTGATGCAGCGCTACCGGCTGCTGACGGCCGCCAAGCACGCGGCCTGATCTGCAGCTTCAGCCAGGCAAAAAAAGCCCCCGGCACCGCAAGGTGACGGGGGTTTAACTTTTCCCCAGTTACTGCTGGTACTACCTACAACACTGCGCGGTCACGCACCCATCGGCTTGCCGTCGCTACGGCGCACCACGATGGTGGACGAGCGCGGCAGCTTGGCCGCGTCCGGCCACTTGCCGGTGGGGTGCTGGATATTGATGAAGCAGGTGGTCAGGTCCGGCGTGTAGGCAATGCCGGTGATCTCGCAGCCGGTCGGGCCTGCCAGGAAACGCTTGGACTGCCCCGTCGGCGAGATGTTGTACATGCTGTTGTTGCCGAACGTGCCGGTATAGGCGGCGCTGGTGCTGGAGTCGGTCTGCACCCACAGGCGGCCCCTGGGGTCGACGCGCAGGCCGTCCGGGCTGGAAAAGGTGTCGCCGATGATGTTGCCCTTGAGGTTGTCGGTGGCCAGCGACGGGTCGCCCGCCTGCAGCAGGATGCTCCACGTGAAGGTCGTTGCCAGCGGCGAATTGCCGGCCTCGTTCCACTTGACGATATGGCCGTGCAGGTTGCTCTTGCGCGGGTTGGCGGCATCGGTCTGCTGGCGCCCGCTGTTGTTGGTCAGCGTGCAATAGAGCGTGTTGTCCGGTGCGGCCGTGATCCACTCGGGGCGGTCCATCAATGTGCCGCCGGCCACGCGCGCGGCGGACTTGGTGTTGATCAGCACATCCGCCTGGCTGGCGAAGTCGACCGTGGTCGGCGCCGGCGACACCGCCGACTGGGTCCAGTTGCCCGGATCCGATGCGCCGACGGTCAGGCCGTTCTTGCCCTGGGTCAGCTCGATCCATTGGCCGCTGCCGTCGGCGTTGAACTTCGCCACGTAGAGCGTGCCGCTGTCCAGCAGGTTGGCGTTGGCGGCGCGGTTGTTCGGATCGAACGCCTTGCTCGGGATGAACTTGTAGATGCAGCCCGGGGTGCCGTCGTCGCCCATGTAGAAGGCGACGTTGTTGCTGGCATCGGTCAGGAAGGCGACGTTCTCATGGTCGAAGCGGCCCATCGCGGTGCGCTTGGCCGGCGCGCCCAGCGTGCCGTAGGGGTCGACCTCCACCACCCAGCCGTAGCCGTTTTCGGCCTGGATCGGGTCGATGTAGTTGTCCGTGCTTTCTTCGCAGGTCAGGTAGGTGCCCCACGGCGTATGGCCGCTCGAGCAGTTGTTGAGCATGCCGACCACGGTCGAGCCCACCACCGATGCGGCCGGCCCGCCCACGCGGTACAGCGTGTTGCCGGTGTAGCGCTTGTTGTAGATCGAGTCGCGCTTGACTTGCCACTTGCCGCTGGCGGCCAGTTCCACCTCGATCACCGAGATGCCCACCGCCGAAAGGGCGATGCGCTTCTGCTCCGGGCTCGCGGTGGCGGCATTGTAAGCGGTCGGGAACAGGATGTTGTAGTCCGGCAGCTCGTGGTTGATCGCGAGCAGGCCGCCCTTCTGCGGATCGATGCCCGGCAGCGCAAAGTAGTGCATGCCGTCGTGGTTGCCGCCGGCCTGGCGCTCGGTTTCGGCCGAGGACTGGAAGGCGCCGGCATAGCCGGTGGCGCCGGCTTCGACCGGGTCTCCGGCGGAGAACAGCACGTCGACGCTGTAGCCGTTGGGCACGACCACGGTATCGGCGGTCGACTTGGCGATCGGCTCGAAGGTGACGTCGTAGCTCGGGGCGACCGCGGCGGGCGCCGGGGCCGGAGC
This sequence comes from Cupriavidus sp. UYPR2.512, assembly GCF_000379565.1. Classification (NCBI taxonomy): domain Bacteria; kingdom Pseudomonadati; phylum Pseudomonadota; class Betaproteobacteria; order Burkholderiales; family Burkholderiaceae; genus Cupriavidus; species Cupriavidus sp. UYPR2.512. The sequence goes on along the minus strand of NZ_KB902909.1, from coordinate 60,928 downwards.
GGGTGCGGGGGCCGGTGCCGGTGCCGGTGCGGGATCGTCATCGCCGCCACAGGCCGCCAGCAGGCCGCTGCCAAACGCCGAGGCCAGCGACAGGCCCAGGCCGCCGCGCAGCACCCGGCGGCGGGCCGGGTTGGCGGCTACGATGTCTTCGAGCATCTGGCCGGGCACGTCAACATCGGGCTTGGCGGCGCGGCTGGCGGCACGCGCTTCGTCGGTCAGGTACGACATGGGCTTTCCTCCTGTGGGTTGTCATGCGCATCGGCCACCATGCGATACCGACGCGATTCGAAACCACGGAATGTAGGTGCTGCCCATGGCACTTTGATGACAGCATGTCTGCAACAGCAGTCTTTAGTGCCGCCCAACGACGACGGGCCGCAAATGCGGCCCGTTCCATGCTGCTGTCCCAGGAGTGTGGCTGTGCGCCGTTGGCTGTCTCAGCGCGTGGTATGCAACTGCGCCATGGCGCGTTCGGCATCGCCGCGCGCCAGCAGGCCGAGCGGGTCGATGCAGCGGTCGATGGCGGCATCGATGGCTTCCTGCTCCTCGCGCCGCGGTGGCTTGAGCACGAAGTTGACCACGTCCTCGCGGCCCGCGCCGGCGCCGCCGGGTGCGTTGCGCGGATGGCCCACGCCCAGGCGCAGGCGCCAGTAGTCCTGCGTGGACAGATGGGCCGAGATGTCCTTGAGCCCATTGTGGCCGCCCGCGCCGCCGCCGCGCTTGAGCTTGGCTGCGCCTGCGGGCAGGTCCATCTCGTCGTGCGCGACCACGATCTCGTCGGGGAGGACCTTGTAGAAGCGCGCGAGCGACACCACGGCCAGGCCGGAGCGGTTCATGAAGGTCGACGGCTTGAGCAGCCAGATGTCCAGGTCCCACAGCCGCGCACGCGCGGCCAGGCCGTGGAAGCGGCCTTCCACGCGCATCGTGGCGCCGCCCATGCGGGCCAGCTGGTCCACCAGCCAGAAGCCGGCGTTGTGTCGGGTGGCCTCGTATTCCGCACCGGGATTGCCGAGGCCGACGATGAGCTTGATCATGCGTTTGACTGGGTCGTTGGCGCGCAAGGCTGCACCACAAGCGCCAAGGATACCGAAAAACCGGCAGACGGCTGCCGGGCGAAAAAAAACCGCCGCAAGAAGCGGCGGTTTCTTCGTGGCGCGGCCGGCAGGCCGCAACCGCTGCTGCAGCTTAGGCAGCCGGCGTTTCGCCAGCGGCTTCGCCACCTTCGGCAGCTTCCGACACGGCACCAGCCGGTTGCGAGACGCTGGCGATGGCCGGGTTGTCGTCACCGTGGGTGATCACGGTCACGCCCTTCGGCAGCTTGATGTCCGACAGGTGGACGGTCTGGTTCAGCTCGACGGCGGCCAGGTCCACTTCGATGAACTCGGGCAGGTCGGCCGGCAGGCACGACACTTCCAGGTCGTTCAGGATGTGGTTGACGATGCCGTGGCCCAGCTTCACGCCAGGAGCGGTTTCCTGGTTCATGAAGTGCAGGGGCACCTTGACGTGGATCTTGTCGTTGGCCGACACGCGCTGGAAATCGACGTGCAGCACCAGCGGCTTGAACGGGTGCATCTGGAATGCGCGCAGCAGGGCCTGTTCCGACTTGCCAGCGACTTCCAGTTCCAGGATCGACGAGTGGAACGCTTCCTTCTTCAGGGCGTGCCACAGCGCGTTGTGATCCAGTTCGATCATCTTCGGCTCGGCGGCGCCGCCGTAGATGATGCCGGGGGTCTTGCCCGAATTGCGCAGGCGGCGGCTCGCACCCGTTCCCTGTACGCTACGCTCGAAAGCGACAACTTTCATGATGACTCCAAAAAGTAAGAAGGCTGTCCGCGACCAGACAGCCTCGTTGCGGCGCAAACTGAAAAATATGCGCCGGTCAGGTCACGTTGATCGCTAAAAAACGGCGATCAACGCAGTAAAGCCCTAAATTCTATCAGGAACCCGCGAACAGCGACATGATCGAGTCGCCCTTGACGATGCGCGTGAAGGTCTCGGCCAGCAGCGGCGCGGTCGAGAGCTGGCGGATCTTGGTGCATTTGGCGGCTTCTTCGGACAGCGGGATGGTGTCGCACACCACCACTTCGTCCAGCGCCGAGTCCGCGATGCGGGCGGCCGCGCCACCCGACAGCACCGGGTGCGTGCAGTAGGCGAAGACCTTCAGCGCGCCGCGCTCCTTCAGCACCTGGGCGGCCTTGCACAGCGTGCCGCCGGTGTCGATCATGTCATCCATGATGACGCAGTTGCGGCCGTCGACTTCACCGATGATGTTCATCACCTCGGCCACGTTGGCCTTGGGACGACGCTTGTCGATGATCGCCAGGTCGCAGTTCAGTTCCTTGGCCAGTGCGCGGGCACGGACCACGCCGCCGACGTCCGGCGACACCACCAGCAGGTCGCCGTAGTTCTTCTCGCGCAGGTCGCCCAGCAGTACCGGCGAAGCGTAGATGTTGTCGACGGGAATATCGAAGAAGCCCTGGATCTGGTCGGCGTGCAGGTCCATCGTCAGCACGCGCTCGACACCGGCGACTTCCAGCATGTTGGCCACAACCTTGGCCGAGATCGCGACGCGCGCCGAACGCGGGCGGCGATCCTGGCGGGCATAGCCGAAGTAGGGCATGGCGGCGGTGATGCTGCGTGCCGAAGCGCGCTTGAGCGCGTCGACCATCACCATCAGTTCCATCAGGTTGTCGTTGGTCGGCGCGCAGGTGGACTGCAGCACGATGACGTGCTTGCCGCGAACGTTTTCCTGGATGTCAACTTGAACTTCGCCGTCGGAGAAACGGCCAACCAACGCCTTGCCCAGCGGAATGCCGAGGTGCTGTACGACAGCCTCCGCGAGTTTGGGGTTGGCGTTGCCGGTAAATACCATCAAGCCTTCGCTGCTCATTCGGGGCACCTGTCTTGCTGCTGGGGGAGCTTGGCGTCACCGGCAAAGCCGGTGACTGATACAGAGGGTCCGTAAGGACACTATAGGAATGTAATGGCAGGGGAAGAAGGATTCGAACCTTCGAATGCCGGAATCAAAATCCGGTGCCTTGACCAACTTGGCGACTCCCCTACACAACCGGGCCGTTCTTCGTGGTACCAGACTACCGTACCGCGCCGAACGAAAACTTGCTACGCGAGCGCTGCGAGCGGATGACGTGCCAGACTGCGCACACACCTGCCATCCCATTCGGGGGGCAACCTTTCCAAAACCTGCTGCGCTGTTGCTGCGTCGGAAAAACGCGCAAACACGCAGGCTCCGGAACCGGTCATCCTGGCATGTTGATTGTGTTGCTTCAGCCATGCCAGGGCTCGGGCGACTTCGCCGAACTTCGCTGTTGCTATCGGTTCCAGGTCGTTGCGACCGAAATCGAATTTGTTTGTGCGAGCAGCGAAGACCGCAATTATGGAGAGCGGCGTATCCCTTGTCAAGCACTCGTCCGAAAAAATTTCAGCGGTGGGGACATGCTGCTTCGGGTGGATGACCACGAACCAGCTGTCGGGCAACTCGACTGGCGTCAGGTCCTCGCCGATGCCCTGTGCAAAGGCGTTCTGGCCAAACACGAACACTGGCACGTCGGCGCCCAGCGCCAGGCCGATGCGCATCAGTTCGGCACGCGCAAGTCCCAGTCCCCACAGGTGATTCAGCGCCAGCAGCGTGGTGGCCGCATCGGACGAGCCGCCACCGATGCCGCCGCCCATCGGCAGCACCTTGTCGATGGCGATATCGGCGCCGAACGCGGTGCCGGTGGCGGCCTGCAAGGCGCGCGCGGCGCGCACCACCAGGTCGGTCTCGGCCGGCACGCCGGGCACGTCGGTGACGCGCGCGACCACGCCGTCGTCGCGCCGGCGGAAATGCAGGGTGTCGCACCAGTCGACCAGCTGGAACACGGTCTGCAGCGTGTGGTAGCCGTCGGCGCGGCGGCCGGTCACGTGCAGGAACAGGTTGAGCTTCGCTGGCGCGGGGCAGTCGCGCAGTTCGGGCGGGGGCAGGGGTTGGCTGCGATGCATGGCGTGGTTCACGGCGTCTGGGGATCGATCACAAGGCGCACCGACAGCGGATTGCTGCCGGCGTCGCGCGCCAGGTCGATGCGGCGTGGCACCTGGGCGGCCGCGTCCTGCCAGGCGACGTAGCGCACGGTCCAGCCGTTCTGCGCCAGCGTGGCCAGCCGGCCCTGCTCGTCGCGCGTGGTGCGCGCGGGCGCGCCCTGCGTGGCGCGGCCGTGCAGCCAGTCGCGCATGCCTGCCACGGGCAGCGCAAAGCCAAGCGCTTCTTCCATCAGGGTGTCGACCTCAGGCGCGTTGCGCGGCGGCTGGTTGGGCAGGTCCAGCGTGGCGCCGGACGGCGTGGCGGTCACCACGGCCAGGGTCTGGCCAAGCGGGGACACCAGGTCCAGCCGCACGTTGCGGCCCTGCTCTTCCCAGCGGAAGCTTCCCTGCACGCCTTCGTCGCGCCCGTAGCGCACGTAGTTGGCGGAGAAGCGGCCGGTGTATTGCTGGCTGGCGGCGGCCTGGTCGCCATCAAAGCTGCGCGACGGTGCCACGCTGGCACACGCCTGCAGCAGCAGCGGGGCGCCAAGGCAGAAGAGCGCCAGGCGTCGGGATTGATTCATGGGCTTGATCGTGAGAACGGCGGCGCGGCGGCGGCCGCCGGCTGACGGGAATCCGCCGCCGCGGCCCGGGGCTGCGGGCCGCGGCGGGCGGGGTTACTTGGCCAGTTGCACGTTGACCTTGTAGCGGCGCAGCGTGTCGACCAGGGTCTCGTTCTCGGGATCGGTGCGGACGGCCTCGGTCCAGGTCTTGCGCGCTTCGTCGTGCTCGCCGAGCTGCCACAGCACCTCGCCCAGGTGCGCGCCGATCTCGGCCTCGGGCGCCTTGGAATAGGCGTTGCGCAGCAGGTCGGCCGCCGGGCGCAGGTCACCCATGCGGAATTTGACCCAGGCCAGGCTGTCCATGATGTACGGATCGTCCGGCCCCAGCTCGGAGGCGCGCTCCAGCAGCTTGAGCGCCTCGGGCAGGCGCTCGTTGCGGTCGGCCAGCGAGTAGCCCAGCGCGTTGTAGCCCTGCTTCTGCTGCGGCTGCAGCGCGATCACCTTCCGCAGGCCCTTTTCCATGCTGTCGTAGCGCTTCTGGCGCTCGTCGAGCATGGCCAGCTCGTAGATCCAGTCGGCGTTGTCGGGCTCGGCCGTGACGCGGTCATTGAGCAGCTTGCGGGCGCGGTCATAGGCCTTGCTTTCCATCAGCGTGGCCACCTCGGCCTGGCGGATGGCGGTCACGCGCTGCGTGCGCTGGCCGGGATCGGGGATGTCCTCGGCGTCGGTGAGCATCTCGCCGAAGAGCGCCTGGGCGTCGTCGAGCTTGCCCATTCGCGCCAGCAGCTGCGCGCGCTTGGCGGTGGCCGCGGGCGCCAGCCGGATGTCCTCGATGCGGTCCAGCCACTGGATGGCGCCGGCGTAGTCCTTGCGCTCCTCGGCGATCTGCGCCAGGTACTGGTAGGCAATGTCGGGGTTGGCGGTGGGCTGCTTCTCGACCAGCTGCAGGTATTCCTTCAGGTACTGCTCGGCCTCGCTGTAGCTCTTGGCCTGCAGGCTGGTCAGGCCCAATGCCAGCGGCACGCGCGGGTCGCCCGGAGCTACCTTGCGCAGTGTCTCGAACTCTTCCCGGGCCGACTGCATGTCGTTGCGCAGCAGGTACAGCCGCGCCAGCGTGATATGGCCGTTGACCGAATCGGGTGTTTTGTCCAGGAAGCGCTTCAGGATGGCGACGGCTTCGTCGGGCTGCTTCTCGGCGCGCAGCTCGGCCGCCATCAGCGCGGCCGCTTCATAGCCCGGGCGCAGCCGCAGCGCCTGGTCGAGCGCGGCGAGCGCGCCGGCTTCGTCGCCGGCGACTTCCCTGGCGCGCGCCAGGGCCAGCTGCGTTTCAGGCAGCTTGGCGTCATTCCTGGTCAGGTCCTGCAGCAGTGTGGCCGCGCCGGCCGGATCGCTGGTGCGCGACAGTTGCTGCTGCAGCTGCAGGATGGCCTCGCCGCGATGGTTGGCCGGCACCGCCGCCAGCTGTTGTTGCAGCAGGGGCCGGGCATCGTCCCAGCGGCCGTTGAGCACCAGCAGCGTCGACAGCACCTGCGTTGCCGCGGGCGAAGTCGGCGAAATCTCCTTCCACAGGCGCGCGGAGTCCAGCGCCTGCTGCGGGATGCGCGCATTGAAGGCGATTTCGGTGGCGCGCTGCGCGAAGCGCGGGTCGCGGGTCTGCCGGGCCAGTTCCATATAGGTCCGGTAGGCCGGGCCGACCAGGCCGCGCTGCATGGAAATCTCTGCGGCCAGCACCATATAGACGATGTCGTCGGTCAGCTCCAGCGATGGCAGCGCGCTGCGTGCCGGCTTGCCGGCGGCGGGGCGCTCGCCTTCGGCCGCGGCCAGCTGCCGTGCCGCTGGCAATGGCATGGCGCCGGCAGGCGGCGCGGCGTGGCTGGCGCCGGCAGCCAGGGCCAGCAATGCCGAGGCGGCCAGTGCACGCGCATGGCGGCGGGGCGCCTGGAAAAACAGGGCCAAGGCGCCAGCCGTGCGCGCTGTGCGGGAAACGGCGCCTGGAAATGCGATCGGGAGGCCGCCCGCGGTGGCTTGCAATGTGGAGTCCGGCATCAGGTCCGGCATGAGGTCCGACATGTAGTGATTGCTCCGGCGCGCGCTGGCGAAGGATGGGAGAAAGCGCATTGATAAGGGCATTGTAGCCTGCCGCTACAATGCGCTGCTTGGCGCCGCAGGGCGGTGCCCGCAGGCGCCGCAAGAGTTTTGAGCGGTAACCAACGGAGAGGTTCGATGCCAGAATTGCCCGAGGTCGAGGTGACCCGGCGCGGCTTGCTGCCGCATGTGGTGGGGCGGCGCATTGCCGTGGTCACGGTGCGCCACCGCGGCCTGCGTTGGCCGGTCGATCCGGAACTGGAAACGCGGCTGGCCCAGCGCGTGGTGCGCCGGATCGAGCGCCGCGGCAAATACCTGCTGCTGGAATGCGTGAGCGAGGCGGCGGGCGAGCCGGCCGGCTGGCTGCTGGTCCACCTGGGCATGACCGGCACGCTGCGGGTGCTGCCCGACGCGCCGCCGCCTGGCGCGCACGACCACCTTGACCTGGTGCTGGCCCCCGGGCCCGGCGCCGCAGCGGACACCATCGTGCTGCGTTTCCGCGATCCGCGCCGCTTCGGCGCCATCCTGTGGAGCACGCTGCCCGAGGCCGAACTGCCGTCGCATCCGCTGCTGCGCACGCTCGGCATCGAACCCTTCGATCCTGCCTTCGACGGCGCCTGGCTGCACCGCCACACGCGCGGGCGCAGCGCCGCCATCAAGACCGTGCTGCTGGCCGGCGGCATCGTGGTGGGGGTGGGCAATATCTATGCGTCCGAAAGCCTGTTCCGCGCCGGCATCCGCCCGACCACCCCGGCCGGGCGCCTGAGCCGCGCGCGCTGCGACCGCCTGGCGCAGGCGGTGCGCGAGACCCTGGCGCAGGCGATCGAGCGCGGGGGCAGCACGCTGCGCGACTTTGTCGGCAGCGACGGCGCCAGCGGCTATTTCCAGCTTGATTGCCTGGTCTACGACCGCGCCGGCCAGCCGTGCCGGGTCTGCGCCACGCCGGTGCGCCAGATCGTGCAGGGCCAGCGCTCTACCTTCTACTGCCCGAACTGCCAGCACTGAGCCTTGGCGGCCGCCCCGGGCAGGCGCCGTGTGGCGCACAATGCGCGTCGCCGGCGATTGTCGATGGGTCGGCGCAACACTCCTTGCGCAAGGCATGAACGAGGGACGTGAATTCCACAAAACTACCGTGGAAACCTGTATCGTGTGCGCAGTTATAAAAAGTTACAAAATCGCCCAGGCGCTTGCAGGTAGACCGTGGTCGGGCCGGCATTGCGCAAACACGGGCGCAGCGCGAAAGCGGCGTGCCCCGAGGTAATACCAAGTCAGCCGAACAGCTCCATGACAACGCTCGCCCACCAATTCGAACAATACGGCGCCTGGAGAACCGGGGTCCTCCAGTCACTGGCCGAATTCCAGTCCTGGCTGCAGGAGCACGACCTGTATGACGCCCAGGCCGATGACCGCGTGCAGCGCATCCAGAGCGTGCTGCGCAGCGACCGCCTCAAGGTCGCGTTCATTGCCGAGTTCTCGCGCGGCAAGAGCGAGCTGATCAACGCCATCTTCTTTGCCGACTACGGGCGCCGCATCCTGCCGTCGTCGGCAGGGCGCACCACAATGTGCCCGACCGAGTTGCGCTATGACGAGGCCGAGCCGCCGAGCATCCGGCTGCTGCCGATCGAGACACGCCTGCAGGAAGCCTCTACCGCTGACTTCCTGGAGGCCGGCACCTCGGCTTCGCACTGGCATTCGGTGCCGCTGGACCCGTCTTCGCCCGAGGGCATGCTGGCTGCGTTCCAGCACGTGGTGCAGACTGTGCGCGTGCCGCCCGCGCAGGCTGAGGCGCTGGGCCTGTACCACGAGAACGATCCCGATGCCGCCTACGCGGTCGATGCCGAGGGCATGGTCGAGATCTCGCGCTGGCGCCATGCCGTCATCAATTTCCCGCACCCGCTGCTGCGCCAGGGCCTGGTGATCCTGGACACGCCGGGCCTGAACGCGATCGGCACCGAGCCCGAGCTGACGCTGCGGCTGATCCCCGACGCCCATGTGGTGGTGTTCGTGCTGGCCGCAGATGCGGGTGTCACCAAGAGCGACCTGGAACTGTGGCGCAGCCATGTCGGCGCCGGCCACCGGCGCGGCTGCCTGGCGGTGCTCAACAAGATCGACGGGTTGTGGGATCCGCTGCGCGAGCCGGGCGAGATCGCGCAGGAGATTGCGCGGCAGGTGTCCACCACCGCGCAGGTGCTGGGTATCGAGCAGTCGCGCGTCTATCCGGTGTCGGCGCAGAAGGGCCTGGTGGCCAAGGTCACGCACGACGACGAGCTGCTCGCGCGCAGCGGCCTGCCCGAGTTCGAGCACGTGCTGTCCGACCAGCTGATCCCGCGCCGGCGCGAGATCGTTTCAGACCAGGCGCACCGGCTGGTGCAGGACATGGCGCGCGCCGCGCAGCAGCTGCTGCAGAGCCGCCGCCGCGATATCGTCGAGCAGCTGTTCGAGCTGCGCGGCCTGCGCGGCAAGAACCACGCGATGGTCAAGCACATGCTGATGCGGGTGCAGGGCGAGAAGGAAGAGTTCGAGCAGAGCATCAGCAAGTTCCAGGCGCTGCGCCTGGTCTTCGGCCGCCACAGCGCCGACATCATCAAGAGCCTGCAGCTGCGCGACGTGCGCCACACCATGCGCAGCGCGCGCGAGCAGATGAAAGAGCGCTTCTTCTCACGCGGCCTGCGCGAGGACATGGACGCGCTGTTTGCGCAGCTGACCAGGCTGGTGACCGATGCCGACAACAAGATCGGCCAGCTGCACCAGCTGATCGAAAGCATGTACCGGCGCTTCAACGCCGAGCACGGCTTCACGCTGCCCGCGCCGATGCAGTTCACTTCCGAGCGCTACGTGGCCGAGCTCGAAGAAACGCTGCGCCTGGTGCATGCGCATTTCGGCACGGTCAGCATGCTGACGCGCTCGCGCCCGCAGCTGGTGCAGAGCGCCTTCAGCACCATGGCCAGCCGCGTGCTGGAGAACTTCCGCGACCTGAACCGCGATATCGAGGTCTGGCTCAAGTCGGTGATGACGCCGCTGGAAGCGCAGGTGCGCGAGCACCAGAAGCAGTTGCGCCGGCGCGTCGATTCGATCGAGCGCATCCACGAGGCCACCGACACGCTGGAAAGCCGCATTGCCGAGCTCGAGGAAGTGCTCAATGGCCTTGACGAGCGCAGCGGCCGCATCGAGGGCTACGCGCAGCGGCTGCTGCGGCCGACGGCCGCCGCCGACAGCGCGAGCCTTGCGGTGGCCTAGCCAGATCCTGAAGCCGGTATATCATGTGGCGCCGCACTTAGCGGCGCCTTTTTCTTTGGTGCGCCGCCGCGCCCCCGCGCTTCAGAACGTTTCACCCAGATGCCCCGCAAACCAGCCCCCCGCGCCGTTCCCGCCATCCCCGACGATATCCGCGTGCCGCCCGGCTTCGGCGCCCGCGTGGTTGACTGGCAGCGCCAGCATGGCCGGCACGACCTGCCGTGGCAGAACACGCGCGACCCGTACCGCATCTGGCTGTCGGAGATCATGCTGCAGCAGACCCAGGTGAGCGCGGTGATCGACTACTTCCAGCGCTTTGTCTCGCAGCTGCCCACGGTGCAGGCGCTGGCGGCGGCGCCTGCCGACCATGTCATGGCGCTATGGGCGGGGCTGGGCTATTACTCGCGCGCACGCAACCTGCACCGTTGCGCCATGCAGGTGGTGAGCGAGCACGGTGGCCATTTCCCGACCGATCCCGCGGTGCTGGCCACGCTGCCCGGCATCGGCCGCTCCACCGCTGCGGCGATTGCCGCGTTCAGCGCCGGCGTGCGCTCGCCGATCCTGGACGGCAACGTCAAGCGCGTGTTCGCGCGCTGCTTCGGCATCCACGGTCATCCGGGCGGGCGCGTGGTGGAAACGCGCATGTGGCAGCTGGCGGAGGTGGCATTGCCGGTGGCAGGCCCGCGCCAGGCCGAGGACATGATCGCCTATACGCAAGGGCTGATGGACCTGGGCGCCACGGTGTGTTCGCGCGGCAAGCCGGCCTGCCTGGCCGATGCCGGCGCGTGCCCGCTGTCGGCCGACTGTGTGGCGCGCCGCGACGGGCTCACCGGCGTACTGCCCACGCCCAAGCCACGCGCGGCCATCCCCGAGCGCAGCACGGTAATGCTGCTGGTGCGGCGCCAGCGCGAAGTGCTGCTGCGCCTGCGCCCCGGCAGCGGCATCTGGGGCGGATTGTGGAGCCTGCCGGAGATGCCGGTCGACACCGTGCCCTTCGACGCGGAAGCTGCCGAGGCGGCGGCGCTCGACTATGCCCGCGCCTTCGGCAAGCCCGCGCGCGCCGCGCTGACCGGCGAGCTGACCCATGTGTTTACGCATTTCCGCCTGCTGATCCGTGCCATCCGGGTCGATGTGAGCGCGGACGGCGCAAGCCTGATGGCGCGGGACAGCGCCGCGGAAGCCGCGCAGCGCTGGATCTCGCTTGATGATCTCGATGCGGTGGGGACGCCCGCGCCGGTGCGCAGGCTGCTGGAGGACCAGGCGCGCGGCGGGCTGTTCTGAGGCCTGGCGGGGTCTCGGGGATCCGCGCCTAGAGCATGTGGTTCTGGCGCATGTAGCGGTGCACGATCTCGATGCGCATGCCGGCATCGGGCAGCGCCATCAGCATCTGCTTGGCCTTGAGCGGAACCGGCAGCAACTCGCACAGCCGGTTGGCGACCCAGCTCGGGTCGTCCCACAGGTAGGGCTCGTCGAACGGCAATCGGTCGGGGTGCTCGGCATGCAGCCGCGTGACAATGCGCCGCAGCGCATCCAGGCATTCGCCCAGCAGCTCCAGCTTGCAGTCGATGATGTCGGGGGGCAGCACCTCGGCGCGGGCGACCAGCAGGCCGTCGTCGCGGGTGTCATGGCTGACAATATGGAAGCGCTCGCGGCCGCGCGCGCGGATCAGGAGCACGCCCAGCTGTTCCATGTTGCAGTCGACGATCTCTGCCAGGCAGCCAACCAGCTCGGGCACGGTGGGCTGGTCCGGCCGGGCCACTTCCTCGCCGCTTTCGATCAGGCAAACGCCAAAGGGTGTGCTATCGCGCAGGCAGTTGCGCACCATGTCGACATAGCGCGCCTCGAACACGCGCAATGGCAGCCGTCCACCGGGAAAGAGCACGGTGTGCAACGGGAACAGCGGCAGGTTGTCGAGCGTCCGTGGCGGATCTTCTGATGCCGTGGGACGGTAGAGGTCGGTCGAGGACATGCAGTGCCAGCTTGGGTATCGCGCAGCAATGGGCCAGCCGGCCAACGCGGCGCGCAGATGCCAGTTGGCAGTCCCGCCTGCGTCAGCCCGCCGGTGCGAGCTCTCGGTGTCTCACTAGCACATTACCATGCGCCCGGAAGTAGTTGGCAAGCCTTTCGGCAATATAGACCGAGCGATGCTGGCCGCCGGTGCAGCCGATCGCCACGGTCAGGTAGCTGCGGTTGTCGGCAATGAAACTTGGCAGCCACTTTTCCACATAGGCGCGAATATCCTCGGCCATTGCCAGCACCATTGGCTGGGCCTGCAGGAAGTCGATCACCGGCGTGTCGCGCCCCGTCAGCGGGCGCAAGGCCAAGTCGTAATAGGGGTTGGGCAGCGAGCGCACGTCGAACACCATGTCCGCATCGCTGGGCACGCCGTGCTTGAAGCCGAACGACTCGAACAGCAGCGTCAGCCGCTGGCTGTCTTCGCGGATCAGCTCCTTGATCCAGCTGCGCAGCGTATTGGTGCGCACATTGCTGGTGTCGATGCGGTGCGCGGCCTCGGCCAGCGGGCTCAACAGCGCGCGCTCCATCTCGATCGCTTCCATCAGCGCGGTGTCGTTGAAGGCGGGTTCACCGCCCGGGCCCGGCACGCCGTCGGTACGCACCGACAGCGGGTGGCGGCGGCGCGTCTCGGAGTAGCGCTGCACCAGTGCGTCGGTGCTGGCGGTCAGGAACACCACCTCGACCTGGTGCTCCGCGGCCAGCGCGCGCACGGTGTCGGGCAACTGGTCGAGGGACTCGCGGCTGCGGATGTCAGTGGCGACGCCCAGGTGCGTATAGCCCTGGCTGTCGAGGTAGCGGGTCAGTTCCGGGATGAACTGAGCCGGCAGGTTGTCCACGCAGTAGTAGCCTGCGTCTTCAAGCACGTTCAGTGCGACGGACTTGCCGGAACCGGATATGCCGGTGATGAGGATGATGCGCATAGCAACTGAAGCATAGCATCACGTGATGAAGGCGTCATGACACCACGCGCAAAGCAAGCATGGCGAACCTTGCGGTTCGCCATGCTCTTGTCGTCAGGTTGCGGCGCTGGCTGCGGCTCAGGCTGCCTTGGACAGGCATTCCTTCATGTAGGCCTTGTATTCGTCGCCCTTCTTGCCCTTGCCCGACTTGCTGCAGGAAGCCATTTTCTCCTGCTGGCTCTTGGACGCGCCCTTGGACAGGCATTCCTTCATGAACGCCTTGCGTTCGTCGCCCTTCTTGCCGGCGGCTTGCGTGTTGCAGGCCTTCATCTTGTCCTGCTGCGTATTGGCTGCCGCGGGCTTGTCGGGGGTAGCCGGGGTGGCGGGCGTGGCGGGCATGGCCGGCGTTGCCGGTGCGGTGGCCGCTGGCTTGGCCGGTGTAGCGGGGCTTGCCGGCGTGGCGGTGGTCTGCGCAAAAGCGCTGGCGGCAATCATCGGGGTGACCAGCGCGCACATCGCGATCAGTTTCTTCATGCTTGCTCTCCTGGCTGTGGAAAACTTCATGGCCGCGCGCCATTGCCGGCGTTGCAGCTTCCATAACGGGCGCCATGCCCATTACAGCACAAAACGGAGCACGCCTGAAGAACGTTGACGTTCTGTGTCAACGCCGTTGTAAGCAAATGAAAACGCTGGCGCTCAGAGCAGGCGGCCCTGGCCTCGCGAAACCGCATCGGCCTGCATCGCGGCGCGCTGCCGGTCCATGAAGTCGCGCAGCGTATCGATGCCGCGCAAGCGCAGGATGGTGTTGCGCACCGCGGCCTCGACCAGTACGGCCAGGTTGCGGCCGGCCGCCACCTGGATCTTGACCATGTGGATCGGCAGGCCCAGCACGTCCAGGTATTGCGAATCGAGCGGCAGCCGCTCGAACTCGCCGTCGTTGCGGCGCACCAACTGCACCACCAGCTTGATCTTCATCTTCCGGCGCACCGCGGTCTCACCGAAGATGGTCTTGATGTCGAGCAGGCCCAGGCCGCGTACTTCAAGCAGGTTCTGCAGCAGCGGCGGGCAGCGGCCTTCGATGAAATCCGGCCCCAGGCGCACGAAGTCCACCGCATCGTCGGCGACCAGCCCGTGGCCGCGCGAGATCAGTTCCAGGCCCAGTTCGCTCTTGCCCAGGCCCGATTCGCCCATGATCAGCACGCCCATGCCCAGGATGTCGAGGAATACCCCGTGCATGGTCACGCGCGGCGCGGAGATGCGCGACAGGTACAGGCGCAGGTGGTCGATCACCGCGGCCGACGACACCGGCGTGGTGAACAGCGGCGTGGACGAGCGCGTGCAGCGCAGCTCCAGGTCGGGCGGCGGCTCCATGCCGTCGGCGATCACCAGGAAGGGCGGCTCCAGCAGGATCAGCTCGCCCATCTGGCGCTTGCGGGTCTCGTCGTCCAGCCGCTGGTAATAAGTGATCTCAGGCTTGCCGAGCACCTGGATGCGGTTGGGGTGGATCAGGTTCAGGTGGCCCACCAGGTCGGCGGCTGAGGTGGCTTCGCGGGCGAACTCCACGTCGAAGGCGCGGTCCGCGCCCTCCAGGCCGGCCACCCACGAGAGTTTGATGTCGGCTGCGTTGTCGTCGAAGATGGACTGGGAGGTGACGCCGGTGAGTTCCATGCGCTATGACTGGTGGGGCGGTTTGCGAAGCGCCTGGCGCCTGCCCGGTCTGGTGCCGGCCCGCTTGGGGATCAGGGGATCAGGGATGCCATGCGATCAGCAACTGATGGACGGCATCGGGCGTGGGCAGCGTGGCCAGCCCTTCACGCATGTCGCGGTCGGAAAGCAGTTGCGCGATTTCTGACAGGATTTCCAGGTGTTGCTGCGTAGCCTGTTCGGGCACCAGCAGGAAGATCAGCAGCGATACCGGCTTGCCATCCGGCGATTCGAACGGAATCGGCTCGGCCAGGCGCATGAAGGCGGCCAGCGGCTGCTTCAGGCCCTTGATGCGGCCGTGCGGGATCGCCACGCCGGCGCCCAGGCCGGTGGATCCCAGCGACTCGCGCGCGAACAGGTTGTCCGTCACGATGGCGCGCGCCACGCCATGGTTGTTCTCGAAGAGGAGCCCGGCCTGCTCGAATACACGCTTCTTGCTGGTGACGCTGACGTCGAGGTTGATGTTGCCGGGTGGCAGCAATTTGGCCAAACGATTCATGGGCGATGCGCAGGATTTCAGTTAGCGGGCGGATCGTTCCGCCGGGCAGGGGCTGGCTCCGGGGCTGCCGTTGGCCTGGCCGGAGGCGTCCGGCCCATTATAGAGCAGCGACTACCCCCGCATTGTGCAGCGCAGCGGAGCAAGCCGGTGCAGAACGATACATAGTGATGCAATCGTGCCTCCGGGCCGGGAGCCGGCGCACCGGTGTGGGGCGCGGCCAGGATTCCCTCTCTTTGTATGGCGCAGCATACACCTTGGCGCCGCGCTTGCGAACACTCTTGCCCATTCGGGTGAAAAGCGTTGGCTCCGGCGCCACAGCCGGGCCGCACCACCAGTGCGGGCGCGGCATGCCGGCGGCAACCCGGATCGCGAGGGCGCAAAAAAGCCGCGCTTGGTGCGCGGCTTGCCTGTTGAATCCTGATTCAGCAGCCCGCTGCGGGGCTGCCGGGCACGGTCATTGCTGCATTTGCGCTGCGGCCATCTGGTACTTGACCGCTTCGCGGTCGTGGCCTTGCACGCGATCCTTGTAGCGGATCACCTGACGGTCCAGCTTGTCGACGAGTGCGTCGATCGCTGCATATAGGTCTTCGTGATGCGCCTCGACAAAGATGTCCTTGCCCTTGAGATGTAGATTGATTTCCGCGTACTGCCGCCGGTCCTTTTCCTTGTGGTTGTCGACAGAGAGCAGCACGCTAACGCCAATGACCTGATCGAAATGCCTGACGATTCGCTCCAGCTTCGTTTCCACGTACTCACGCAGAGGGGGCGTGATGTCCAGGTGGTGTCCACTGATCTTGAAGTTCATAGCGCTTCTCCTTCTGAAAGAGCCTCACCAGGCAGGCGGTGGGCTCGGCTACAAAGACTTGCGGAGATTGACTGCGGGGATCTTCAGGGCTTCGCGATACTTGGCAACAGTGCGGCGCGCAACAACAAAGCCTTGCTCACCCAGCAGTTCGGCAATGCGACTGTCGGAAAGGGGATTCCTCGGGTCTTCGGCTCCTATCAGTTGCTTGATCAAGGCGCGGATGGCCGTTGATGAAGCCGCGCCACCGGTTTCGGTGGACACGTGGCTGCCGAAGAAGTACTTCAGTTCGAAAGTACCCATCGGCGTTGCCATGTATTTATTGGTCGTCACCCGGGAGATGGTTGACTCGTGTAAACCCAGTGTATCGGCAATCTCCCGCAAAACCAAGGGGCGCATGGCGATTTCGCCGTGGCTGAAAAAGTTCTTTTGACGCTCGACAATGGCCTGCGAGACACGCAGGATTGTGTCGAACCTTTGCTGGATGTTCTTGATCAGCCAGCGAGCTTCCTGCAGCTTCTGCTGCAGCCCGGCCGTGCCGGACTCACCCTTCGCGCCACGCAGGATCTGTGCATACATATCATTGATGCGCAGCCTCGGCATCACATCCGGATTGAGCTGCGCGATCCAGCCGCCGCCGCTCTTGCGCACGAACACGTCCGGCACCACGAAGTCGGCCTCCGGGCGGCTGTATGCATGGCCGGGGTAGGGCGCCAGCGAGCGGATCAGTTCGTGTGCGGACTTCAGCGCCACTTCATCGACCTGCAACGCCTTCTTCAGCCGCGTGTAGTCGCGTACTGCCAGCAACTCGAGGTGGTTGGTGACGATGTTCAGTGCCAGTTCGCGCTGCGGGTGCGTCAGGCGCCGCAACTGCAGGCCCAGGCATTCGGCGGCGTTGCGCGCGCCCACGCCGGGCGGGTCGAAGCTCTGCAGCAGCGTAAGAACTGCGTGGACTTCCTCGATCTCGAACTCGAGTTCTTCCGGCAACTCCGTGCAGATCTCCTCAAGCGATGCGCTCAGGTAGCCATCGTCGTCGAGCGATTCGATCAGGAAGATGGCCAGGCCCTTGTCGCGTGTCGAGATCTTCAGCGGCGTGAGCTGCTCCATCAGGTACTCGCGCAGCGTGGGCTCGGCTTCGCGCAGCTGCATCGGTGTTTTTTCGTCCTCGTCGCCCTGGGGGCGGCGGGCAAAGTCGTCCAGGCTCCAGTCGCCGCTGCCATAGTCGTCGCCGTTGCCGCTGTCGCCATAGCTGTCATCGTCACCCGCGCCGTCGGCGCGGGCGTCGCCATTGCCCTGGGGCTCTGCCGGGGCGGGCGCCGGTGCGCTCTGCAGGTTCACCGAGCCGTCGGGCGCAACGCGCAGCGGGCTTTCAATCCAGTCGTTCTCGCGCTCGAGCAGCGGGTTTTCCGTCAGCGCCTGTTCGACCTCTTGCTGCAGTTCCAGCGTGGAGAGCTGCAGCAGCCGGATCGACTGCTGCAGTTGCGGGGTCAGGGCCAGATGCTGGGAAAGGCGGAGCTGTAGCGACGGTTTCATGCGACCTATTCTATGCGCATCTTTCCGTTGTTGGAACGGAAATTGCTATCGCTTGTGCGGTCTGATCGCCGCTGGCTGTGGGAGGTCCCACGCGCGCCCGCGAAGAGGCCTGCCGCTCCGGGCAGGCCGCTGCATCACATGCGGAAGTTCTCGCCCAGGTAGACGCGCCGCACTGCGTCATTGGCGATGATTTCCTCGGGCTGGCCCGCGGCCAGCACCGTGCCTTCGCTGATGATGTAGGCGTGGTCGCAGATGCCGAGCGTCTCACGCACGTTGTGGTCAGTGATCAGCACGCCGATATTGCGTGCCTTGAGGAAGCTGACGATGCGCTGGATCTCGCCCACGGCGATCGGGTCCACGCCGGCGAAGGGTTCGTCCAGCAGGATGAAGCGCGGCGACGACGCCAGCGCGCGCGCGATTTCCACGCGGCGGCGCTCACCGCCCGACAGCGACAGCGCCGGGTTGTTGCGCAGGTGCGCGATCTGCAGGTCGTCCAGCAATGTATCCAGGCGGCGCTCGATCTCGGCCTTGGCCAGAGGCTTGCCCTTGTCCAGCTGCAGCTCCAGCACCGCGCGGATGTTCTCTTCGACATTGAGCTTGCGGAACACCGAGGCTTCCTGCGGCAGGTACGACAGCCCCATGCGCGCGCGCTCATGGATCGGCAGGCCGCTGATGTGATCGCCGTCGAGCACAATATCGCCTTCGTCCAGCGCCACCAGGCCCACGATCATGTAGAACGACGTGGTCTTGCCCGCGCCGTTGGGGCCGAGCAGGCCGACCACCTCGCCGCTCTTCACGTCGAGCGAGACGTCCTTGACCACCGTGCGCGAGCCATAGCGCTTCTTCAGGTGGCGCACGACCAGCGTGCTGCCCCCGGGAAGGATCGAGGAGGCTTCGACGGAAGGCTTGTCGGCGATGGTTGCGGTATCGGTCATAGGCACAGTCAGGCGTTCAGGCGTTTCTGGCGCGGGCAGGCAGGCCGGCGCCAGGCGTCAGGGTTTGTTGGCAGGCGCGGGCGCCGGCTTCAGGTCCAGCGGCGAGCCGCCGCTGCCCGTGGCGCCGGCCTTCTGGTCCTGGCGCGGCGACAGCACCGCGCGCACGCGGCCGGACGGATTGGCGGCCGCGGCGTCGCCACTACCGCCGCCGGCGGCCGTGTAGAACTCCTTGCGGCTGTCGTAGGTCAGCACCGCGCCGCGGATCTCGTCGACCTGCTTGGCACCCTGCAGGCGCGCCATGCGGGCATTGCCGATCAGCTTGGAGTACTCCTGCTTGCCGTCGTACTCGATGCGGTCGCCCCAGCCGTCGATGTATTCGTCGACGCCTTCACGCTTCTGCCGGATGTAGGCCTGCTTGCCCGGCTTGGCGGTGGCCACCGCGAACTGGTAGCCCTCGGGGTCGGTGCGCAGTTCGGCGGCGTCGGACTTCAGAATCATGGTGCCCTTGGTCAGCACCACGTTGCCGCTCAGCGTATAGATCTGCTTGACGTCGTCGTAGCTGGCGTTGTCCGCCTCCAGCACCATCGGCTTGTCGCGGTCCGCGCGCTCGGCCAGGGCGGGCTGGGCCAGCAGGCCGAAGGCCATGGCCAGGGCGAGCAGGGCCGGGGCGGTGCGTCGACGGGACGATGTCGTCAGGGAAGCAGTCATGTTGGCAGGGGTTGCTTGAGGGCGTCTGGGTACGTTGGTGCGGGTTCGTGCGGACCGGCCGCGCATGCCGGCACTGCGTGCGCGGCCCCCGGGCCGGGGCTCAGGACCCCGGCGCGCGGCCCGGGGTCGGCCCGGTGATAATGGTGCCGCGTACATTGCCGAGCAATTGTACTTCGCGCGTGACGTTGTTGAAGATCAGGCCGTTGGCGGTCATCACCGACGGGCCGCGCGTAAGCTTGACCGGCTTGTCGGTCTTGACGATGTCGTCATTGACCAGCAGCTGGAAATAACTGGATGCGGCGGTCAGCTGCGGGTCCTTGGACACGTCCACGCCCTGCTGGCGCATGACGAAGCCGTTGCCGTACAGGTCGATCACCGAGCCCTCGGCGTTCATGCGGCCCATATCGGCGCGGGCTGTGACCGGCGGGCGGTCCGGCTCGTACGCGCGCATGGCGGGCCGGGTCACCTCGTAGGTCTGGTCGTCCTCGAAATGGACCATGCGATCGCCGGTGAAGCGGATCTTGGTGCTGCCGTCCGGCGCCAGCTCGGTGGCCGAGAAGCGGTCCATGAAGTAATCAGGCTCGTGCTTCCTGGTGCTTTGCGCGGCCAGGTCTTCCTTGGGGGAGTTGATCTGGACCAGCCAGAACGTGCTGCCCGCCACGAAGGCCATCAGCAGCAGCGGCAGCAGCCGCATGACGATGCCGCTGAGGGAGGCGAGGAGTGCCTGCATGGTGTCCTTGGCGTTGTGCCGGTTGCGGCGGGCCCGCGCCCGCTCAGATGACCTTGGCGCGGGTCAGGTCGTGGATATGCAGCGCGCCCGTCAGGCGGCCGTCGTCATCCACCACCAGCAGCTGGTTGATGCGGTTGGCTTCCATCACCTGCACCGCTTCGACGGCGAGCTGGTTCTCGTTGACCACGTGCGGGCTGCGGTGCATGACCTCGCCGATGGGCACGGTCTTCCAGTCGCGCGGGGTTTCCAGCAGGCGGCGCAGGTCGCCGTCGGTGAAGACGCCGATGGCGTGTCCGTCCGGGTCCACCACGGCAGTCATGGCCATGCCCTTGCGGGTGATTTCCATCAGCGCCTGGGCCAGCGGCGTGTTCTCACGCACCTCGGGCACGGCGTTGCCGGTGCGCATCACGTCGCGCACATGGGTCAGCAGCTTGCGCCCGAGCGCACCGCCGGGGTGCGAGCGGGCGAAGTCTTCCTCGCCAAAGCCGCGCGCATCCAGCACCGCCACCGCCAGCGCATCGCCCAGTGCCAGCGCCGCGGTGGTGCTGGCCGTCGGCGCCAGGTTCAGCGGGCAGGCTTCTTTTTCGACCGCCGCGTCCAGGTGGACGTCGGCCAGCTTGGCCAGGTTGGAGTCGGGGTTGCCGGTGACCGAGATCAGGCGCGCGCCGATGCGCTTGACGATCGGGATGATCGACAGCAGCTCGCCGGTCTCGCCGGAATTTGAGAAGGCGATCAGCACGTCGTCGCGCGTGACCATGCCCAGGTCGCCGTGGCTGGCTTCGGCAGGGTGCACAAAGAACGCCGGCGTGCCGGTAGAGGCCAGCGTGGCTGCGACCTTGCGTCCGATATGGCCGGACTTGCCGATGCCAGAGACGACCACGCGGCCGGTGCATTGCAGGATCAGCTGCACGGCACGCGCAAAGTCGCCGTTCAGGCGTCCGGAAAGTGCGGAAACCGCATCGGCTTCGGTCTGGAGAGTGTCGCGGGCGAGTCTGAGTGCTCGATCCGCATCGAAATTGGCTATCATGGCGACGAAGTATACCAACGAATGCGATGGCGCCTGGCCCGACCCATGGCGCACGTCGTGCTAGCCGTGCTCGCCGTATTTTGCCGGCAGGGTGCCCGTGCCGGGTCGGACGCGCGCCTGGCCGGTCACCCAGACCGCCTGATGCATTCTCCGCTGGAACTGACCCTGGTGCTGCTGGCCGCCGCCGTCTTCGGCGTGGTCGCATTCCGCATGCTGCAGCTGCCGCCGATGCTGGGCTACCTGGCCGTTGGCATCCTGATCGGCCCGCATGCGCTGGGGCTGGCCAGCGACACCGCGCAGACCAAGTATCTGGCCGAATTCGGCGTGGTCTTCCTGATGTTCTCGATCGGGCTGGAGTTCAACCTGACCAAGCTGCGCTCGATGAAGCGGCTGGTGTTCGGCCTGGGCGGCTCGCAGGTGGTGCTGTCGATGCTGGCAGTGGTGCCGGCCAGCTGGGCTTTCAACTGGCTGTTCCCGCTGTCCTGGCAGGCGTCCGTGGCGCTGGGCGGGGCGCTGGCGATGTCTTCCACCGCGATCGTCTCCAAGATGCTGTCCGAGCGCATGGAGCTGGAAAGCGAGCAGGGCCGCAATATCATCAGCATCCTGCTGTTCCAGGATCTGGCGGTGGTGCCGCTGCTGATCGTGATTCCGGCGCTGTCGCGCGATCCGGGCGACCTGATGGTGGCGCTGGGCCTGGCCACGGTCAAGATCGTGGTGGCCCTGGGCGCCATCTTCTTCCTGGGCCAGCGCCTGATGAGCCGCTGGTTCCACGTGGTGGCGGCGCGCCGCTCGCAGGAACTGTTCATGCTGAACCTGCTGCTGGTGACGCTGGGCATGGCGGCGCTGACCGAGCGGCTGGGCCTGTCGATGGCGCTGGGCGCCTTCATGGCGGGCATGCTGATCTCCGAGACACCCTACCGCCACCAGGTGGAAGAGGACATCAAGCCGTTCCGCGACGTGCTGCTGGGGCTGTTCTTTGTCACCATCGGCATGCTGCTCAATATCCGCGTGGTGCTGGACCACGTGTGGCTGGTGCTGGCGCTGCTGGTGGTGCCGGTGCTGTTCAAGCTGGTGCTGATCGCGCTGCTGGCGCGGGTCTTCGGCTCGCGCCAGGGGGTGGCCATCCGCACCGGGCTGGGGCTGGCGCAGGCGGGTGAATTCGGTTTCGTGCTGCTGAACCAGATCGACGGCCTGAACCTGGTCGACCCGGTGCTGATCCAGGTGATCCTGGCGTCGATGCTGCTGTCGATGCTGGCCGCGCCATTCCTGATCCAGTACAGCGACGCCATCGTGCTGCGCTTTGCCGCCAACGAATGGCTGATGCAGTCGCTGAACATGACCCGCATCGCCGCGCAGAGCCTGCAGACCGAGAAGCACGCCATCATCTGCGGCTTCGGCCGCAGCGGGCAGAACCTGGCGCACATGCTGGAGCGCGAGGGCATCAACTACGTGGCGCTGGACCTGGATCCCGACCGCGTGCGCGAGGCCGCCGCGGCCGGCGATACCGTGGTCTACGGCGACGCGGGCCGGCGCGAGGCACTGATCGCCGCCGGCATCCACCGGGCCGCCGCCCTGATCGTCACCTATGCCAACACGCCGTCGGCGCTCAAGGTGCTGCACCACGTGCAGGAGCTGGCGCCGGCGCTGCCGGTGATCGTTCGCACGGTGGACGATTCAGAGCTCGACACGCTGCAGAAGGCCGGCGCCACCGAAGTGGTGCCCGAGATCATCGAGGGCAGCCTGATGCTGGCCTCGCACGCGCTGGTGCTGCTGGGCGTGCCGATGCGGCACGTGCTGCGCGGCGTGCAGGAAGCGCGCGACGCGCGCTACAGCCTGCTGCGCGGTTATTTCCACGGCCGCGACGATGAGGAGGACATGGTCGAGCGCGATTCGGTGCGGCTGCATTCCGTGTCGCTCGGGCCGCAATCCACGGCGGTGGGGCGGCGCCTTGGCGTGCTGGGGCTGGAGCGGATCGGCGTGGAAGTGACCGCGGTGCGCCGGCGCGGCATCCGCGCCTTCGACCCGGAGCCCGAGACCGTGCTGGAACCGGGCGACATCGTAGTGCTGCGCGGCCCGCCCGAGGCGCTTGAGGCCGCGGAAACGCGCATCCTGAACGGCTGAGCCGGGGGCGCCGGGGCGGCGTCAGTGCGCACGCGCCTCGACCCAGGATTCCGGCAGGTTGTCGAGCACGGCGCGTGGGTCCAGCGAGCGGATCGGCACGCTGGTATCGGCCGGGATACGGCCCTCGCCCTGCAGCATCAGGTAGCGCAGGCAGCACACGCGCAGGAAGGACGAGAAATTGCCCGCCACCGCCTCGCTGCCGCGATGTTCGGTCAGTTCATCGTGCAGGCGCGTGATCAGCTGGTTGACGGACATGTTGTCGCGCCGCGCCAGTTCTTCCAGCACTTCCCAGAACAGGCTCTCCAGCCGGATGCTGGTGGCCACGCCATGCAGGCGCAGCGAGCGCGACTGGCTTTGGTACGACGCCGGGTTGGCGCGGATAAAGATTTCACACATGGATGCTCCCGAGCGGGCGGCGCGGCCGGCGGTCATGGGCACGGCTCGCCTTATGGGGCGGACCGTGCCTTCACGCATGGGGGGGCGCCGCGTGCGGAAAGCTCTAATGTACGATCCGCGTGCCCAGCACGGCAAGGAACTGCGCCAGCCAGGCCGGATGCGCGGGCCAGGCCGGGGCGGTGACGAGGTTGCCGTCGGTATGGGCCTGGTCGACGGGAATATCGGCATAGGCGCCGCCGGCCAGCTTCACCTCGGGCGCACAGGCCGGGTAGGCGGAGCAGGTCTTGCCTTCGAGCACGCCTGCCGCGGCCAGCAACTGGGCGCCGTGGCAGACCGCGGCGATCGGCTTGTCCGCCTGGGCGAAGTGGCGCACGATCTCCAGCACGCGCGCGTTCAGGCGCAAGTATTCCGGGGCGCGGCCGCCGGGGATGACCAGCGCGTCGTAATCGGCAGGGTCGATTTCGGCAAAGGTCGCGTTGAGGGTGAAGTTGTGGCCGCGCTTCTCGGTGTAGGTCTGGTCGCCCTCGAAGTCATGGATCGCGGTGGCGCAGGCGTCGCCCGCTTCTTTGTCCGGGCAGGCCGCGTGGACGGTGTGCCCGACCATCTGCAGTGCCTGGAACGGCACCATGGTTTCGTAGTCTTCGGCGTAGTCGCCCACCAGCATCAGAATCTTTTTTGCCATCGCGGTCTCCTGTATGGTTACGGGTGTCCGGCGGGTGCCGGACGCGGCAGCCGGCCCCCTGGCAGACTGTCGGGCCGGGAGGGCCGGCAGGGCCATTGTGCTGGCCGTCCCGGTGGCGCGGGTGGTAACTGGTTACCGCGCCGGCGGCCACCCTGCCGCGATCCACTGCGGCCCATTTCCGACCGGCGCGCCACGCTGCGCGCCTACCGTTTCCAGATCCCTATGGCAGATTCCATCATCCAGTCCCCCGAGCTCGGCGACGTCACCGGCTACCTGCGCGAGCGCATCCGCACCGTGCCGGACTGGCCCATGCCGGGCGTAATGTTCCGCGACATCACCCCGCTGCTGCAGAACCCCAAGACGCTGCGCGTGCTGATCGATGTCTTCGTGCACCGCTACATGGATGCGCAGCTCGACCTGGTGGCGGGCATCGACGCGCGCGGATTTATCCTGGGCGCGATCGTCGCGTATGAGCTGAACCTGGGCTTCGTGTCGATCCGCAAGAAGGGCAAGCTGCCGTTCCAGACCGTGGCCGAGGAGTATGAGCTGGAATACGGCAGCGCCACCGTCGAGATCCATGC
The DNA here is from genome assembly GCF_000379565.1 of Cupriavidus sp. UYPR2.512. Classification (NCBI taxonomy): domain Bacteria; kingdom Pseudomonadati; phylum Pseudomonadota; class Betaproteobacteria; order Burkholderiales; family Burkholderiaceae; genus Cupriavidus; species Cupriavidus sp. UYPR2.512. Next base: position 36,396 of record NZ_KB902909.1, on the reverse strand, counting down.
CGACGCCTGCAAGGCCGGCGACCGCGTGCTGCTGGTCGACGACCTGATCGCCACCGGCGGCACCATGATGGCCGGACGCAAGCTGCTGGAGCGCCTGGGCGCGACGGTAGTGGAGGGCGCGGCCATCGTCGACCTGCCCGAGCTGGGCGGCTCGAAGCTGCTGCAGGACGGCGGGCTGCCGCTGTTCACCGTGTGCAAGTTTGAAGGTCACTGAGCCACGCTGACCGGCCTGCAAGATTTCCACGCAAGGAGACCCCATGCCTGACCTGCTGCTGTTCCTGCTGACTTCGATCGCGGTCACCGTGGCCCCCGGGCCCGACAACCTGCAGGTGCTGGCGCGCGGCATGGCGCAGGGACGGCGCGCGGGGCTGGTGGCGGCACTGGGCTTTTCGGTCGGGTGCCTGTTCCACACCGTGATCGCGGCGGTGGGGCTGGCCGCGGTGCTGCGCTCGTCGCCGCTGGCGTTCCAGCTGATCAAGTACGCGGGCGCGGCCTACCTGATCTGGATCGGCATCCAGGCGCTGCGCGCCAGGGGTGGGCTGGCGCAGGGCGGCGATGTCGACGCGGTGCCGCTCGCGCGCGTGTTCCGCCAGAGCGTGCTGGGCAACATCATGAATCCCAAGGTGACGCTGTTCTTCCTGGTGTTCCTGCCGCAGTTCGTGCGCGCCGATGCCGCGCACCCGGGGCTGCAGTTCCTGCTGCTGGGCGTGGTGTTCATGCTGCAGACGGCGGTCGTGTTCTCGCTGTTCGGGCTGTGCGCGGGCTGGCTGGGCGCCTGGCTGCGCCGCCGCCCGGCCACTGGCCGCTGGCTGGACCGCGCCGCCGGGGCGATCTTCGTCGGTCTGGGGATCAAGGTCGCGCTGCCCTGAGCGCCGTCGGCTGGTGCGCACCCGGGAGCTCGTTGCGGCATGCTTTGCCGGTATTGCCCGTGTTGCCCGCACGCTGCACCCATGCCGTTGCCGCTGTCGGGTGACGGGCGCATAATGCCCCATTGACAACTACACGATGACCGGGCCGAGCCTCCAGGGTTTTGCCGGCACTGGTCACACAAAGGCGCACAATGGGCGTACTCCTTCACCTGTTATCAGGCGTTGCCCTGCTCGTCTGGGGCACCAACATCGTCAAGGTCGGCATCCTGCGTGTCTACGGCGCGAACCTGCGCCATGTCCTGTCGACCAGCGTCTCCAACCGCTTCACCGCCTTCCTTGCCGGGCTCGGCGTCACCGGGCTGGTCCAGAGCAGCAACGCCACCGCGGTCATCGTGAGCTCCTTCGTCGGCCAGGGCCTGATCGCCGTGGCGCCGGCGCTGGCCATCATGCTCGGCGCCAACGTCGGCACCGCGCTGATGGTGCAGGTGTTCTCGCTGGACCTGTCATGGCTGTCGCCGTTGCTGATCTTCATTGGCGTGATCTGCCACCTGACCTGGAAGGGCAGCAAGCCCGGCCATGTCGGCCGCGTGCTGATCGGCCTGGGCCTGATCACGCTGGCGCTGGAACTGATCTCCATCGCCACCCGTCCCGTGGTGCAGGCCGCCGGCGTCAAGGTCCTGTTCGCCTCGCTGACCGGCGACTCGGGGCTGGACATGCTGGTCGGCGCCTTCCTGACCATCCTGTGCTATTCCAGCCTGGCCGTGGTGCTGTTCTGCGGCGCGCTGGCCTCGGCCGGCGTGGTGTCGATCCACGTGGCGCTGGCGCTGGTGCTGGGGGCCAACCTGGGTTCGGGCATCTCGGCGCTGCTGACCACCTCGGGCAACAACCAGCCGGGCAAGCGCGTGACGCTGGGCAACCTGCTGTCGCGCCTGCTGGGCTGCCTGGTGGCGCTGCCGCTGCTGGGCCAGGCCGAGGAGCTGCTGGCGCTGCTGGACCATGACCCGCAACGGCTGATCGTCAATTTCCACCTGCTGTTCAACGTCGCGCTGGCGGTGCTGCTGCTGGGCGCCACCGCGCCGCTGGCGCGCCTGTGCGAGAAGGTGCTGCCCGGGCGCAATACCGGCGACAGCCAGGTCACGCCGCGCCACCTCGATACGGCCGCGCTGTCCACGCCCACGCTGGCGCTGGCCAACGCCGCGCGCGAAGTGCTGCGCATCGGCGACCGCGTCGAGCAGATGCTGGACAACATGCTGCGCGTGCTGCGCACCAACGACGCCAAGCTGGCCGATGCCACCTGCCGCATCGACAACGAGGTGGACGACCTCTACACCGCGATCAAGCTCTACCTGACCCGCATCAGCCTGGAAGCGCTGGACGAGCGTGACGGCCAGCGCTGGACCGAGATCATCTCGCTCACCATCAACCTGGAACACGCGGGCGACATCATCGAGCGCATCCTGCTCGATACCAAGGACAAGAAGATCGCCCACAACCTGATGTTCTCCGAGGCGGGCATGCAGGAAATCGCCGAGATGCACGCACGCCTGGTCGCCAACCTGCGGCTGGGCTTGTCGGTGTTCCTCAACGGCGACCTCAAGAGCGCGCAGGCGCTGATGGCCGAGAAAGCGAACTTCCGCGAACTGGAGCGCAAGTACGCGCGCACCCACCTGCAGCGCGTGGCGGTGCAGACTGCCGAGAGCATTGAAACCAGTTCGCTGCACCTGGATGTGATCAGCGAACTGAAGCGGCTCAATTCGCTGTTCTGCGCGACGGCTTACCCAGTGCTGGAGCAGGCCGGTATTCTCAACCGCAGCCGGATGAAGGAAGACGATATGCCGCCGGTGCCCACGGTGCAGGCGGCACAGCACTGACCGGCGCGGCTACAGCTTGTAGCCAAACTTCCGCAACAGCGCCTTGCGATCCGCCACATCTGCGTCGGTCTCGATCCCCAGCGGCGAGGCCCCATCGATCACGCCCACCACGCCGCGCCCGGCATCGGTCTCGGCCACCAGCACCTGGGTCGGGTTGGCGGTCGCGCAGAAGATGCGGCAAACCTCCGGCACCGCCCGCACCGCGGCCAGCACGTTGACCGGGAAAAACCCGTCCCCCAGGAAGATCACGAAGGTATGCCCGGCGCCGATGGCGCGGGCGTTCTCGCAGGCGAGGTCGATCAGGTCTTCATCGGTGCCGGACCAGCGCACCAGGCGCTTGCCCGAGGCCTCGCAGAACGCCAGGCCGAAGCGGATGCCCGGCACGGTGCTTACCAGCGCTTCGTGCAGGTCTTCCACGGTCTTGATGAAGTGCGAATGGCCGAAGATGAAGTTGGTGGCTTCCGGCTTGGTGACCGGCACGACCGACAGTTCCATGGCAGGCTCCCGAATGGCCGCAGGGCTTGCCGCCATCGGGTTCATGGTAGGGCGCGGGGTAGCGAATGCAAGCCGCGCGGCGGCGCCGGCCTGCATGCGCCTACACATGCTTATGCGCGCTTGAGCAGCGGCGCCAGGTACTTGCCGGTAAAGCTCGCCTTGCTCCTGGCGACATCTTCCGGCGTGCCGCGCGCGATCACCTGCCCACCGCCGGCGCCGCCTTCCGGCCCCATGTCGATGAGCCAGTCCGCGGTCTTGATGACATCGAGGTTGTGCTCGATGATGACCACGGTATTGCCCTGGTCGCGCAGCTTGTGGATGACCTTGAGCAGCAGTTCGATATCGTGGAAGTGCAGCCCGGTGGTCGGTTCGTCCAGGATATAGAGCGTGCGCCCGGTGTCGCGCTTGGACAGCTCCAGCGACAGCTTGACGCGCTGTGCCTCGCCGCCGGACAGCGTGGTCGCCGACTGCCCCAGCCGGATATAGCCCAGCCCCACGTCCAGCAGCGTCTGCAGCTTGCGCCGCACCACCGGCACCGCGCTGAAGAACTCATGCGCCTGCTCGACGGTCAGGTCGAGCACCTCGGAGATGCTCTTGCCCTTGTAGAGGACTTCCAGCGTCTCGCGGTTGTAGCGCTTGCCGTGGCAGACGTCGCAGGGCACGTAGACGTCGGGCAGGAAGTGCATCTCGACCTTGAGCACGCCGTCGCCCTGGCAGGACTCGCAGCGCCCGCCCTTGACGTTGAACGAGAAGCGGCCCGGATCGTAGCCGCGCTCCTTGGCCGACGGCACGCCCGCGAACAGTTCGCGGATCGGCGTGAACAGGCCGGTGTAGGTGGCGGGGTTCGAACGCGGCGTACGGCCGATCGGGCTCTGGTCGACGTTGATGACCTTGTCGAAATGCTCCAGCCCCTCGATCCGGTCGTGCGCGGCCGGTTCCGGTGTGGAGCCGTACAGGTGACGCGCGACCGCGTGGTAGAGCGTGTCGTTGATCAGCGTCGACTTGCCTGAGCCGGACACGCCGGTGATGCAGGTCAGCAGGCCCACCGGCACCTCGGCGGTGACGTTGCGCAGGTTGTTGCCGCTGGCGTTGACGATGCGCAGCAGGCGCTCATCGTCGGGCGCGGCGCGTTCCTTCGGCACCTCGATGCGGCGCTGGCCGGACAGGTATTGCCCGGTCAGCGATGCCGGCGACTCCTCGATCTGCCGCGGCGTGCCCTCGGCCACGATCATGCCGCCGTGCACGCCGGCGCCGGGGCCGATGTCGACTACGTAGTCGCAGGCGCGGATCATGTCCTCGTCATGCTCGACCACCAGCACCGAGTTGCCGATGTCGCGCAGGTGCTTGAGCGTGCCGATCAGGCGGTCGTTGTCGCGCTGGTGCAGGCCGATCGAGGGTTCGTCCAGCACATACATCACGCCGGTCAGGCCCGAGCCGATCTGCGACGCCAGCCGGATACGCTGGGCCTCGCCGCCCGACAGCGTATCGGCGCTGCGCTCCAATGACAGGTAGTCCAGCCCGACGTTGTTCAGGAAGTTCAGCCGCGCGGAGATTTCCTTGATGATCTTGTCGCCGATCTCGCGCTTGGCGCCGTGCATGTCCAGCGTCAGGAAGTACGTCAGCGCGTCGCGCAGCGGCCAGCCGTTGATCTCGAAGATCGCGCGTGCCTGCTCGCCCTCGCCCAGCTTGACGTGGCGCGCCTCGGTGCGCAGGCGGGTGCCGTGGCAGACGGGGCAGGGCTGGTTGTTCTGGTACTTGGCCAGTTCCTCGCGCACCGCGACGGAATCGGTTTCGCGGTAGCGGCGCTCGAGGTTGGGGATGATCCCTTCGAACACATGCTCGCGTACGGTGGTGCGGCCGCGTTCGTTGATATAGGTGAACGGGATTTCCTGCTCGCCCGAGCCATGCAGCACCACCTGCTGGACGTTTTCCGGCAGGTCCTCGAACGCCGTTTCGGTGTCGAAGTCGTAGTATGCCGCCAGGCTTTGCAGCATCTGGAAGTAGAACTGGTTGCGGCGGTCCCAGCCCTTGATCGCGCCCGAGGCCAGCGACAGGTTGGGGAAGGCCACCACGCGCTTGGGGTCGAAGAAGGTGATCTGGCCCAGCCCGTCGCAGCTCGGGCAGGCGCCCATCGGGTTGTTGAACGAGAACAGCCGCGGCTCCAGCTCCTGCAGCGAATATGAGCAGATCGGGCAGGCAAACTTGGAGCTGAACGTATGCTCCTTGCCGCTGTCGAGTTCCAGCGCAAGCGCGCGGCCATCGGCCAGGCGCAACGCGGTCTCGAACGACTCGGCCAGGCGCTGCTTGATGTCGGCGCGCACCTTGACGCGGTCCACCACCACTTCAATGGTGTGCTTCTCGGTCTTCTTCAGTTTCGGCAGCGCATCGACCTCATAGACCTTCGCCTCGGCCTCGTGCGCGGCGCCGCCGCCCGAGCGGATGCGAAAGCGCACGAAGCCCTGCGCCTGCATGCTGTCGAACAGGTCCGAGTGCTCGCCCTTGCGGTCGGCCACCACCGGCGCCAGGATCATCAGCTTGGTGTCCTCGGGCAGGGCCAGCGCGGCGTCCACCATCTGCGACACGCTCTGCGCCTGCAGCGGCAGGTTGTGGTCGGGGCAGTAGGGCGTGCCGGCGCGGGCGTACAGCAGGCGCAGGTAGTCGTGGATCTCGGTGACGGTGCCGACCGTGGAGCGCGGGTTGTGGCTGGTGGCTTTCTGCTCGATCGAGATCGCCGGCGACAGGCCTTCGATCAGGTCCACGTCCGGCTTTTCCATCAGTTGCAGGAACTGGCGGGCATAGGCGGACAGCGACTCCACGTAGCGGCGCTGGCCCTCGGCGTAGAGCGTGTCGAAGGCGAGCGAGGACTTGCCCGAGCCCGACAGGCCGGTGATCACGATCAGCCGGTTGCGCGGCAGGTCGAGATTGATGTTCTTCAGGTTGTGGGTACGCGCCCCACGGATCTTGATTTCTTCCATATGCCGAAAAGTCGTCGCCAGACAGGCCGCCCTGCCAGGCTGGCAGGGCTGTCTGAAGAATCGCAGAACCCGAAACAAGCACCTAAATCGGCACTTCCGGCCGCTGGCGACGGCCGGAATGCGCGCCCGGGCACACGCCCGGGGCCCTCTGGCATGGCCAGGTGACCCGGGAAGCGCGAAGGAGCAAACCTGTTAATATACCCAACTTCGGTTTCCGGGGTGGCCCGCGCCATGCAGGCGCCCGGCGAAGCCGCCGCCGGCCCCGGGTTCCGGGCGGCAACTTCCCCCGCGATCCCGATCGAAACTGCCGTTGCGATGCATCGGCAGCCAGCCTGACAGATTCCACGATCCCACGATCGCAATGCCGTCGATCCAGTCTTCTTCCCCGGGTGCGGGTGCCGCTGACGCATCCCAGGCCCCCGCCCGCGAACGCATGACCCGCGCCGAATTGCGCGCCGCCGTGTCGCTCGCCAGCATCTTCGCGCTGCGCATGCTGGGCCTGTTCCTGATCCTGCCCGTCTTTGCCGAATACGCGCACAGCCTGCCCGACGGGCACGACGCCCAGCGCGTGGGCCTGGCCATGGGCATCTATGGTCTGATGCAGGCATTCCTGCACATCCCGCTGGGCTGGTTGTCCGACCGCATCGGGCGCAAGCCGGTGATGGTGGCCGGGTTGCTGCTGTTCATCGCCGGCGGGCTGGTGGCCGCCTTCTCCGACACGCTCAGCGGCATCATTGCCGGCCGCGCGCTGCAGGGCATGGGCGCGATCTCCGCCGCCATCACCGCCTGCATCGCCGACCTGACGCGCGAGCGCCATCGCACCAAGGCGATGGCAATGGTGGGCGGCAGCATCGGGCTGACCTTCGCGCTGTCGCTGGTGATCGCCTCGCCGCTGCTGCACAGCATCGGCATGTCCGGCATCTTCGGGCTGATGTCAGTGCTGGGGTTGGTGGCCATCGGCGTGACGCTGTTCCTGGTGCCGACCCCACCGCCGCCGCATCCGGTGCGCCTGCCGTTCCGCAAGGTGCTGCTCAACGCCGACCTGGCGCGCCTGAACGCCGGCGTGCTGGCGCTGCACGCTTCCCAGGTGGCCATGTTCATGGTGGTGCCCGCAATGCTGGCCGATGCCGGCATGCCGCTGGACCAGCACTGGAAGGTCTACCTGCCGGTGGTGCTGGTGTCCTTCGTGCTGATGCTGGGCCCGATGATGGCGGCCGAGCGCTACGGCCGCGTGCGCCCGGTGCTGCTGGGCGCGGTCGCGCTGATGACCGCGGTGCAACTGCTGTTTGCCGCGGTGCACGGGCTGTGGGCCATCGTCGGCGTCCTGCTGCTCTTCTTCGTCGCGTTCAACGTGCTGGAGGCGATGCAGCCTTCGCTGGTGTCGCGCTACGCCGCGGCGGCACGCGGGGCGGCGCTGGGCGTCTACAACACCACGCAGGCGCTGGGCCTGTTCCTGGGTGGCGCGGCCGGTGGCTGGCTGCTCAAGCACGAGGGGCGCAGCGCCGTGTTCGTCGGTTGCGCGGTGGTGCTGTTGCTCTGGCTTATAATCGCCTGGAGCATGAAGGCGCCGCCGCCGCGCGGGCAGGAAGCAGCACCGGCAACGCCAGCCTGATCCGCATCACATCGTAAAGAATCCGGCCCGGAAAAGGCCTAGCATGATCGCGCCACCCGACGTCTGGCCGGGGGCGCGATGTTCGTTTACGTCACCGCAGTATCGCGTCACACTACATTCGCTTTACCGTCATCGTATTGCCACGCTTTTCAACACAGCGCGTGGCTTTTGGAGAACATTCACATGGCATCGGTCAACAAAGTCATTCTCGTCGGCAACCTCGGCGCAGACCCGGAAACCCGCTACCTGCCCAGCGGCGACGCCGTGACCAATATCCGCCTGGCGACCACCGATCGCTACAAGGACAAGCAGAGCGGCGAGATGAAGGAGGCCACTGAATGGCACCGCGTCTCGTTCTTCGGCAAGATCGCCGAAATCGCCGGCCAGTACCTGCGCAAGGGATCGTCGGTCTATATCGAAGGCCGCATCCGCACCCGCAAGTGGCAGGACCAGTCGGGCCAGGACAAGTACTCCACAGAAATCGTTGCCGACCAGATGCAGATGCTGGGTTCGCGCCAGGGTGGTGGCGGTGGCGGTGACGAAGGCGGCGGCTACGGTGGCGGCGCAGGCGGCGCAGGCGGCGGCGGTGGCTACAGCCGCGAAGCGTCGGGCGGCGGCTACGGCGGTGGCCGCGGTGGTCAGGCGGGCGGCCAGGGTGGCGGCCAGGGCGGTGGCGCTGCGCGCCGGCCCCAGCAGCCGGCCTCGAATGGTTTCGAGGATATGGACGACGATATCCCGTTCTGAGCACGACCTCGCTTTAAGCATCACCCCGAAAGCCCGCTATGCGGGCTTTTTTGCGCCCGCATTCTCCGCGCATACCGCATTTCTTCATGCGCACATTCGTATGCGGATGCGCGGCTGCCCGCTATTTTGCATTCTTATTTTGTATGCAAAATAGCGGGCGGCGCATAAAGGAGCATCACGCCGGTACCGGCATGCCGGCCTCCCGTTCCCACTCCACGCAATTCCTGCCCTTGTTCTTGGCCGCATACAGCACGTTGTCCGCGCGCATCAGCAGCGCTTCCAGGTCTTCGCCGGGCCGCAGCGTGGCCACGCCAAAGCTGGCGGTCACCGTGTGCATGCCCGGCAGTACGTCCATTTCCGTGCTCTCCAGCGTCTGGCGCAACCGTTCGGCCAGATGCAAGGCTGCATCGGGCAGGGTATCGGGCAACAGCATGACAAACTCCTCGCCGCCCAGGCGCGCTGCGATATCGCGCCGGCGGATGCCGGCGGCGATGATCCGGCCGATTTGCGCCAGCACCGCGTCGCCGGCGCTGTGGCCGTAGTTGTCGTTGATGAACTTGAAGAAATCGAGATCGCACAGCAGCACGCTCAGCGGCTTGCCCTGAGGTGGCGGGATTTCCCGCGCGGCCAGCGCCTCCAGGCTGCGGCGCGTGTGCAGCTGCGTCAGCGGATCGGTATCGCGTTCATGCCGCAGGCCGTCGATCACGTCCTGCGTGGCCGCCGCCAGCAGCGCCAGCGCCAGCGTGAGCAGCAGCAATGCCAGCGTGGCCTGCAGCCACAGCCAATAGACCGAGCGGGTGAGGACGGCAGCCTCCTGTGCGGTGGCCGGAGCAATGGTCAGCACCGTGCGCGGCAGGAAATGGAGGGCAAACAACAGGAATACCCAGAACAGCACCCGGTCCGCGGTGCTGCCTGTGCGCAGGCGGGCAAGCGGCGCGATCCCCAGCAGCAGGATCAGCGCGATGCCGATATTCAGGATGTAGATGCGCGCAACCAGCTGGGGCTGCACGAAATCAAACCAGGCAAGCGCGGCAAACAGGGCCAGCGGCAGCGACACCAGCACGCAGGTATCGACACGCGCGCCGATGCGCGCCAGCATGCCACGCAGCATCAGCACGGCACTGCCCAGGTAGAGCGCACCAGTGACCGTGGCGTAGCCGCCGCCATTGCGCGGCAGCCAGACGATCTGCAGGCCGATGGCAACCGCGTACAGCAAATAGCAGGCACTGAGCTGCAGCAGGTAGTGCCGTGTGCGCTCATGATTCCAGGCCAGCAGGAAGCAGAGCGAAAGCAGAATGGCAATGGCGGGATTGACCAGGGCCAGGAATTGACCAGCATCGTGCAACACGGAGAGTCCCCTGTTTTCATGGTTCTCTGGCAGGGACGGGTGCCCGCGTGCGAAGCGCCGTGAACAGGGCGTGAGCCAGGGAACATCGAGGGCGGTGCGCCCGCAGCGGCGAGGCCGCGGCGCCGCGGCCCGCTGACAGACTGAGTAGCGGCCGCCCGTAACAAATTGTTTCTGTCAGGACCCATTCTAGTCATGGGTGACGTCAACGGCTCCCCCTCCAAGGGGTGCCAGCCCGCAAACAATTGTGAACAATCCGCAAGCGCGATGCATCCTCGGTCACATCGAGCGTCGTCGCCATGAATGGCGGATGCCGCAGTTGTCCGTATTTGTGACTAATCTGGTAAATGCTGTCCGGATCCTCCGGCAGTTCGGTTTTCCCGTACGCAAGGAGATCACGATGAAGACCAAGAAAGCGATGCCGGCGCTGTTGCTGGCGGCAAGCGTGCTGGCGGCGCCGTTTGCGATGGCGCAGGGCGGTGCCAAGTCCAAGCCCAAGCCGATGACGGATCCCATGGCCGCCTCCGAGCCGGCGGCGCAGAACTCGCCCTATATGCAGGTGCAGCAATGGAAGAAGGGTGACCGGCTGCCCACCGAGTTCAGGGACCGCCAGTATGTGATCGACGACTACAAGCAATACAACCTGCCCGCGCCGCGCAAGGGCACGCGCTGGGTCGGGATTGGCGCGGAATATTACCTGGTGGCGCCCAACGGCGTGATCCAGCAGGTCGGATCGGGTTCCTGACCCAGCCTGCTGCGGCGACGACCGCGGCAAAAGAAACAAAGCCGCCGCGCCAGGGCGCGTGGCGGCTCTTTTTTTGCGATGGGTATCAGATACCCAGGATCTTCTTCGCTTCGAGCAGCGATTTCATCGCTTCGTCATGCTTGCCGGCCTTGTGATAGGCCTCGCCGTCGGCGCGCAGCTTGGCAACCTTGGCGGAATCTTCCGGCGACAGCGCCGGCTTGGTCGACAGTTTGGCGTCGATGGCCTTCATTTCATTGGGGCAGTTATGGGCCAGCGCCAGGCCGGGGGCGCCGGCCAGCAGCAGTGCCATAAGGACAAGGACAGATTTGCGCATGATGGCCTCCGCGAAGATGCCGTTGTGATTTCCAGCATAGTCCATCGCCGCTCCGTCCTGCACCTGGCCGTGCGACATGAACGGGCTGGTTTGCCGGTCCTGCGCATATCCCCCGCGAACGGGTAAATGGCGATTTTTCGTTTCTTTTTTGAACTGCCCGGAGCCAGGCCAGCTCATCCGGAAATCAACCATTTGGGCGAGATATTCTCGGTATTTTCTGGCCGCACCGACCCGCACGGATGCGGGCGTGTGATGCTCGAATCCGATCGCTCTGAATTGGGACAGGCGTCCGCCGTGTTACCGCCAGGCACGGAAATCCGGGTATTTCCATAATCATTATCACGAGTTATCTTTATTTCAAACAGGCGATGATGTTATCAGGGTGCGGCAGTTTTTTGCTGCCCCGGAAATGCGCTTCATTAATGAAACAGCCCATGCGAATGCACGATTTATCGGAATCGCCGCGATCGCTAAATTGAACTCACCCGGCACCGATCGGGGCATGCCATGCAACCGCAATTTCAAATGGGGCGGCGGGCTGTACGTCAATCTCTCCTGCAAGAGCAGCAGCTGATCCATGCGGCGGCCAGCCGGCCGCCACCAACCCTCTGCCAGGGCTACGAGCACGGCCGCGCGCCAGCCGCACCCTGGTTTTCCTGCACGCCTTCCGGTGTTATTTTGGAGGGCGCTTTTTTTTCCTGCGCTTTTTCCTGATCCTCCCGGACACCGACCAGGCCTGCCGCTGCGCATGGAAACCTCCGCCGAACATTATTCGCTGGCCCTGCTGTGCGCGGCCGTGCTGACTGTGACCGTGGTCGGCATCCACTATGAGGCACTGCGGCTGCTGTCGGCGATTCATCCCCGGCGCTGGTCCGGGCGCATGAACATCGGCGTGCTGATCGTCTGCATCATCGTGGTCCATTGCCTGGAAGCGCTGGTGTTTGCGCTGGGCTTCTGGTTCGCCGACCACGTGCTCGGCCTGGGCGGGCTGACCGCGATGGGCGGCGCCGGCGCGTCCGGCGTCCACACGCAGCCAAGCGCGCTGGTCTACGCCTACTTTGCGCTGGAGACCTTCACCACGCAGAGCCTGGGCGATATCGTCCCGGTGGGCGCCAGCCGCCTGATCGCCAGCATCGAGCCGCTGGTCGGCCTGATCCTGATCGGCTGGTCCACTTCGTTCACCTATGTGATGATGCGCCGCGACTGGGAGCTTGAGCGCGATGAGGGAGGCGGGCGCCGCGCGCCCTAGCGGAATCACCGCTCATGTGGCCCAACCACGGGCCGCCCTCGGCGGCGGCCCGGCAACGGAAGGAGGAAGACCGGACACGGCAAGACTGGTGATGATCCTGCTGGGCGTGGACTACCTGCGCACGCGCTGGCGCGGCCTGCTGCGGCTGGGCTGCCTGAGCGTGCTGCTGGGGGTGGCCATGTTTGTCGTCGTCTCGGCCCGGGTGATACGGTTACGCACCTGGCGCCTGGCGGTAGCCGTGGGCGTGTTCGAGATCGCGCTGGCCATCGCGAGAACGACGTGGTTGGCATGTTCCAGCCGGATTACCAGACTGAATCGCGCGCCTGGTGCCCGTCGACCGTGCAGGTGCGCATCCGCAACTATGACCCCCGGGCGCCTGGACCGCTTCTGGACCGCCTACCGCCAGAACACCACCTACAACCTGACCGACCGCAACTGTTCCAGCACCGTCTCGCACGCGCTGGAAGCGGCGCTGGAAGGCGCGTCGGCCCGGTCTGGCGCCAGGCCAAGGGCTGGCGGCCGCTTTGGCGCCTGCTGACCATGCCGGAGTTGTGGGTGGCGGCGCAGATCCGCAAGCGCGCCAAGACCATGGCCTGGACGCCCGGCCTGACGCTGGACTACGCACGCGCGCTCAGCATGCTGGCCGATCCGCGGCCGTCCGGCTGGGCCAGCATGACCCGGCTGGCGCTGGGGCAGATGCGGCGCCAGCGCCAGGACTGGCGCGAGGCGGCGCGCACCCAGGCAGGCAATGCGGGCACCGGAGCCGTCGCAGGTGGCATCGACGCCACAAATGCTGGAAATGCCAGTAGTGTCAGACAGGCCGCGAGCGATTAAGCTGGCAACCTTTGCTTAAATCCATCGAGCCACAGGAGAGAAGTCATCATGCCGAGCCAGCGAACCCTGATCCGAATTGCCGCCATCGCTGCGCTGGCGATGGCCTGCAGCGCGCATGCGCAGAGGCCGGATGGGGACAGCGCCGCCGCCGCCATCAATGAAGCGGTGCAGCAGGGCACCACGCCCTACCGTCCCGACCCGGCCGCAACGCCGGGCAGCATCCAGTCGGACGAATGCCGCGCCCTGGCCGCGCAGATTGCCGAAGCGCCCAAGCGCGAATACCGCGCCACCCAGCCGGCCATCGAGACCGCCCAGGGCCGCATGATCCCGGAACTGGAGCGTGACCGGCCGAAGAAGTCGCTGCAGCAGGCGTACCGGGAGAAGTGCACGCAGTAAGCCGCGCGCGGCCGGCCGCAGCGGGCCGCAGCCGGCAATACACCCCGCGGGCGGCACAGCCGCCCGCTCCTTTTTCCGCCCAAGCATGCGAACTTCGAGCTGCTGATGAGCGAACCGCTGAAGAAGGCCTGCGCCAACCCCAATGACGAGGCTTTCGATCAAGCGCGGCGGGCCGGCTCAGCCGCGTCCGGCCGCCACGTAGGCGCCGGCCCGATGCAGTTCGCCCTCAGCCTGCTCCAGCGCGCGGATCGCGTCCTTGCCCTTGCGCGCAAGCAGCTGCTCGACCTGGGCTTCGACCACGGCCACGCCGGCGGTGACTGACGGGAAGAACGACGGGCTTTCCACCGAGAACAACAGCGTGCAGTCCGCCGCCAGCGCGATCGGCGCGACCGTGCTGTCGGTCAGCGCGATCACCTTGCAGCCACACTCGCGCGCGGCCGCGGCGACGCGGATGCTTTCCTGCGAGTAGGGGCAAAGCGACCACCAGCACCGCATCCTTGGGCGCCAGGCCGCGCAGCTTCATCTCCAGCGTGCCGGCATCGGCGCGGATCAGGTGCACCGTGCTGCGGAACAGCCGGTAGACATAATGGAAGGTGAACGCGATCGCGAAGCACGAGCGGAAACCCGCCACATGCACGCACTCCGCCCCGGGCGGCTCAGGGGTCCCCTAAGTGACGGATAACGTCCGCCGTGTATCTCCTGAGCAGATCTCGGTAACGCCACTGTCTGTTCGCTACAACGCCGGCCAACCGGCATCATATTTTCCTTACCCACTTAACAGATCGTGACTTACACTCCGCGCCATAACCTCCGGAATCTGGTCATCCGGAACATAATTGGTATCGGAGCGCGAGCATGGGACATAGAAGCCCGGCAGTGCGACACGGCGGGAGGGTCAACCCGTCGTTTCGGGTCATTGGGAAAGTTGGGGCAACCGGCAATCCATGCCGGGGTTGGCGCCTGCGCGGCGCCAGGGCAGCGCATGGCTTCACGCTGATCGAGGTGATGATCACCGTGGCAATCATCGCCATTCTTGCCACTATCGCCTATCCTTCCTACACGCAATATGTCGTCCGCAGCAATCGCTCCGCGGCGCAGAGTTTCATTCTTGGCGTGGCCAACCAGCAGGAGCAGTACAGCCTCGACGCGCGTCAGTACGCCGCATCGATTGGCGCGCTGGGCGTCACCGTGCCTGCCGAAGTCTCGCGCAACTACAACGTTACGCTGACCGCCGACAACACCGCTACACCGCCGTCCTACCTCGTAACGGCAACGCCCATCGGCGGGCAGTTGGTCAATGATGCGCAGTGCCTCAAGCTGACCGTCGACCAGACGGGCGCCAAAGGCATCAGTGGTCCCGGCCCTGTAGCCAACTGCTGGTGAACGCGATCATGGGCGCTTCCAAGCGGTTCTTCACAACAAGCGTGCTGGGATTGCCGGCGCGCCGGATCCTTGGCTTCACGCTGATCGAACTGATGGCGACTGTGATGATCGCAGCCATCCTGCTGTCGGTCGGCACACCGTATTTCCGTGAGTTCGTCGTCGGGCAACGGATACGGGCCGCCGCCTATGACCTGGCTTCAACCCTCACCTACGCGCGCAGCGAGGCGGTCAAGCGCAATGCCAGTGTCAGCATCGCGCCGGCGGCCGGCGGCTGGCAGAACGGCTGGACCGTGACGGCCGGCGCGGCCGTGCTGAGCCGGCATGAGGCGGTATCCGGGCTGACTGTGAGCGGCCCCGCCGGTGGCCTGGCCTACAACAGCAACGGGCGCCTGGCCGCATTGGCATCCCCGTTCGGTATTTCTGCGTCTGACAGCACCGCAACGCCCCGCTGCGTCAGCGTTGAGCTGAGCGGCATGCCGACCAGTCAGACGGGAGCCTGCTGATGCGCAGCAATCTGCGATTCCAGCGCCGCGCCCGCGGCTTCGGCCTGATGGAGGCGCTCGTCACGCTGATCATCCTGCTGCTTGGCCTGTTGGGGCTGGTGAGCTTGATGCTGGCCAGCCAGCGGGCCGAGGCCGAGTCCTACCAGCGCGCGCAGGCGCTTATCCTGCTGCAGGATATGGTCGAACGCATCAATGGCAACCGCTCGGCTGCCGGGTGCTATGCCGTCACCACCGATCCAGCCAACGGAGTGCCTTACCTCGGTATTGGGGCGGGCGCGCTGCCGTCCTGCTCGCTCGGCACGGTGCAGGCCTATACCCTGGCCAACAGCGATCTTGCTGCATGGAGCAGGCTGCTTGCCGGCGCCAGCGAACTCAGCAGCACCAGCAACGTCGGCGCCATGGTTGGCGCCCGGGGATGTGTCAGCTTCAACCCAGTATCGAACGTCTATGTCGTATCCGTTGCCTGGCAGGGCAAGAACAAGACCGCCGCGCCGGTGGCCGGTCTCGCGTGCGGCAAGGGACTGTACGGAGATGAAGCCCAGCGGCGCGTGGTAAGCGCCACGCTGCAGATCGCCAACCTCAACTGATTGCTCCGTGACGACTTCTGCTTCCCTGCGCCCGTTGTCATCCATGCGCCGCCGCCAGGCGGGCATGTCGCTGGTGGAACTGATGGTGGCCATCGCCATAGGTCTTTTCTTGCTGGCGGGAATCACGGTGCTGATCAGCCAGCAAAGCAGCGCGCGCGCGGAACTGGACAAGTCGGCCCGCCAGATCGAGAGTGGCCGCTACGCCATCACCTTGTTGCAAGACGAGATCGAGCATGCCGGATACTACGGCCAGTATGGCAGCGCCATGACGGCGCCGACCGCCTTGCCGAACCCGTGCGCCACGGACAAGGACAGCCTCGATAAGGCCCTGGGATTGCCGCTGCAAGGCTATGATGCCCCGGCGACCGTGCCGGCGCCGCTGTCTGCCTGCCTGGCCGATGCGGACCATGTACCGGGGACCGATATCCTGGTGACCCGCCGCCTGGACACCGGGGATATCCTGGCCACGCCCGCCAATGCCGTTCCCGGCCAGGCCTACGTGCAGACCACGCCGAGCAGCAAGGTCACTGGCATTGGTCCGGACGCGACGCCCGCCACGCCGGGCACCTACACCCTGCTGCAAAAGAACGGCACCACGCCGGCCGGTTTGTGGCGCTACGTGCAGTCCATCTACTTCGTCAGCCCGTGTAGCAAGTACGCAGCCGGCGCCACCACCTGCACGGCCGCGGCCGACGGTGGCAAGCCGGTGCCGACGCTCAAGCGGCTGGACCTGAGCGCCGCGGGCGGCGTGCCGGTCTTCGTCATGACGCCGCTAGTCAATGGCATCCAGGACCTGCAGCTCGACTATGGGATCGACGGACTCAACACAGGGGCGCCGGCCGTGCCGTTCGTCACCGCGCCGGGGCTGGCCGACTGGCCCAATGTCATGGCGGTGCAGGTCAACCTGCTGGCACGCAATACCGAGCCGTCTATCGGCCAGTCCGACAAGAAGACCTACAGCATGGGGATGGCTGGCACCGCGGGGCCGTTCTCGGATGGCTATAAGCGCCACGTCTATACCGGGACCGTGCGCGTGATCAATCCCAGCAGCCGGAGAGAATGAAGATGCGGCGCACTGCAACGCCCAACTGGCGCAAGACGCACGCCGGCCTCAGCCTGGTGATGGGCCTGGTCATGTTGATCGTGCTGACACTGCTGGTGGTCTCCGCCGTGCGCCTGGGCAACTCCAGCCTGCGCATCGTGGGCAACCAGCAGGCCAAGGCCGAGGCCAGCGCCGCGGCGCAGCAGGCCATCGAGAAAGTCGTCAGCACGGCGGCCAACTTCTATACGCCTGCCGCGCAGACCTTTGATATCGACGTCAACAATGACGGCGTGGCCGATTACACAGTACAGACCGCGAAGCCGGCGTGCCTGCAGATGGCGCCGGCCGATGGCTACAGCTATGACTTCGCGGGTTCCGCCCCGCAGGATACCTATTGGGACGTGATGGCCGTTGCCACGGACAAGCGTGGCAGCGGTGTCTCCGTTACCGTGCACCAGGGCGTCAGGGTACGGATGGATTCGACTGCCACCTGCTCATAAGGGCGGCAGCGCGTGGACCAGAACAAAAGAGAACTTATCAGAATCGCCGGGGGTTACGTGATGTCAATGTTCCGACTCTTGCGGGGCTTCGTGCTGGCCGCGCTGGTGGTCATGCCTGTTGTCGGCCATTCCGACGACACGGATATCTTTGCCCCGTCGACGAGCACCGCCCAGGCGGCCCCCAACATCCTGTTTGTTCTGGACAACACGGCGAACTGGTCCAAGGCCTCTCAGCAGTGGGTCGGTTCGCCGACCCAGGGGCAAGCCGAGCTGCTGGCCATCAAGAAATTCGTCGGGAGCCTGAAGAAGCCGACCAACGTTGGCCTCATGATGCTGACGGTCAACGGCTCCAGGCGAGATGGCGGGTACGTGCGATTCGGCATCCGCGACATGATGAACACCGCAAACAACCAGGCCTTCCAGGCTATGCTTGCGGGCGTTGCGAGCGACAACAACGACTACAACGTCAACTCGCCTGACGAGAAGATCGACCAAAGCTCGGGCAGCTACGCCAATGCCTTGTATGAGGCCTGGTTGTATCTGACAGGGGCGGAAAACAGCTGGGCGGGGATGGATCCGCTTGCGGACTACGCGGGCAACCCTGGCACCAGCAAGGACAACCTGACTACGTCGGCGATCGGCAAGCTTTCCAGCGGGTTTGCCTACAAGGGATCAGCCAACGGATCCGGATACAACAGCCCGCTGGGAGGCGGCTGCGCACAGACCTATATCATCTTTATCGGCAACAACCGGCAAGGTGTGATGCCGCCGGTGCCGGCGACCACGGATCCTGCCGTGACTACGCTGCGCAAGTACAACGTCTCGACCTCGCCGGATATCCAGTCGGCTTGGGCGCACTTCCTCAAGACGCGTCCGGATCTTGGCGTCAACACGACAGCAGCCACGAACGGATCGGTCATGACGTTCACGATCGACGCCTACAACGCCCAGAGCAATCCGGACTTCACCACTATGATGAAGAACATGGCGAGGCAGGGCACGGAAACCAACAGCGGCTACTTCCAGGCGGGCAGCGACGTGGAGCTGGAGACCGCGCTGAACAAGATCCGTGACCGGATCCTGGACACCAACTCCGTGTTCGCTTCCGTATCGCTGCCGGTGTCGGTCAGCGTGCGGGGCACCTACCTGAACCAGGTCTACCTGGGCATGTTTCGTCCCGATGCCCTCTCGAAGCCGAACTGGGTCGGCAACCTGAAGCAGTACCAGCTGGGCGTGGATAAATCGACTACGCCCCCCACCGTGTTCCTTGCCGATGCGCTGAATGCCGCGGTTGAGAACGCAAAGACCGGCTTCGTCAATCCCGATGTGACCAGCATCTGGACGACCGCCTCCACTTTCTGGGACGCCACAAACTACCCGGGCTCGCAGGGACGGGGCGGACCCTCGGACGCGCCGGACGGCGATCTGGTCGAGAAGGGGGGGGCGGCGCAGTTCCTGCGCACAACGTTCAAGTCGAGCCAGGCAACCCGGCAGGTCTATACCTGTACCGGCACCTGCATCGCTGGTTCGCAGTTGAAGAGCACGCCGTTCAGTACGGCGAACAGCGATATCGTAGCGACAACATTAGGATTGCAGAGCACCGCGAACAAGGAGCCCGTGATCAACTGGGTGCGAGGCGGCAATACCCTGGTCGATGACCCGGCCGTCGCCAACCCTTCGCCGGCGCCGACCTACAATATCCGCGGTTTCGTCCACGGCGATGTGCTGCATTCACGTCCGGCGGTGATCAACTACAGCCGGACTGCCGACGATGTGGTGGTGTTCTACGGATCCAACGACGGCATGCTGCACGCCGTCAAGGGCGGACCAGCCGGCAGCAGCGAACTCTGGAGCTTCATCCCTTCCGAGCATTTCCCAAAGTTTGCCCGCATGTATAACCATGATCCGGCCATTTCCTCGACATCGCCCAAGCCCTATTTTGTCGACGGCTCGGCAACGGTCTATACCTATTCAAGCAAGAGCGACGGCATCATCGATGCTTCACGCGGCGACAAGGCCTATCTGTTCCTGACCATGCGGCGCGGCGGCCGCTTCATCTACGCACTGGACGTAAGCGATCCCAGCGCGCCCAAGTTCCTGTGGAAGCGTAGCAATGCCAACAGCGATTCGACTGAACTTGGTCAGACCTGGTCGGATCTGCGCGTGGCCAAGGTGCGCACCAGCAACGATCCGGTGCTGATCTTCGGGCTGGGCTACGATCCGGACGCAAACGACCCGGTCGTCCAGACGCAGGCGAAGATGGGGCGCGGCGTGATGGTCCTGAACGCTCTCAGCGGCGAGGTCGTGTGGCAGGCCGGGCCTTCGGCCACGACCGGTGACAAAGGCTTGAACGTACCGGGTATGGCCTATGCGATGCCGGCCAACATGGCCATCATCGACTCTGACCGCGATGGCTATATCGACCGGATCTATGCGGCCGATACCGGCGCCAACATCTGGCGCATCAACATCAGCGATGCAGACACCAAGAAGTGGACGGTGGGCCTGCTGGCTTCCCTGGGCGGTACCGGCGCAGATGCGCGCAAGTTTCTCTATGCGCCCGATGTCGTGCCGCCCCCCGTCGGGACGAATCCTGCCTATGACACCTTGCTGATCGGATCCGGCGACCGCGAGCATCCGTTTGATACCACCATTCGGAACCGCTACTACATGATCCGGGACAATCACGCGCTCAACGATCAGCGCGCCACAGCGATTGCCGAGGGTGCGCTGGGGTCAAGCTCGGTGACTGACGGGCAACTCTATGATGCCACCGCCAACCTGGTGCAGCAGGGCACGACCGAGGAGCGGGCCCAGGCCAAGGCGGCCCTGACCGCGGCAAGCGGGTGGTATATCGTGCTGGGAGCCGGCGAGAAAGTCGTCAGTGGCTCGACCACTCTCTCGGGCACCGTGATGTTCGGCACCAACACTCCCAAGGCGGCTTCCGCAAACGTGTGCACCAGCGATCTGGGCATCGCCCGCATCTACCAGCTGAACTACCTCGATGGCTCCGCCACGGGCGAGCTCAACAAGACCACTGGCCTGACCAGCGACGACCGCTTCCAGGAACGCGCCGGCGGCGGGTATCCGCCCACGCCGGTGCCGGTGTCGGTGAGGATCGGCAACGATGACTACAACGTCGCCATCAGCGGCACGCAGGTGATCAGCCCCCCCGGCCCTAAACTCGGCCGTCGTTATCGCATCTATTGGCGCAGGGGCATTGATTGATCGGCGGGAGCGCTGGTCGCCCGGTCTTCCTCCCACCACCCACCCCCCAACGCCTGCAGCAGCGCCGCCGAATCCGCCAGCCGGTCGGCGCGCGCCTGCGCCAGTTCCAGCGACGCCTGGCGCGACTGCCGCTCGGCATCCAGCACCGCCAGCTGGCTGATGCCGCCGAGCCGGTACTGCTCCGACACCACCGCCAGCGTATCGCGCGCCTGCCGCGCGCTGTCGGCGCGTTCGCGCAGCGCGGCGGCATCGGCTTCTAGTGCACGCAGTGAATCGGCCACGTTCTGCAGGCCCTGCAGCACGGCTTGCCGATACGCGGCCAGCGACTGCTCATAAGCCGCCTCCGCTGCACGCTTGCGCGCCTGCAGCTCGCCGCCCCGGAATACCGGCTGCACCAGCCCCGCGGCCAGGCTCCATACGTTCAGGCTGCTGAACAGGTCGCGCGCCGCGGTGGCCTGCGTGCCGCCGCTGGCGCTCAGCGTGATCTGTGGATAGAGGTTGGCGGTGGCCACGCCGATATTGGCCGAGGCCTGGTGCAGCAGGGCCTCGGCTGCGCGGATATCGGGGCGGCGGCGTGCCAGCGTGGCGGGCAGGCTGACCGGCAGCGTGGCGGGCAGGTGCAAGTCGTCCAGGCGGAATTCGGGCAGGCCGGCCGAAGCCGGCGTCTGGCCGGTGTAGACCGCCAGCTGGTGCCGCGTGGCGTCGAGCTGGCGTTGCAGCGCCGGCACCAGTGCCTGGGTTTGCGCAAGTTCCGCACGCTGGCGCTGCACGTCGACACGCGCCACGCCGCCGGCGCGCAGCCGTTCTTCGGTGATGCCCAACTGGCGCTGCTGGGCTGCGGCGACGGCGACCGTATCGGCCAGCTGCGCGCGCAGGCCGGCTTCGCGGATGGCTGCGGTGGCCACGTTGGCGGCCAGCGCCAGGCGCGCGGCTTCCAGTTCATAGCGCTGGTAGTCCACCGCTGCCTGCAGTCCCTCCAGTTCGCGCCGCTGGCCGCCGAACAGGTCGAGCACGTACGACACCTGCACCGTCGCGCCGTACAGCGTGAACGGTCCCGGGCTGGGGATCGCGGTGATGCCCAGGGACTGGAAATCGACCTGCTGGCGCGTGGTGTTCAGCTTGGCGTCGACAGCAGGCCAGCGCGTCGCGCCGGTGCGCGCGGCCAGGTTCTCCTGCGCCTCGCGCAGCCGGGCGCGTGCCTGCCCGAGCGTCGGGCTGGCATCCAGCGCGCTGCGGATGGTGGCGTCCAGCGCCGGGCTGCGGAACAGCGACCACCACTGCGCGGGCACGTCGGCGCCGGCGGCCAGGGTTTGCACGTGGGATTGCCCGCCCGCGTCGGCGCTGTCGGCCGCAACGGTTGCCACCGGCTGCGGGCCCGGCACGTAGCCGGTGTCGTCCGGCGGCGCGGGCGCGCGGAAGTCGGGGCCTACGGCGCAGCCGCACAACAGTGCCGCGGCGGCAAACAGAGGCGTGAGTCGTTGCATGGCCACCCCCTTCAATCCAGCGTGCGGCGGTAGAAGCGCACCGCGATCGCCATCACCACCACGATGAACAGCGCCATCGGCCAGACATTGGGCCAAAGCTCCGTCCAGCCGTTGCCCTTGAGCAGGATGCCCCGGATGATGCGGTGGAAGTACGTCATCGGCAGGATGTTGCCGATGGCCTGCGCCCAGCCCGGCATGCCCGCGAACGGGAACATGAAGCCGGATAGCAGGATGTTGGGCAGGAAGTAGAAGAAGGTAAGCTGCATCGCCTGCAGCTGGTTCTGCGCCAGCGACGACAGCGTGATGCCGACCGTCAGGTTGGCCGCGATGAACAGCAGCGCCGCCATGTACAACACCAGGACGGAGCCGAAGAACGGCACCTGGAATACCCAGCGCGCGGCGATCAGCACGATGGTGGACTGGATCAGGCCGATGAAGATGTACGGGACGATCTTGCCGGTCATCACCTCGATCGGCTTCACCGGCGTGGCGAGCAGGTTCTCCATGGTGCCGCGCTCGCGTTCGCGCGTCATGGCCAGGCCCGTCATCATGACCATGGTCATGGTCAGGATCACGCCCATCAGCCCCGGAATGATGTTGTACTGCGTGATGCCTTCGGGGTTATAGAGCCGCTGCACTTGCACGTCGAAGGGCGCCTTGCCGCCGGCCAGCGGCGCGAGCGATCCTTTCAGGTCGGTGCGCGCGACGCTGAACGGCAACTGCGCGAGCGCCGCAATGGCGGCGCCGGTGGCCGACGGGTCGGTCGCGTCCGCTTCCACCACCAGCGCGGGCCGTTCGCCGCGCAGCAGCTTGCGCGTGAAATCGGGCGGTATGTTGACCACGAACTGCACGTTGCCCTTCATCAGCGCCTCGCGCCCGGCCTTTTCGTCGGGCAGCGTGCCCACCACCTTGAAGTAGGTGGAGTGCTCCATGCCGGCAATGAACGAGCGCGTGAACTCGCTCTGGTCCGCGGCGATCACCGCGGTCGGCAGGTGGCGCGGATCGGTGTTGATGGCAAAGCCGAACAGCAGCAACTGCATGATGGGCAGTCCGACGATCATGGCGAAGGTGACGCGGTCGCGCCGCAGTTGCAGGAATTCCTTGAGCACGATGCTCCACCACCGTTGCAGCGAGATGCGCTGCCGCGCGGCCGGCTTGCGGGCGGTTGTCATAGCGTGTCCCTGGCCTTGCGGGCCGCCATATTGTCTTCGGCCCCGCTCATCATGTGGATGAAGACGTCTTCCAGGCTGGTCTGGGTTTGCTCGACGCGCCGGCCCGGGCCGGCCAGCCGCGCGAGCGTGTCGGCCAGCGTCTGCGCATCGCGCCCGGTCACATGCAGCGCGGTGCCGAAGGCCACGGTCTGCTCCACGCCGGGCGCGCCCTGCAGCTGCTCGGACAGCACGGCGAGGTCGTCGCCTTCCACGCTCCAGGTCGACAGGTTCTGGCTGGCCACCACTTCATCGGCGGTGCCCTGCGCCAGCAGCTTGCCGTAGGCGATATAGGCCAGCTTATGGCAGCGCTCGGCCTCGTCCATGTAGTGGGTGCTGACCAGCACCGAGATACCGCGCGCGGCCAGTTGGTGCAGGTGTTCCCAGAAGTCGCGCCGGGCCTTGGGGTCCACGCCCGCGGTGGGCTCGTCGAGCAGCAGCAGCTCGGGCTCGTGCAGCAGGCAGGCCGCCAGCGCCAGCCGCTGCTTCCAGCCGCCAGACAGCGCGCCGGCCAGCTGCGCCGAGCGCGAGGCCAGGCCCAGGTCTTCCAGTGCGCGCTCGACTGCCTCGCGCCGGTTCGGCATGCCGTAGACGCGCGCGACAAAGTCCAGGTTCTCGCGGATCGACAGGTCGTCCCAGTAAGAGAACTTCTGCGTCATGTAGCCGACGCGGCGCTTGATCTCGTCAGATTCGCTCCGGATGTCGTAGCCCAGGCAGGTGCCCTCGCCGGAATCGGGCGTCAGCAGCCCGCACATCATGCGGATCGAGGTGGTCTTGCCGCTGCCGTTGGGGCCGAGGAAGCCGAAGATCTCGCCGCGCGCGACCTGCATGCTCAGGTCATTGACCACGTGCTTGTCGCCGAAGTGCTTGTTCAGGCCGCGCACGTCGATGGCGAGTGCGGCCGCGCCGCCGTTCGCTGTGGTGTTCATTGCCGCACCACTTCGACGGGCTGGCCCGGCCGCAGCTTGGGCGCATCGGCCGCCGCCGGGCGTGCTTCGACCAGGAACACCAGCTTGCGCCGCGTCTCGTTGCTGTAGATCACCGGCGGCGTGTATTCGGCCTCGTTGGCGACGTAGCTGATGGTGGCCGCCACCGGCGCGGCGCAGCCGTCGCAGCGCACCCGCACCGCCTGGCCGTTGCGCAGCGCGCCCACTACGGTCTCAGGCACATAGAAGCGCACCTTGACGTTGCCCGGCGGCAGCATGCGCACCACGGGGCTGCCCGCCGGCACCCATTCGCCGAGGCGGTAGGGCGTGTCGTAGACCAGCCCCGCCTGCGTCGTGGCCACGGTCTTGCGCGACAGCTTCCACTCGGCCTGCGCCAGCGCCGCGCGCGCGGCGGCCACCTGCGCGGCCTGCGCGGCTTGCTGCGCATCTCGGCCCGGCAGCCGGGCCACGTCGATATCGCGCTGCAGTTCGCGCACACGTGCGGCGTCGCTGCTGGCCTGTGCGCGCGATTCGTCGAGCTGCGCCTGCGCGATGCCGCCGATCTCATACTGGCGCTGGTCGCGCCGCAAGGCCGCGGCACTGCGCTGCGCCTGGGCCTGAGCCTGCGCCAACTGGGCGCGGCTGACCTCGACTTCGACCGGGCGCTTGCCGGTCTTCATGTCTTGCAGCTGTGCCTCGGCTGCGCGCAACTGGTCCTCGGCCTGCTGGCGCGCGGCGCGCTCGTCGTCGGATTCAAGTGCAAACAGCGCGGCGCCCTGGCCGACCTGCTGGCCGCGCTGCACCGACAGCGTGTCGAGGCGCCCGGCGAACGGCGAGGCCACGCTGACGAATTCGCCTTCGACATAGCCTTGCCAGGTGTCGGCGCGTTCACGGCTGCAAGCGGCGACCAGCAGCACCGCCGCCAGCGCGGCAAGCACCGCTGCCGGCAGTTGCGGGCGGGTGGGATGGGCGTGGTTCATGAGGACTCCGGAGAAAGCCTGGACGTGCCGGCGTCGGGCGCCGGTGCCAGCCCGTGCGTCAGCAGCGCGGATACATGGCGCACCAGCGTGTCGGTATCGACCGCTTCGCCGCCGGGCAGCCGGCGCCAGATATGGGTGGTGGCCAGCGGCAGCAGCGTCAGGCCGATCAGCGACGGCATCACCAGCGCCGGCTCCAGGCCGCTATTGAGCTGCCCGCGCGCGATCGCGGCCGCCAGCGGCGCGCTCAGTGCGCCGGCGCGCTGCAGCGCGAAGCGTTCCAGCGCGCGCTCGCGCAGGGCGCCGTCGGCGCTGGCGACTTCGCGGATCCACAGCCCGGGAAACCAGGGCGTGGCGGCCGCGGTGCGGATCAGCCGGCCGGCGATGCCGATCAGCATGGCCATCGGCTCGGCCTCTCCGGCGGCAGCGAAGACACTAGCCACCAGCGGCTGCAGCTTTTCCTCGACCACGGCGTCCAGCAGCAATTCGCGGTCGCTGAAGTAGTAATGGACCAGTGCTGGCGTCACGCCCGCCTGGGTGGCAATCGCCTTGACCGGGGTGCCGGCCACACCCTGGCGCGAGAACAGGTCGGTGGCTGCATCGAGGATGCGTTCGCGCTGGCCGGGCTGCCCGGCCGCAGGACGACCGGGGCTGCGGCGGGCGGAGGGTTTCGGTTTGGCGGACGGGCGCGGCATGGGCAAACGGATGCAAGCGGTCTCCATTGAATATTAATTTTTTCGTTAATTAATTCAAGGGCGGTTACAACGTCGGCCTTCCGGCACACTCTTGGCAGGTAGACATGTCATGAGCGCTTGGCTATGCTGCGGGCGCCGGCGCGCGCCGTTTCCGACACTTCCCTTGCTGACCGCCTCTGCCGATGCCGTTCCCGCTACTTGCCACCGCTCACGTTCGTGGAGCGCTCCGTTTTCGTCGTGTGCTGGCCGCGCTGACCTGTTGCGCGTGTCTGCCAGCGATGGCGCAGCAAGCGGAGCCGGTGCCAAGCCCGGCTGAAGCGGAGAGCCCGTTTGCCTTTCATGGCCAGAGCACCTACATCTGGCAGCGCAAGCCATCATTCGGCGCGGCATACTCCGGGCCCAACAGCCTGGGTACCGAACGGGCCAAGAGCTACTCGTTCAGCGCGACGCTGGATCTGGGACTGAAGCTGTGGCAGGGCGCGGAGTTCCACTTCAACCCGGAAGCCACGCAAGGCGTGCCGTTTTCCGGCTTGCACGGCCTGGGCGGCTTGTCCAACGGTGAACTGGGCAAGGCCGCCAGCACCAACCCGGTGTTCTACAGGGCGCGCGCCTTCGTGCGGCAGACCTGGGGCCTGGGCGGCGGCAGCGAAGCGCTGGAGGCGGATTTCAACCAGTTTGCGCGCACCGTCGACCAGCAGCGCGTGGTGCTGACGGCGGGCAACTTTGGCGTGCTGGATGTCTTCGACCAGAATGAGTTCGGCTCGGACCCGCGCACGCAGTTCATGAACTGGTCGTTCATGGCGCATGGCGCCTTCGACTATCCGGCCGATGCGCGCGGCTATAGCTGGGGCCTGTCGCTGGAATACATCGGCGACGGCTGGTCGGCGCGCATCGGGCGCTTCCTGCAGCCGCTGGAATCCAACGGGCTGCGGCTAGACACCCGCATGTTCGAGCACTACGGCGACATCATCGAAGTGGAGAAGCGCTACCAGCCGGCCGGCCGGCCCGGCACCGCCCGGCTGCTGTGGTTCCGCAACAAGGCGCGCATGGGCGCGTTCAGCGATGCCATCGGCTTCGGCATGGCCAATAGCACTACCCCGGACGTCGCCGACGTGCGGCGCGAGCACGCCAAGAGCGGCGTGGGCGTGACACTGCTGCAGCAGGTCACCGATTCACTGGGGATGTTTGCGCGCGCCAGCCTGTCCGACGACAAGACTGAGACCTATGCCTTCACGGAGATCGGCCGCCAGGTGTCGGCGGGCGGCGTGCTGAAGGGCGATGCGTGGGGACGGGCGCGCGATGCGCTGGGCGTGGCGGTGGCGATCAACATGCTCGGCCCGAACCACCGCAACTACCTGGCCGCGGGCGGGCTGGGCGCGTTCCTGGGCGACGGTGCGCTGCGCTACGGGCCCGAGCAGATCCTGGAGATCTACTACAGTTTCCAGCCGGTGAAGTACCTGAGCATCAGCCCGGACTTTCAGTTCGTGCGCAACCCCGGCTACAACCGCGACCGCGGGCCGGTGAAGTTCTACGGGGTGCGGTTTCACGGGGAGTTCTGAAGCTCCCCGCCAGCGCCTACTGCCGCGCGTTGCGCTTGTTATCCGGCCACGCCGTGTTGTAGTTGGTGCGGAACGGATTGATATCGAGCCCGCCGCGGCGCGTGTAGCGCGCGTAGACCGCCAGCTTGACCGGCTTGCATTCGCGCATCACGTCCATGAAGATCCGCTCCACGCACTGCTCGTGGAACTCGTTGTGGTTGCGGAACGAGATCAGGTACTTGAGCAGCCCTTCCTGGTTGATCGGCGCACCCACGTAGCGGATCTGCACGCTGCCCCAGTCCGGCTGGCCGGTGACCAGGCAGTTGGACTTGAGCAGGTGCGACACCAGCGTTTCCTCCACCGGGGCTTCTTCCTGGTCCGCGCCGAGCAGCTCGGGCGCGGGCTCGTAGCGGTCCACCTCGATATCGAGCCGGTCCAGCAGCAGCCCGTCGAGTTCACCCATCTTCTGCGTGCCCAGGTCCGCCTCAGTCACCAGCCGCACCTGCACGGTGCCGCCGGTGGCTTCGGACAGGTCGTGGTGCAGCAACTGCTGCAGCGCCTCGGGTGAAGCAATCCTGGTCTGGTTGAACGAGTTCAGGTACAGCTTGAACGACTTGGACTCGATGATATTGGGCGTGTCCGACGGGATGATGAAGCTGGCCAGCGCCACCTGCGGCTTGCCCTTCAGGTTCAGCCACGACAGTTCGTACGCGTTCCAGATATCGACGCCAAAAAACGGTACCGGCTTGCCTTCGGGCAGGCCGATCTCAGTGCGCTTGGGCTGGCGCGGGATCGGGAACAGCAGTGAGGCGTCGTATTCGGTCTTGTAGGCCGAGGGCTTGCCCAGCGGCGAGTGTTCAGGGAGGCTCATGGGGCGCTCAGCAGGTGTCAGGACAGGAACAGCTTGTACACCGGGTTGTCAGTTTCGTCCCAGTGTACGTAACCCAGGGTCGAAAGGAAGGCGCGGAAGGCGCGCTTCTCGTTCTTCGGCACCTGGATGCCGACCAGGATGTTGGAGGTATCCGCACCCTGGTTGCGGTAGTGGAACAGGCTGATGTTCCAGTTCGGGCTCATGCTGGACAGGAATTTCATCAGCGCGCCGGGCCGCTCCGGGAACTCGAAGCGGTACAGCAGCTCGTCATGCGCCAGCGCCGAGCGCCCGCCCACCATGTAGCGGATATGCTGCTTGGCCAGTTCGTCGTTGGACAGGTCCAGCGTGTCGAAGCCATGCTTGCGGAAGCTGGCGGCGATCTTGTCGTTCTCGGCGCGGCTGGCGATCTGCACCCCGACGAAGATGTGCGCCATGCTGGTATCGGCGATGCGGTAGTTGAACTCGGTCACGTTGCGTGTGCCCACCAGCTCGCAGAAGCGCTTGAAGCTGCCGCGCTCCTCGGGGATGGTGACGGCGAACACGGCTTCGCGGGCCTCGCCCACCTCGGCGCGCTCGGCGACAAAGCGCAGGCGGTCGAAGTTCATGTTGGCGCCGCAGGCGATCGCCACCAGGTGCTGGCCCTTGAGTTTCTCGCGCTCGGCGTAGGCCTTCAGGCCCGCCACGGCCAGCGCGCCGGCCGGCTCCAGGATGCTGCGGGTGTCCTGGAACACGTCCTTCAGGCCCGCGCAGATGGCGTCGGTGTCCACCAGGATGATGTCGTCGACCAGCTCGCGCGTGATGCGGAAGGTCTCCTTGCCGACCAGCTTGACCGCGGTGCCGTCCGAGAACAGCCCCACTTCCTTCAGCTCGACGCGCTTGCCGGCGTCGACCGAGCGCTTCATCGCGTCGGAGTCCACCGTCTGCACGCCGATCACCTTGATCTCGGGGCGCACCGCCTTGATGTACGAGGCGATGCCAGAGATCAGCCCGCCGCCGCCGATGGCGACGAACACGGCATGGATCGGGCCCGGGTGCTGGCGCAGGATCTCCATGGCGATGGTGCCCTGGCCGGCGATGACCTCGGGATCGTCGAACGGATGGATGAAGGTCAGCTTGTGCTTTTTCTCCAGCTCCGCGGCATGGTTGTAGGCGTCGCTGTAGGACTCGCCGTGCAGCACGATTTCCACCCACTGGCCGCCGCGTTCGCGCACGGCGTCGATCTTCACCTGCGGCGTGGTGACCGGCATGGCGATGATGGCCTTGCACTGCAGGCGCGCCGCGGACAGCGCCACGCCCTGCGCGTGGTTGCCGGCCGAGGCGGCAATCACGCCGCGCTTGAGTTCTTCCGGCGTCAGCGAGGCCATCTTGTTGTATGCGCCACGCAGCTTGAAGGAGAAGACCGGCTGGGTGTCCTCGCGCTTGAACCAGACCGAATTGCCGGTGCGCGCCGACAACAGGTGCGCGTAGGTCAGTTCGGTTTCCTGCGCCACGTCGTAGACCTTGGCGGTCAGGATCTTCTTGAGGTAGTCGGGTCGGGCGGCGGACATGCGGGTCATGGTCTCAGGGCGGGCCGTGGGGCGGCGCAAAAAAAAGGCGGAAATTCTGACGGAAACCGTCAATGATAAAGGATGGCGGCGACTTCCACCCGACCCGGGCGACGCTCCCGCCGCCCGCGGAGGGCGGCCCGGGCCGCGCGGAGGGTGCTTCTCGTGTGGATGACGATGCACTCGCGAGGATGCGGCGAGCCAGGGCGAAAGCGGGGCCACGGACCGGCCCCGGACTTGCATCGAGGCCGGATTGCGTGGGCGCCATGTAGGACGGCGCCCGGTGGACGCCGGTCAAAACCACGTGTTACGGTGTAACGCGATGCCACAGCTACCGCTAATCGAACCCAATACCGCCCTGTTTCTCGACTTCGACGGCACCCTGGCCGACCTGGCCCCGCGCCCGGAGCTGGTGCAGGTCGAACCCGAACTGGTCGGCACGCTGCACACGCTATTCGAGCGTCTGAACGGCGCGCTGGCCGTCATCTCCGGACGGCCGATCTCTGAACTCGACCACTTCCTGCAGCCCCTGCGGCTGCCGGCCGCCGGCGTGCACGGTGCTGAATTCCGCACCGACGGCGGCATGGTGTCCAAGACTTCCGCCCCCGGCCTGGAACCGCTGATCCCCCACCTGGAAGCGCTGGTGCGCGCCTATCCCGCGCTGCGGCTGGAGCGCAAGTCCGTTGCCGTCGCCATCCATTACCGCCAGGCGCCTGAACTGGCCGGCGTGGTCGATGCCGCGGTCACCGAAGTGCTGCGCCATGCCGTCGGACTGGAGGCGCTGCCCGGCAAGATGGTGGTCGAGATCAAGCCGGCCGGCGTCGACAAGGGCGACGCCATCGCCGCATTCATGAAATCTGCGCCCTTCGCCGAGCGCGTGCCGCTCTTTGCCGGCGACGACCTGACCGACGAGCCAGGTTTTGCTGCCGTGCGCAAGCTCGGCGGGCTGGGCGTGCTGGTGGGCCAGCGCGAGACCGTGGCCAGCGTCAGCGTGTCCGGGCCGGCCGCGCTGCGCAGCTGGCTGCACCGCTCGGCCCGCGCGCTGGAAGGCGCCGGCGGCCAGCCCCGCGCCGTGCCGAATGAGGCCGAGCCAGGCCCGGCCCGGCGCACAACGACATCCTGAGGGAGATATCGCTGTGACCAATCCGAGCAGCCCGAGCGAACCGGGCCAGCCGCCGACCGAAGGCGTGCACAAGACCGTGGACGGCGGCAGCCGCTTTGCCAATCCGTCGTTGTCGCTTGGCATGATCGGCAACTGCGCCATCTCTGCGCTGGTAGACTGCCGCGGGCGCATTGTCTGGTCGTGCCTGCCGCGCTTTGACGGCGACCCGGTGTTCAACGCCCTGCTCGACCCGAGCGAGAACGCCGGCCATTTCTCGATCGAGATCGAGGACTTCCAGTCGGCGCGGCAATGGTACGAGCCCAATACCGCGGTGCTGCGCACGCGGCTGACGGACATCCACGGCAACTGCCTGGAAATCACCGACTTTGCGCCGCGCTTCTTCCGGCTGGGGCGCTATTTCCGCCCGACCGCGCTGGTCCGGCGTATCCGCCCGGTGCGCGGCGCGCCGCGGGTGCGCGTGGTGGTGGCGCCGCGCTTCGAATGGGGCCGCAAGGTGCCGGACATCACGCGCGGCAGCAGCCATGTGCGCTACATCGGCGAAGCCATGACGCTGCGCATGACCACCGACGCGCCGATGGCCTATGTGCTGTCGCATACGCCGTTCCTGGTCACGCGCGGGCACAACTTTATCCTTGGCCCGGACGAGACCCTCGCGCACGGCGTGGAAGAAACCGCGCGCGACTTCGAGCAGGAGACCACCGCCTACTGGCGCCTGTGGAGCCGCCGCCTGGCGGTGCCTTGCGAATGGCAGGACGCGGTGATCCGCGCGGCCATCACGCTGAAGATGTCGCTGTTCGAAGAAACCGGCGCCATCGTCGCGGCGATGACCACCAGCATCCCCGAGGCGCCGGGCAGCGGCCGCAACTGGGACTACCGCTTCTGCTGGCTGCGCGACGCCTTCTTCGTGGTGCGCGCGCTCAACAGCCTGTCCGAGGTCGGCACCATGGAGGATTACCTGCGCTGGTTGTCCAACGTGGTGATGCAGTCGCAGGACGGGCATATCCAGCCGCTGTACGGCATCGGCCTGGAGCGCGAGCTGCCTGAAAGCATGCTCGACCATCTGCCCGGCTACCGCGGCATGGGCCCGGTGCGCGTGGGCAACCAGGCGCAGGAGCACTTCCAGCACGATGTCTACGGCAACGTGGTGCTGGGCGCGGCCCAGGCCTTCCATGACCACCGGCTGCTGCACCGCGGCGGCCCCGCTGAATTCCGCCGGCTGGAAGAGGTGGGCGAACAGGCAGTGAAAGTGTTCGGCACCCCCGACGCCGGCATGTGGGAGCTGCGCACGCGGGCGCGCGTGCATACGTCATCGGCGCTGATGAGCTGGGCCGCCTGCGATCGCCTGGCCAAGGTTGCAGACAAGCTGCAGCTGCAGGCGCGCGCCGCCTACTGGCACGACCATGCCGACCGCATGAAGGCGCGCATCCTGGCCGAATCCTGGAGCGAAGAGCGCCAGGCCTTCGCCGAAAGCTTCGGCGGGCGCGAGCTGGATGCCAGCGTGCTGCTGATGGCCGAGGTCAATTTC
The DNA here is from genome assembly GCF_000379565.1 of Cupriavidus sp. UYPR2.512. Lineage (NCBI taxonomy): Bacteria > Pseudomonadati > Pseudomonadota > Betaproteobacteria > Burkholderiales > Burkholderiaceae > Cupriavidus > Cupriavidus sp. UYPR2.512. The sequence goes on along the minus strand of NZ_KB902909.1, from coordinate 3,793 downwards.
ATCGAGCCGCGCGATCCGCGCTTCATCGCCACCGTCAAGGCGCTGGAGGCATCGCTGTGCAACGGCCCTTATATGCGCCGCTACGAGGCGCCCGACGATTTCGGCAAGCCCGAGACCGCATTCAACATCTGCACGTTCTGGCGCATCGATGCCCTTGCGCGCATCGGCCGGCGCGAAGAAGCGCGCGAGATCTTCGAATCGATGCTGGCCGCGCGCAATCCGCTGGGGCTGCTGTCCGAGGATACCCATCCGGTGACCGGCGAGATGTGGGGCAATTTCCCGCAGACGTATTCGATGGTCGGACTGATCAATGGCGCGATGCGGCTGTCGGCGCCGTGGGACACGGTGATCTGAACCGCCTGCGCCCACGGGATCCACGGCAACCAGAACAGAGGACTCCAAAAACAACATATGCCAAGACTTGTAGCGGTATCCAACCGGGTTGCCGATCCCCGCAACGTGGCGGCGGGCGGCCTCGCCGTCGCGCTTTCCGAAGCCCTGCGCCAGACCGGCGGCATGTGGTTCGGCTGGAGCGGCAAGGCGCTGGAAACCGCCCAGGGCGGCACGCCGGGTGAGGGCGACCTGCACCTGCAGCAAGCCGGCAACGTGACGCTGGCCACAGTCGACCTGAGCCGCGAGGACCACGACGCCTACTACCTGGGCTACAGCAATGGCGTGCTGTGGCCGGTGTTCCACTACCGGCTGGACCTGGCGGATTTCGACTCCAACTTCCTGAACGGATACCGGCGCGTGAACCAGCTGTTCGCGCGCAAGCTGGCGCCGCTGCTGCAGCCCGACGACATTATCTGGATCCATGACTACCACCTGATCCCGCTGGCGTCAGAGCTGCGCGCCATCGGCTGCGGGCAGAAGATCGGCTTCTTCCTGCATGTGCCGCTGCCGCCGCCGCTGATCCTGGCCGCCATCCCGCAACACGAGTGGCTGATGCGCGCGCTGTTCGCCTATGACCTGCTCGGCTTCCAGAGCCATGCGGATGTCGAGCACTTCTCGCGCTACGTGCAGGCCGAAGCGCAGGCCGAGCCCATGGGCGAGCACCGCTACCGCGCCTTCCACCGCACGGTGCGGGCGCAGGCCTTCCCGATCGGCATCGACGTCGACGAGTTCATGGAGCTGGGCCGCGGCGCGGATGCGCAGGAAACCTACGAGATGATGTGCGCGCAGTACGCGCGCCGGCGGCTGCTGCTGGGGATCGACCGGCTTGACTATTCCAAGGGCCTGCCGCATCGGCTCAAGGCGTTCTACCGGCTGCTGGCCGAGTATCCCGAGAACCGATCGAGCGCAACGCTGGTGCAGATCGCCGCGCCCTCGCGCGAGTCGGTGGATGCCTACGTCGACCTGCGCCGCGAGATGGAGCAGTTGAGCGGCGCCATCAACGGCGAGTTTGGTGAGCTGGACTGGATGCCGGTGCGCTATATCCACCGCACCACCGCGCGCAAGCGCCTGCCCGGCCTGTGCCGCGCCAGCCGCGTGGCGCTGGTGACGCCGCTGCGCGACGGCATGAACCTGGTGGCCAAGGAGTTTATCGCCGCGCAGGATCCGGAGGATCCGGGGGTGCTGGTGCTGTCGCGCTTTGCGGGCGCCGCCGAGCAACTGCGCGAGGCGCTGCTGGTCAATCCGTACGATACCCGCGCCACCGCGCAGGCGATCCAGCAGGCGCTGCACATGCCGTTGGCCGAGCGCCAGCAGCGGCACCAGAAACTGCTGGAGCGCATCCGCGCGCAGGACGTGCACTGGTGGAGCGGTGAGTTCCTGCGCGCATTGACTGAGACCGAAGGGGCCTGAGGCGCGGGCTGTTCTTCCGGTCGGGGAGCATGACCATGAGTGAAGACCTGGCAGCGCAATCGTGCACGCCTTGCCGTGGCGGAGTGCCGCCGTTGACGCCGGCCGAAGCCGAGGTTTTATTGCAGCAGGCGCCGGGGTGGGAGCTGGTCGATAGCGCGACGCGGCTCGAACGGCGTTTCACCTTCAGCAATTTTGCGCAGGCGCTGGCGTTCGTGAACGGCGTCGGGCAACTGGCCGAGGCGCAGGGGCATCATCCGGAGATCAGCTTTGGGTGGGGGCATGCCACGGTGTCGTGGCGGACCAAGAAGATCAAGGGCTTGCACCGGAATGATTTCGTCATGGCGGTGAAGACGAATGGGGTGGCGGAGGGGGTGGGGTGAGTTGTAGGGGGAGGCGTGCGCTTGGGTGCTTGGGCTTGTGGGGATGCGGTCGGGTGTTGCCCTTGGCAGGCGCGGCTGTTTCGCCGGCGTAGCCGGCGAGTCACTTTTTGTCCGAGCGACAAAAAGATGGAATGAACGCGCCCCTGCCTCCGAGCAAAGCACCGGGAGTTTCAGTTGTGTATCTGGGGACCGTGACAGGGGAAGGCGGGCCCCCCATCACGAAACGGCATCGATGTGCCAGAGTGGGAGTGTGACCAACCACGCGAGGATGGAGGGCCCGAAATGAATACTACGACTTACGGCCTGGACATTGCAAAGACTGTGTTCCAGCTCTACTGGGTCGAGCCTTCCGGGAAGTGTTTCAACCGACGCTTCAGCCGGCCGAAACTGATCGAATTCCTTGCCCAGCGCGAGCCGGGACGCATCGCGCTCGAGGCGTGCGGCAGTGCCCACTGGTGGGCCCGCCAACTGGAGGGCTTGGGGCATGAGCCGGTGCTGCTGCACGCCAAGTACGTGCGTCCGTTCGTGCAGACCAACAAGACCGATGCGGCCGATGCCAAGGCCATCTGGACCGCAGCGCAGCAGCCGGGCATGCCGGTGGTGGCCGCCAAGACCGAGCCGCAGCAGTGCGTACTGGGCCTGCACGCGCTGCGCCAGCTGCGCGTGAAGATGCGCACCATGCTGGTCAACCAGCTGCGTGGCATGCTGTTCGAGTTTGGTATCCAGGTCCAGCCCGGGTTGCGACGCGGGCTGCAGGAAATCGTGCAACGGATGGACGAACTCGAACAGAGCGTGCCGCCGTTGCTATTCGAGTTCGTGCGCGAGCAATTGCAGAGCATCGAACGGCTCGACGAGGAGATTGCCCGCCTGGAGCAACGCATCGACGCCTGGGGTCGGCAAAGCCGATCCTGCCGGACCATTCTGGCCATCCCGGGCGTCGGCATGCTCACTGCCACGGCCATGGTCGCCACCATTGGCGACGTGCATACCTTCAAGTCGGGGCGGCAACTGGCGGCGTACCTGGGCCTGGTGCCCAAACAGACCGGCACGGGCGGCAAGGTCTGGCTGGGCGGCATCAGCAAACGCGGCGCCCCCTACCTGCGCACCTTGCTCGTTCACGGCGCTCGGGTCGTGCTGAGCCATCTGCGCAGAAAGAACCAGCCTAGCTGGAGCCTGACGCTCGCGCAGCGACGGCCGACGAATGTCGCGGCGGTTGCCCTGGCCAACAAGACGGCGCGCACGGTGTGGGCGCTCTTGGCGCATGAGCGTACCTATGACCGAGACTACGTCTCGGTCAGGCCTGCCTGACGGCAGGCTGAGCTAGCAAGGAAGGAGGAAAGGAAGGAACCCGTCCACAGGTTGCAACGGTAACGTCAACGTGATGGCAAAACAGGTTGGACCGCGGGAGTGCAAGCCCAATTGGTTACTGGTGCCTGCAAGCACGGCAAAAAGATAGGGACACTCCCGGCGCAATCCATCAGGGCCCGCAGGCTGAGCCTGCACCGCAAGGCCGGATATAAGGCTGCAGCCAATCCTGTCCACGCTTGATGTTGGCTTTACCTGGCAAACCGGGGCGCGTTCATATAAGTAACCAAAAAACGCGTCGCCTG
>NZ_KB902908.1:0-6716 GCF_000379565.1 Cupriavidus sp. UYPR2.512 | reverse complement strand
CGGTCGGGCGGTGCCTATGGACCTGGCGCCCCTGGTGCGCGATCAAGCGCTAAAGATGTCCGCGCTGTTCCTACTGATGAGGCTCGCGCGAACGGCGGGCCACCGATTGTCGGACGTCGTATCGGCGGCTGGCAATGCACTCAGGCCGCTCCGGGGGCGAGAACTGTTCGCGTACCTCAAGTCGCTCCTCGAAAAGCCTGTTGACTATGGACATGTAGTCCGGACGCGGAAGCTCCGTGACGACGAAGCGCGCGCAGCCGAGGCTCGGGCCACACAAGAGCGGCAGCAGATTGCCGAACTCGTAGAGAGGTACCGAGACAAACGGGTCGCAGCACCCGACGAGTCGACCTATGAGGTCGATTCAGCGTCCATCGTGATCACCGACGCGAACGGTCGCCGAAGCTCTCTAGCGCATGAGCAGGCGCGCGCCTGGCTTATCGAGATGGACAGAGTAGCTGGCGGATTGGCCCCTGCCGTCGGCCAGCCGGTGCAAGCAAGACAGCGGTCTTCGGTAGTGGCACACGCGGCCATTGAGGATATTCGCAGGTTGATGCGCGACAAACAGGCGTCTCAGTACATTTCGCGGAGAGCCAAAGGAGCGTGCTTGCGATCCGTCTCGCTTAGTCAGCCCTGCAGAATGTGGTGAAGCCAAGTGTGGCAAAGCATTGAGGAGGGTTGCTGTGCAGGAGAATTCCCAGTGTGTCAAACTGGTCCGCTTGGCCAAGCATGAGGGCCTGAACGTTAAGCAAACCTTCGAGTGCGAGGGGCAAGAAGCTGCGGCGCTGCGCTGGCGCCTATGCGCACGCCGAACAGTTCAAACGTCTGCGCAGGGTGCTCAAACGCCAGCGCACAACTCCGGGTCGGCTCCTGTGCGACATCGAACGTAAGTTGCCTGGGATAGAGTAGCGATCGGCGTCTCTCCTTCCCCCTTCATCAGCACCTCAACCTTCAAACGCGACCGTGGTCATATGGCAATCGAACAACTGCGGAGTTTGGTGCGCGCGAGGTTGGGTTCTCGGCGCGTTCTGCTGCCGTGAAGGCGCCTGCTCGTGCTCAGATCAGACTTGCTGAGGCCGCTGCGCCTACTCGCTTTGCGGCCTTCGCTGCCTTGTGCACGCGACTGGCCACGAAGGCTCCAAATGTGCTCCGAACATGAGGGTCATTGATATGCTCGTGCACGTTCAGGGACTCAACCTTAAGTCTTCGCGCGAGAAGCTTGGCCGCCTGAGACTGACAAAATTCCGCGATCATGTCCGATTGCTGCTCAGCGGAGAGCTTGTTATAGGCTTCCCAACCCAAATCGGCTTCTCGTTGGTCGCGCTCGGCGCCAACGGCCTTCACGCGGGCCTCGCGCTCAGCCATCTCCTGGTCAACAGCCTTACGAGTTGACTCTGCAATGGCTGACTGGTGATGGATCTGCTTATCGAGTTCACCAAGCAAGTAGCCCTCGCGAAGGGCTTTCATGAAATAACCACCTGCTCGCACCTTCACCTTGCCGACTTTCACGTTGTGTCGGGTGTACTCCATGGCCTGGTGGATTCGCTCGTCGTTGTACAGGTCGCGGTTCGTAATAATTTCGTTGAACTCGGACTGGTTGAGTGCGAACTCTTTGCGCAGCGTCTCGTAGACATTGCGAAGAACGATGAACGCGGTTTTTTGCTCGTTGGGCTGCTCGGTAGCGTTCAATCGGAATCGAACTTGGCCGATTTTCTTTGAACCGGGCACGTTAAGCGTAAGCATCTCAATGTGGAGTCCGGTCACTTCGCGAATTTCCGAGATGGCTACCTCAAGGACTTTACTTCGGAAGTGCTTGAAGAGGTCGTAGGTTTTCTTCTCACACTCTAGCCAAGCGCGCAAGGCCTGAACTTCGAACCAAGGCGTGATGCCCTCAACCATGAATTGTTGTAGTCGGTCGTATAGGACCTTAGAGTGCACCGACTTGAACACGTAACGCAGGCTCAGAAAGTGGGAGGATTTTGGGTTCTTGATAGCGCGCTGTAGCCGTTCGGGAAGCTCAAAGATGAACTCCCCTTTTTCGATGAATGCTGAGCCCATTAGGGGCACTGCACCCCATCGATCTTTGGAAGGGTCTTCGACGTCGATCTCGTTAAGCTCGATAGCTGCTTTCTGGGCTTCGCGAACGAGCTTGCTGAGGTGGCGTCGGTTGTTGCTCGTTGTGGCTAACAGCCACTTGAACAATCCGACATCAACCCGGTATTCGCGCCGGACTTCTTGGTCTTCAGCTACAAGGAAGTAGGCAACATCGATGAGGCGACGGCCTGCCAGACTTAGGTCGATGATTTTGACGAAGGCATTGCTGCGGCGGAAGCCCAAGTCTTTTGGCGCTTCCGTGACGCTCTGGCCTCGAGGGGCGAAGTCCTCGAACAGTGCCAAGGCTAATTGTTGCGATGCGCTTTCCATACCACTTCCCTCCTTCGTGCAGGAGGTTGCAGGGGAAAGGTCGAAATGTCAAAACATTCCTTGTGACTTTGCCTTCGGGACGTCTAGGAATCATCGGAGCACCGCTGCTATGGTGTACCGAGTGCTGGCGGAACTTGGTCAGTAGGAATGTTGACGGGGCGCAGTGGGTCGGGACAATTCTGGTGACCTTACGTGGAATTCGAAGGTATGGCTGTTGGGGGTCGAATATACCCGGCTCCGAAACCTGTCCATAGGAATGGGTGTAGGTTGGTTTGTTGTTTTTATAAACAGAACATCACTTACAAGAAACGGGGGCCTATCCATCAAATCAATGACTTAGGTTGGAAAGGTCACTTTTTTGGTTCCAAAGGTCGCTGATTTTGTCGGGCAAGGTTACTAGATGTGGTCGCAAGGTCACCGGATTTGGCCAGGCTCCGAGCTCGATGGACTCTCGGTTTTGGCAAGGTCACCAGAATTGTCCGCAAGGTCACAAAAATTGTTCGAATCTGTGCCGAGGCCAAGCCACACAATGAACTGCGAGCAGTTTGGCCGACCCATGGTCACAGAATTTGTATTTCTGCGGTCACAGACTGGGTTCCGACCAGTTGATTGAGCAAGGTCACAAAAATTGTTCGCAATTGGGCCGTATGAGGTCGACGAGACCGTGGGAATGACTCATTCACGGGCAAGAAGGGGCGCCAGAATTGTCTGTTCGGGTACCGGGTAGAGCTAAGGTCACAAGATTTGTACGATCAAGGCCTTAGCTGCTAGGCAAGGTCACCAGAATTGTACGAACTTCCCACTCCGGACTTGTAGTAGCGGCCTGGTCGCTTGTCCCATCCGTCGTTTTAAGGGAGAGCAACGACTGGAAGAGCGTGGTGACCTTTACTGCACGGCGATTCGGACAATTTTGGTGACTTTGCTTCGGTTAGGTTGCGAGTAGAAGCACTTTGCTGGGGGCGCTACGCAATCTGCAGAATCACAGAATGGCGAATTCGTACAATTGGCGGTGACCTTGCCTATTGCTCACGAATTAGCCATCCATGAGGCGCCGCTCAGAATCTCCCCACGTGCCTGTCTTTATTGAAGTTTTGGGCGCTAACCATCACTAAGCTCTTTGCCCTCGCGGATTACGGCTCTGCGCCTGACTTTATGATATACGGCGAACCACGCACATAGAGCCCGTATGGGCGTCACTTTTTTGCCAAAAGTGCATACAAGTACGTGAAGTTTCCCCGTTGGTCGCGTATTCTACGTTTCATCCCGAATTTCACATGGAACGTTGAATATGGTGGTGAAGAGCGAATTAACCGAGATTGACCGGACTGTCACGATTGGTTCAATGAGTGACTTTTCGAAGAAGCTTCAAAAGCTAACTGAAGAACTTCGCGAACATATCCTGGCACCTCGCCCTCGGAAAAGTCCGCCGACGTTCACCTCCACCCAGGTCGCCGAGATGTGTGGCATCGACCGCGCGCGGCTTCATTATCTGGCAACCAAAGACGGTAGCACACTTCCCGCGGGTGAGCTTCAGGGGCGCGTACGCCAATTTACGCTTGCCGAGACTCGGAAGTGGGTTCAACAAGCTTCACAGGTGAAGCCGTCCCCGCTGCTAAGAAAAGGCGAAGCGGACGGTCGCGTTCTTATTTCTGCCAACTTCAAGGGTGGTAGCTGCAAGACGACTTCGAGTATGTGCCTGGCGCAGGGGCTGAGTTTGCGCGGCCGCAAGGTGCTGCTGGTTGATCTGGACCCGCAAGCATCACTGACCGAATTGTGCGGCCTGTATGCGGAGAAGATGATTGTCGAGGAAAGCACCGTTCTGCCGTACATCTACAGCCCAGACGACTTTACGCTCGAGAGTGTCATTCAGGAGACGTATTGGGACGGGGTTGATGTCATCCCTGCCCATCCGTCGTTGTTCTCCGCTGAATTTCACATCCCGGCAATGGCAAGCAAGTCGGCGAATTATCGCTTCTGGACCCTGTTACGTAAGGGCTTGGAGCCTCTCCGAAAGAAATACGACTATATCGTGCTGGATTCGGCGCCTTCGCTATCCTACCTAACCATCAACGGCCTGATGGCTGCGGACGCTATGGTGATGCCTTTGGTGCCGGAAAGTCTCGACTTCATTAGCTCGGTATCTTTCTGGAGTCTGTTCTCCGATATGGCGGACAGCTTCAAGAACATCGAAGGAAACAAGACCTACGACTTCGTGAGCATTCTGCTTTCGAAGGTTGACTATGGCGTGGCGTCTTCGGCTCCGATTGTTCGCTCCTGGGTACAACGAGCCTATGGCGATTGGATGAGCCCGATTGAAGTGCCGGCGAGCTCCGTGATGAGTAACGGGGCTCTCGCACTTGCGACGGTGTTCGACATTAGTAAGTTCGAGGGTAGCAACAAGACATTCCAGCGTGTGCGGATTCCGTTCGACGAATATTGCCGTTGGGTCGATGAGTTTTACGCCGGAAAGTGGGAGGACGCGTAAATGAATATGCGCAAGCGCATGCTGGAGCAAACCGCAAATTTGACTCCTGCTAATGAAATCAAAGTGGAAGTCGCCCCTCAAGTTGCAGACCGTCCAAAGACAGCGCCAGGGATGATGGCGGCCTTGAGTGCGGCACAGCTTCGGATTCAGGAATTGGAGTCCCAAGGGGCTGCAAGCACGGTTCCGGTCGAGAAGATTCGGCCGAACCCCTGGCAGCCGCGGATAAGGTTTGACGAGAGCAGTCTCACTGAGCTTGCCGAGAGCATTAAGGAACTGGGCCTAATGCAGCCCATTCTGGTTCGACGAGTCGCACCGGACAATGGAGAGTTGTACTACGAGCTTATTGCCGGGGAACGCCGTTGGCGCGCTCACCAGGTGTTGGGTCTGCCTGAAATCAAGGCGCTCGTCTCGGATGCGTCTGATGCAGATATGGCCGTGCTTGCTTTGGCCGAGAACGTCAGCCGTGAAGACCTCACCGACTACGAAATCGGAAAGGCGATGCGCCGTGTGGAGAAGGAATTTCCCGACAGGAAGCGGATGGCCGAATCCATGGGGATGAGCCGGAGCACACTCTATCGATATTTTGCCTTCGACAATCTACCTGAATTCATGCGTGTAGATCTGGAGAGGAACCCATCGCTATTCAGTGGTACTGCGGCAAGTGACACCTACGCCGTGCTCAAGAAGCATGGCGAGCCAGCAGTGACGGTGGCTCGCGAGGTCTGGAAGCAACTTGTAGACGGTAGCCTTGAGCAGTCGAAGTTCGCCAAGCTGCTGGAGGCGTCGCTACTCCGTCGTGAAGCGACGCCTGTAACTTCGCAGCGTGACATCCATAAGGTCTATGCCGGTAAGACTCAAGCAGGCAGCATCACAAAGGACTCCGTGAGCTTTACTGTAAAGCTCAAGAGTGCAGTCCTGACTGCGGCTCAAGAGGAACGGATACGGACGGTTATCAATGAACTTTTCGATGGCGGACCGCAACGCTAGCCGTCGTCGTAACCAGACCAGTCGAACCCCTCACAGAGGGGTTTTTTTGTGTTCCGAGTCGGAACACGAGTCTCATTCTTGCACAGACGCAGTCTGAATTTCCCTGTGGTCCCGGTCAGGAGCGAATGTGTCGGCGCAATCGCTGTAGTCCCGACGGTCGGCCTAGCAATCGTGTTCCGACTCGGAACACAACGTCATCAGGAACGACACATCAATAGATGTCGATGGGTCGCATAGGACCCGAAGTACGAGGCGGGGTGGGGCCTGTCCCTTGCGATTGAATCTGCATAAGATCCCTCTTGGTAAGAAATAAAGACGGCACCTGTCATGTGGCCGTCCCAATGGGATTGATCTGGAAGCCCAGCGCGGTGGCGCGGCGCCGGAGCGCGGCGCTGCTGCGCTGGCGCTGCTGGTCTTCGTAATGCTGCTGGCCCTGGTCGACGAAGGCTTCACCACGGGTCAGTATGAAGTAGACCATGCGCGCGAGCTTGTGCGCGACGGCGGTGTTGGCGCGCGGCTTGTCCATGCGGGCACACAGCCGGCGGTAGAACGCGCCGAGCGCGGAGTCGCTGTGCGAGAGACTCATGGCGGCCAGTTTCAGTGCCTGGCGCACGCGGTTGGCCGAACGTTTGGTGCTGGCCGACAGCACCTTGCCACCGCTGATCTTGGTGCCGGGGCACAGGCCCAGCCACGAGCAGAAGTGCTTGACGTTGGCGAAGCGGCTCAGGTCTGGACCGATCTCGCTGAGAACCTTCAGGACCGCGGTCGCGCCCAACCCATTGATGCGCGTGAGGTCCACACCGACCCAGTTGGCCATGGTCTG
>NZ_KB902907.1:0-6758 GCF_000379565.1 Cupriavidus sp. UYPR2.512 | reverse complement strand
TCGCATCAGTCAGTTGCACTACGCATTCAAGACCATGGCCTACACCATGATAAATCTACGGCACTATTGCGGTAGTTGAGCTGGCAGTTAAGGTCCATGCTTCAGTACGGCGCAGCGCGCCGTGGTCCCGTTCGTCCTCCCCCTGCGGAAATGCATCCGTGACAACGCAAAACTGCCTCGTCGCCCATCTCGACGCGGCTGGTCTCGCCNGCTTGCCAATTCCGTTGACCGCCGCCAGATCGCTTCAACCGAAACTCGCAACCAGTTGCCAGATTGGCCGAAAATTCGATAAGACAGGCCACGCCCCGGAGGAGACGCGCATTAGTGCGATTCGAGAGACGTTTCCACACGGCCTCGGCCATGATATGCCGCAAGCATGAAGGCGATATGGCCCATTTCGTCTCGCGAATTCAGGTCCACTGTGGCAAATTCTGTCGGAGCGTGCCACACTTCGTCCAGAGTCGGCACTTCGTCCAGAGTCGGCATAGTCCCAGCCTATCGGAGGCATGAAAACTCTCGATTGGTCAGCGGATTGCATGCAAGATAACAATGCCCACCGCGCCCCTACAACAACCAAATCGCGGAAGGTCATATGCAAAAGAATTTCACGAAATCCATCTTGGCGGCTGTCGCGGTCATGGCCATGGGAGCCGGCACCATTCCGGCATGGGCCGATGGCATGCCACGCTCGAACGACTTCTGGTGGCCGGAGAGGCTCGATCTTTCGCCGCTACGACAGCATGACGCCGAATCGAATCCTTATGGCAAGGATTTCAACTACGCCCAGGCATTCCAAAGCCTCGATCTTGACGCCGTGAAGAAGGACATCAGGGCTGTCCTGACGACGTCGCAAGACTGGTGGCCTGCAGACTATGGAAACTATGGGCCGTTCTTCGTCCGGATGGCCTGGCACGGTGCGGGCACGTATCGTACGTATGATGGCCGCGGTGGCGCTAGCGGTGGACAGCAGCGATTCGAGCAGCTGAATAGCTGGCCGGACAACGCCAACCTTGACAAAGCTCGCCGTCTGTTGTGGCCGATCAAAAAGAAGTACGGTGAGAAGATTTCCTGGGGTGACCTGATGGTTCTGACGGGCAATGTTGCCCTCGATTCCATGGGTTTTCAGACCTTCGGCTTCGGTGGTGGTCGCGAGGACGACTGGCAATCCGATCTGGTCTATTGGGGAGCCGGTACCAAGTTCCTGTCGGATAACCGCGACAAGAACGGGAAGCTCGAGAAGCCACTGGGCGCAACTGAGATGGGCTTGATTTATGTCAACCCCGAAGGCCCGAACGGCAAGCCAGATCCAGTCGCGGCAGCGAAGGATATTCGCGAAGCCTTCGGTCGCATGGCGATGAATGACGAGGAAACCCTTGCACTCATCGCGGGCGGTCACACTTTCGGCAAAGCGCATGGCGCCGCATCGCCTGACAAATGTGTTGGCCCCGCGCCTGCCGGCGAAGGCCTCGAGCAGCAAGGCCTGGGCTGGGTCAACAAATGTGGCACTGGCAAGGGCGCCGACACGATCACCAGCGGTCTTGAGGGCGCCTGGTCGGCTGACCCCGTTCATTTCACCATGCAGTATCTCGACAATCTTTTCGGGCATGAGTGGGTTCTGACCAAGAGCCCAGGGGGCGCCCATCAGTGGAAGCCTAAGGATGCCGAGAACATCGTGCCGGATGCACACGACCCGTCGAAACTTCATCCGGTGATGATGTTCACGACCGATATTGCGTTGAAGGTCGACCCGTCTTATAGCAAGATCGCCAAACGCTTTCATGAGCATCCCGAGGAATTCAAGCTGGCCTTCGCCAAGGCGTGGTTCAAGCTGACCCACAGGGATATGGGGCCCAAGGCACGCTATCTGGGCAAGGAAGTACCGAAGGTCGATCTGGTCTGGCAGGATCCGATCCCCGCGGCCAATTACAAGACGATTGGCGATGCGGATATCGCTGACCTGAAGAGCAAGATCCTCGCATCGGGACTGGCCAAGTCGGAACTGGTCAAGACCGCTTGGGCGTCTGCTGCTTCGTTTCGCGCCACCGACTACCGCGGTGGCGCGAACGGCGCACGCATCCGCCTCGCTCCGGAGAACAATTGGGCGGTCAACGACCCCGAGGAACTGGCGAAAGTGCTGAAGTCTCTGGAAGACATCCAGGCCAAATTCAACAAGGACAGAACGGACGGCAAGAAGGTATCACTGGCCGACCTGGTCGTGCTTGGTGGCAGTGCCGCCATCGAAGATGCGGCAAAGAAGGCGGGGTTCAACGTTAAGGTTCCCTTTTCGCCACGACGAACGGATGCCACGCAGGAGCAGACCGATGTCAGTTCCTTTGCGGTGCTTGAGCCGACCGCTGATGGGTTCCGCAATTACTATGCGCGAGGCAATGAAAGACCGCCTGCGGAACTGCTGGTTGATCGCGCCAACAAGTTGGATCTCACGGTCCCAGAGATGACGGTCCTGGTCGGTGGACTTCGGGTGCTGAATGCCAATGCAGGTCATTCCAAGCTCGGCGTATTGACCGACCATCCGGGAACTTTGAGCAACGACTTCTTCGTCAATCTGCTCGATATGTCCACCCAATGGACGAAGTCGTCCAAGGCAGACAGCATTTACGAGGGACACAATCGCAAAACGGGTGCCATTAGGTGGACGGCAAGTCCTGTCGATCTGCTATTCGGATCGAGCTCTGAGCTGAGGGCCGTTGCTGAAGTCTACGCATCGGACGACGCGCACGAGAAATTCGTACGTGATTTTGTCCAGGCCTGGACGAAGGTCATGAACCTCGATCGCTTCGACCTGAAGCGGAACTAAGAGACACTCATCGAGTTGGCCGAGGGAGCATCCCTCGGCCAGGATAACGGAGAGCAATATGAAAAAATCCGGACTAGTTGCCCTGGCCCTAGGCATGGGATTGCTGTGGTCAACGCGCCGACTGAGAGTCTGTGAGGGTCGCTGAAGATCGCTCGCCTGCACGGTCGCCAGTTCGCTACCCGCCGCGCCGCAATGGACGAGGTAATTGACTGGCTTGGCTTTTATAATGCCAGCCGGCTCCACTCGACGCTGGGCTACGTCAGCCCCATGACGTTTGAGAAAAACTGGTTCGCAGCTCAGTAAAACCGGGCTGCCTAATTTCCTCGGTTATGGGATTCGTGGAACAGGGGCAAGGTCACTCACGCGACTTGCAGGTCGCACAAACACATTCTTGGCCAGGTCGATCCCAACTGTCGTAATCTGCATGATGGATGCCCCTTCCGGTTTGAGTGGCTAGCGACACTTCCACTCTGGCACATCGATGCCGTCACCGGGTGGGGGCGTCCATCCCATTGCTTACCTTGTATGTTGCCTACTGTGGAATCAAAGCGTCCGCCGCCTTCTCTCGGGCGAGTTCAACGGCGTCCCCTGACTCATGTAGGAAATCGTCGGTCTTCATGGTGGCGATCTCAGGGTGGCTGCTGTCGGCATTATCCTTTTGCCACTTCTTTAGTGCAGCCTCCTTCGTGGCATCGATCTTCTTGCGTTCGTTGCCACCGGGATAGAGCCACTTGAGGAGGCGAACCGTAGCGGTGAGCTGAGGGTCAGCGCTCTCCCGGCGGATCTTTTCCACCTTCTGGATCGCATCATTTTGCGACGCGGCAGCTTGCTGGGTAATTTGGGAGATCGCGGATGGTACCGAGCCGGCAACGTAGTAGGCGGACACGTCGCTCAACGCTTGATCGATCGAGTATTCGCTTACCGGCTTTGCCCCTCCTGCCTCGATTCGAACTTTGACGTTCTGACGCCCAGCCTGCATTTGTGCGACTAGGGCGGGCAAAGTCTTCTGGTAGAAGACGTCTGTGTTGATGACCCCCTTCGCGCCAATGACGCCGGCGGAAGCAGCGGCTAGGGCAGCTTTAGCCGTCGCGGTCCCAGTTGTTGCTCCTAGCCCGTTCAAGACAAGCGTGGTCAGATCCGCGGAGACATCCAACGCGGTGTACGTCCCGACCAGCTTCGACTCGAATTCCTAGTAGTGAGCGTCAATGACCGCCATGCGCGGATAGATCACGGTGTCGCGGTATTGACGGCGGGTCAGTCCTCCACGATTCTTGTCATCCTTAACGATTCCGTTCGTGCGAACTTCCTCGGTCAGGTACGCCTTGTTGGCCAGCGCAAGGTCTTCACCGGTTTCCGAAGGTGTCGGGTACCCGGTAAAGGAGCTGATGGCGCAGCCGCATGGCCGCCGCAGACGGAGGTCACGAGCCACCCGGCTAAGCGTTTCGCCGGGCAGCAACGCCCGATCTCGCTAAGCATTCTGATCCGTACCAGCGGGAGCGCTCTTGAAGTAGTCGGCGAAGGGCCATGCGCTCCGTAGCGCAGCAGCGTCATTCGCAACGTAGCAGCTACGGTCCAAGCGCTCCATCCCGTCGAACGCGTGTGGTGCTGGCCCCACCTTGCCGTCCGTATATTGCCAGAGTGTGAAATGTGGCCATGTGTCAACCGGGATACCGATGGGCGTATCCCTGTAGCGGGCGTACCAAAGCGGGCAGTTCTTCAGAATCGGATCCGCTCCGTGGTGAGGCACGGCGTCGCGGAGCATATTTCCACCATAGATCATGGGCCAACGTCCAGTGACTTCTTTCATCTTCGTGACGAACTCGTGGGCTTGATCGATCGTCATGTCCGGACCGCTGGTACTAGGCTCAAAGTCGAGGCAAAAGACGGTTTTGGAATGGTCAAGGTCCTTGTTGTTCCAATCAACTGCTTCGAGAAAGTTCTTCACTTGGTCCCGGGCAGGCTTGGAACTAGAAAAATGGTAGGCGCCCCATAGCAAGCCGGCCTTTAGAGCCTGTTCGCGCCGAGCCAGGTAGGCTCTGTCCTTAAAGGTGGCACCTTCACTTGCCTTATGAATAACCGCCACCACGTCTGCATCTGCGGCCTCCTGCGCGTGGAACGTTTGCTCGTGGTGGATGTCTAGGATGACATTCGAGTGCAGCGAATGTCTTTGGCATTTTATTCTCCATTTTAGTGCTCGCGGGTGCGCCTAAATGAGTTTAGTTGGCGCGACATGCTGGCGCAGGGCAATCCTAAGCGGGCCACGTTGGTGCGATGAACGGGATCATCAAACCTGTCGAGATGAATATCGAGGGCCTTCAAATCTGTCCCGATCTGCACATGAAATCGGGCTGCCATCGTTGGGGGATTCTCTCCGAGCTGCGCCGCTCTTGCAACGACATGATTTTCGAAGCCGTCCGTAGTGAGTCCGTACCAAACATCATGTCCGCTGCGGCGCAAGGCGCGTGCGAGGATATCCATTCTCAAAAAGGGACCACCCGCGCGACCAAGATGTGCGCGTCCGTTTGCGGTCAAATTCACAGGCGAAATAACGATTTTACGGAGCGGCGTGCGTATATCACCTAACCCTGCAAATCCAATTGAACTCCGCATCAGGTCTCCCATTCAGGTAACCAACCTTGCGCTTTTCTGCTTACTATTCACTTCAATCCACTCCTGTTGCTGGAAGAAGAGCATGTGCAATAGTTGGGCCAACGCCACGACATGTGCATCGATCAGCAAGGCGCTTTGAGCGCAGCCGCTGCGGAAGTCACTGAACTGCGATGGCTTGCGCGTCGCCATCTCGGACAGTAAGCTCAATGAATGGCAGCGGGTTAGCGCGGTGGCAATCCGGTGAGCAGGTTCACAAGGGTTCCGTAGGGCCAGAATGTTGCTGGCGCTGCATGCGAGTAAGACTCTGCCAAAGGAGCCTGGTCAACAGTGTCTGGCGTGACGCATTTCTTCCAATCGCGCCGACGGATGTAGGCAATGGCGGTTTCCAGATAAACGGTGCTCGAAAGCAGGCAGACCAAGGGCTGAGAACTGAGCCTCAATCCGACTTTCTGGAAACATCCTTCCACCCAAAGGGCTTCAACAATCTCACAACGGTGGGCGTTAGTCAGAGATTTGAGCGCCAACTGACATTCCTGAAGCGACCGGTGAAGGAACGTGTTGAGGCGCTCTTGCCTGTCGTCCTTGAACAGGTCTTCAGGCTGTTTAGCGCTTCTGTCGCAGTAAGAGCAAAGAGAGGAACCCGATCGAATTTGATAAGGAATGCTTACATTACTAGCGAATAGAACTGTTCGGCGGCCGTTCGCTGAAGGCCATCGCCTTTCATCTTCCGCCCCTTGCAGATCATATGCATCACTTCGATGCCAGAGAGAATGATGCGCGCACAGCGAAAGTCCCTGAAGCCCATCATCGGTCTGACGCGGCGTTTGATCGCACGATGGTCCTGCTCGATGATGTTGTTCAGGTATTTGTTCTGCCGGATCTCGATCGGTGCACCCCGCTCTGCGTTGATGGCCTCGAGCGCCGCCAGATTGGCGCCGCTCTTGTCCACGGTGACCTTCCCGTGACCCTGCCTCGCTTTCACGTACAGCAACTCATGCAGCCATGCGCAGGGCTTCGTAGTCGACCGGCGTAAGGAAGTCGATCGAATGCAGGCGCTGCCGATTGTAATAGCCTTCGATCCAGTCGACGATATCCAGGCGCGCTTGGGCCCTGGTTTCGTAGCGTGTTTGATGGATTCGCTCGACCTTCAGAGTCTTGAAGAAGCTTTCCATTGGCGCGTTGTCCCAGGCATTGGCACGCCGACTCATGGAGACGATCATGCCCCATGACGCGGCCAGCGTTCGGTGGGCTCGACTGGCATATTGGCTGCCCCTATCCGAATGCAGGATCAGGCCCGGGGGCGGCTTGCGTTGCCAGTAGGCGCTGCGCAAAG
>NZ_KB902906.1:0-6761 GCF_000379565.1 Cupriavidus sp. UYPR2.512 | reverse complement strand
CGAAGCCTTACCGAGCGGCCACTACTGGGCCGTGCCTCATGCGCCCTTCCCGCTGGACGCTGGCAATGGTCATGATGAGGTGTTTCCCGGCGCCCATTGCATCAGCGACGGCAAGTGGGTCACCTTTTACAAGAACGGCGAGGAAGTCTGGGCGTGCAATGCCCTGTATGCNGCCGCGCATTTCGATTTTTCTGCCGTGTCTAACGCCTGCGCGTCGCCTCTCAGCTGAGGGCGCCAGCGGTCCGATAGACATCTGGCCGCCCCTGCGCATCAAACATAACGCCCCGGCAACAGCTGCAGTGCGGGCGTTATGTTAAAGCCGCCGAGCGGCGGCCTGCTTGAGCGCAACTGCAGCGCGACTTGGTCTCATAAGCAAATGCAGGAGCTGCCAAATACACCCCACATGACGGCACGATTGGGCGCGACCTGTAACAGGTATGATCGAACGTCGCGACACTCTTCTCCCCCTATTTTTTTCTAATACCGTTCATGCTTTCGCTTCGAAAAATCAAACAGCGACATAGGACCGAGTGCGGTGCCGCTTGTGTAGCAATGCTCACTGGCATGCCTCTGAGTCATGCGAGAAATGCCATCCAATTCAGCAACGACGGTGACCATCGTACCTATGCGTCGGATTTGCGAAAGGTACTAGCCGTCCAATGGTATTCGGCTCGGGCGCAAAGTTGAGTGCGATTCTTGGTCTTATCTCACCAAACGATCAGTTCAGGCGTTGGCGGCGGTACGGCATCAAACAACTGCGAGCGGGCTTCATCGCTGGCACTGGGTAGTTTTCGATGGCTCAGAGAATGGGCCGTATCACCTAGTCACGTCTGAAGTGCCAATGTCGTAAAGGCCTGCGACCAAGATTCGCAATTGTACCTGCACGGAGCTTCTATCTCGCATGCCGTAATCCGGACCCCAGCGGCCCGGACTGGTCGCTCCGTGATCTCTTCGATGGGGCGTGATAGGCCACCAGCGCATCGATCTGCCGCAGCACATCCAGTGCCGCCCCCTCAATCCCCATCGAGCGCGGCCCGCCCCTTACCTTCCACTCGCGCGGGTTGCGCAGGAAGCTATCAGCCACGCGCTCGCCGAAGCGCCGGACCGTGGGAATGTCGGTGCGTGGCCAAACCACAAGGGGCCCGCCGGGCCCCTTGTTCCATCAGCGTAGCCGCTCCACCTCCGCATCCGGACCGCCCGCGCTTGATCGCCACGTCCATCAGCATCAACCGACGACGACCTGCAACATTGGCTATGGACCGTACCTCAGCCGACCATCATTTACCGTGCTCGCGCGTCCATCGATTCTCGTGCTCACGCACAATGTACGAGCTGGCCCGCCGTGTCACCAGGCATGGCATTTCCATCAAAAACGGCGACGCCGATACTTACACTCGGTCTTCCGGTTGGGCTACCGAAATTCTCTTTATCGTCTAAGTTCCAAGGGTTCCATGGCTGAGTCATGGCGACAGTGGCCCCAGATGCGCGAGACGAACGGTCACTCGCGGTGAGTACTCGAACATGAGCCGCCTCATACGCAGACCAGCTGGTTGCCTCTGCAGGTTGCAAATCCACAGTGCCCAAACTATCGGCGCGCGATCGGGAACAATCGCCTGGACGCCTTCGGCGAAAACGGCACACAACATGCGGTTGCGCATCTGATGCCGCTGTTCGCCAGAGCCGTGAGCACTCTAGACATCACATTCGGCGAACTCCGGTTGCCCAGAACCTCACCGCCCTTCCGCGAAGTGTCACAGGGCATTGCTACAACTCACCCGACTGAGTCAGTCGTGAGGTCAGCCATGCCTGTCAAAGTGATGGGATACCTGTCGCCGACGCTAGTCCTGCGCGCGCTGTTGGTGGTGTGTGCGGGCCTGTTGTCGTTGCGGTGGTTCGGGCGCGTGTTGTTGACGGCTATCGCCAGAATGCGAACGTGTTCCGGCGATAGCCACTATCGAGCGTACAGCCCGCGACTACGGTTCCCAGGTTTCCGGACCCAACTCAGACTGCTTCAGCGCCTCGGCGATCTCCTCCAGCATGAGAGACGGAAGGAAGTTTGACTTGATGTACCTGGCGCGCACCGCCTTCGGTTCCAGTGCGACAAGGTCGCTCTCCGCGAATTCCTCGCCTTCGCCGTCGGCCCACGCTGAATCCCAGAGAAGAGCCAGATAGCGGGCACCTTCGGCAAGCAGCTTGGCCGTCGGTTCCGCCAGTGTCTCGTTCATGGCTTCAAGGGTAGCAACTACCGTACCGCCACCAGCATCCTCGTAGGCATCCAGAATTTCCTGGGGCGGCAGCGTGCGGGCCGCATCGTGCATGAGTTCGATGGTCGCGCGCGCGACCTGGGCGCCGCTCTTGCAGAGTGGCAACTGCTTGTCGAATCCGGCAAGCGCGGCAGCGGCTGCCGGCAGAAGATCCGAAGCGAAGCGGGAGACCATTTTCGTTTCGTAGGCACTGTGGACGCCTTCTCCGTAAGGCAGCGCTTCTCCGGTCTTCGGGTCCGTGCGGGGGCCTAGCCTGTTCTTGTCGCCGTCCGCCAGCACCGAACCATGCAGCGGCTGGGAGGCGTCCCCCATGTAGTGCGCCGCGATGCCAGCGGCAGTCACGAATCCCTCGATGTCGCCGTTCGTGACAAAGCCAGCCATGGCGTCATAGAACTGCCAGAGCCGGAATGGCAGCAGCCCTTGTTTCAGCTTGCTGGAATACTGTCGGGCTTCGCTCTCGTTGCCCGCTTCACGCGCTGCGGCGGCCATGTCATCGTAGTATTTTTGCCAGGCCGCCACTGTCAGGAACGTCGCCGGTTGAGCGCGGCACAAATCGCGCAGGTTCTTGCTGTGCGGTGCGTAGGCGACGTCGATGTCGGCGTAGTGCGTGGGATGCTCCGGTCCGTCGCTGCGACTGACGCCACCGGACGTGTCGCGCCCGCCGGCGCGCCCCCCCGACTTCTTGGGGAGCTTCTTCCAGATCTCGTCCGGGACGTCGGCCAGCGGCACGAACTTGTCCGCCGCGCTCAGTTTACCCACCGATGCATCGAAACCCTTCTTTTCGATTTCTTTCAGGTCGAAGCTCAGGATGGAGGCATTGGCCTCCATCAGCTTCTTGAGCTTCGGGTGACGAATATGGCCAATGGCGAGCGCCGCGATGCTGTAGTGGCCGGTGCGTCCCCAATACCCGGATACGCCTCGCCCCACGTCCGTGACCAGTTCGACGCCGAGTTGACGGCACACCGTGCTCAGGCTCGTGGCCACCGCAAAGGTCGCGCTCCTGGTCGCGTCCCCGAGAATCTGGCCGCCCCACTCCACCGCGAGCGGCCGCAGATCCCGCTGGGATAGCGGGATGTCCCCGTTCTCTCGCGCGTTCGGGATGCCATCCAGATGCCAGACCATGCCTGAATCGCCAGGGCGCGTCTGAGCCCCCTCGCCCGGTGCGATGAGAAAGTCCGCTATGTAGTCGAAGCCGCCGACCGAACGATGTCGATAGAACAGCGCCTTCAGCGATCCGCGTATGAGGCCGGAGGCCGCACCGTATCCCACCACCGGCTGGTCGATCAGCCGCAGCGAAAGATTGCCCTCGTGGACGTCAGCCAGTTGCCCGAGCGGCGGCAGCGCGTAGGTATTGCTGGTCCAGTCCGAAAGCTCATCGATTTCAATCAGGCCGACGTCGAGGGCGGCGTAGGAGCGCCGGCCCGGATACTCCGGATAGACCTCGCTGAATGGGAGGCGCGTCAGGCTACGGCCGGAGCTGACACCGACGCGCGTCTCGCCCTCGCGAAGCATACTCCGAACTTCTTGGCCCGGCTCTCCGCTCACGTGCCGCGCCGTCAGCGCGAACGTGGTATTGCCGTCGGTGACCAGGCAGCCGGCCGTCGCAATGCGGCGCTCACCCTGCCGCTCGACGATGATGGGGCAGCCGCCCCCCAATGGAAAAGAGGGCCGCGGCCCTTCCACGAAGGGGTCAATGAGCGAGTGGTGAAAGTCGCCCACTTCCACCGTGCAGACGGGAATTGCCCGGCCGTCCGGCATGTACAAGGTCTTGGGAAGAATAAGAGAAGGATCGTATTGCCCGTTCGGGCCGAACTCCTCGTCGGTGGCCCACTTGCGGACAAAAGCGAGCACGCAGGGCCAGGAGTAATCTCTGACTTCCGAGTTGAAGAGCGTGCGTGGTGTCTTCAGCTTCGTCTTGGGCTTCTTCCCTTCGCCGGTCTTGGTTGGCCACGGCTCCTCCTTGCGAATGAGGTAGTAGCCAACAGCCGTACCGACGACATTTGCTTTGCTCAGCAAATGGAAGTGATAGGCGTCGCGGGCCTCGAGCAGTTCGCGCAGTGACAAGCTGGCGAAGTTGTATTGCAGATCCAGCACTGACATGTCTCTCCTCCCTTTCCGTCGTCAAATGACAGGCATCTTTTCTCTTGGGTACCAATCCCAGCACGGGCACAAGACAGATTGATGACGGCCGGCGATAATCAGACCGATGGACCGCCGCGCTCGCTTTCGGCCTGGGGCCACCGTCAGGGCTTCGGCATCCGGAATTGATTGGGCTTCGACCTCTGTCCGCGAATCCCTCACCTGCGCGACCGGCGCCTGCATGTCCCCCCGGTCGAGTATGGAATGACGCCGCACGGCCTTTAACGTCATGGCAAAGCGACGAATGACCACGGATCGGCCTGAATGTCGCCTTCATTGCAGGAGGCTCGCTCAGCGTGTGGGCGGCATGGCACAATTCACGACTCCACACGACCACGCAGGCCAAAAGAATGATGAGGCGCCATCTATTCACCGCCGCGCTATGCCTAAATGGTGTCATGGCCAACGCCGCACAAATCAGCAGCGGGACAGGGTTCTTCTACAATGATTCTGGCCACCTCTTCACGAATGCACACGTGATCGCTCCCTGCACACCCGGGACCATCATGGTTCGCACCTACGATCAAGCCTGGCACCGTGCCCGTGTTCTCGCGAAGGACGCGTCCTTCGATCTCGCGGCCCTTTCGATTGACCAGAAGGTCCCAGCCTTTGCGTCGTTCCGCCTATTCCCTGGATCGAAATCGGTGTCCGTGCCGGAAGAGATCGAGGATGCGTTCTACGCCGGCTTTTCAAATCCCAAGGCGAACGACTTTACTATCCAGCGGAAGTGGGGTCAGATACAACCGTGGCGTGACCCGAATGCATTTCCTTTTGTTAATCGGATGCGCATGGACGCCTACCCCGGCGCTTCGGGCTCCGCAGTGTTCGACTACGCCGGCCTGTTGATTGGAATAGTATTCGCCGGTTCGGTTGACCCGATCACAAGCTACGACAAGATGAAAGCCACGGGCTATGGGGACAAATGGATCTACGCCTACAACAATAACGCCCTCGTCCACTTCGCCAACAGAAAGAAGCTGTCCTACAGCGCCTGGGATAAATGGGAGCGCAAAGATCCGACGCTTATCTGGCAGCACGCCACGCGCGTGACGGTCCTCGTCAACTGCCAGGTTGCCGCGCCCGTACACTGAGTCGGGCGGCCTAACCTATGACCACGCGCGAGGCTTTTCAAATCTGAATCCCGTCCTTTAGGGGGATAGGACGTTAACATGTGCTCTCCTTATTGACGACGGAGACAGAAAAGCCATCAAGCCCGCGTAGCCCATTGCTTGAATGGCTAGGACGACTCGGTAAGATAAAGCGAACCATAGCCACAGAGCCATCGATGACCGCCATTCTAGATGACTGCGCACCGGGCACTCAGCCGACTCACCACAGCCTCGTCCGAAATCGAGCCGTTGGCCAATGTCAGCCATCGAGCGTGGCGACACTCCTCATCAGGCCGACCTTCGCGACTTCATACGCTTCGCTCGCACCGCCCGACGCCGCTGCCCCGGCGGCTTGATGGCGCGCAGTCACAGGGGGATGGTGAAGCCGGTCTCTTAGGTCATCACAATCCCCGCTTCCTGGCGTCAGGCGACGCCCGCTTGCACATCGACTCCCCCTTCGAATTCCGCGATCCTGATGCGCTCTGAATCTCGGGAAAGTGCCATTGGGAGCAAATCGAGTCCGGCGAGCTGACATGAAAAAGCCACCCGTCGTGGCTGCGGAGGCTCCATCGGCTGAGTCGGTTTGTCTATGCGGGCAGCGCGGGAACCGGTGGTTGCTCGTCTGGTATCCCCTATTTCGAAGGGCTCTGCCGAGAGTCAGCGCGCGGGTAAAATCAGGTTGCGGCGCACAATAAATATGATTGCGCCACGCTCAGGGTCAGCACCTCACCGGTAAATCGCAATGGTCTACTTGCTTGCGTTCGTCGTCTTTGAGGCGGCGTGGTTCATCCCATTCCGCACTGTTTTCAAAAACGCGCACTTCAGTGATCCCTACGCCTACGTCTCTCTGATCCCAATCATTGGACCACTCGCATGCATCTGGATTCTCGCGTCCAAGCCATGGCCGCTGAGATTGAAAATAGTTCGTGTACCCACTGGGCCCAGCGAACTCCACTAGCAATCATTAGCGAACAACACTGGTTCGAGCAGCTGTGCTAACGAGATTCCGGTAGGGACGATGGTTACCCATCGCCCCCCGGACAGATCCGTACGTGCGGAATTACCGCATACGGCTCCTACCAGAAGTTTTGGCGTGAAACCGCTCCGATGGGAGCGGGTGAACAACCCGGCACGGGGGCAGGTATTTCTTGATCAGGCGTTTGAATCGAGCCCACGGCATCCTGGGGCGCTGACCTCGCCGCATCAGTGCGTGCCGCCATGCGCGGTGCACCTCGCTTAGAAATCCCCC